>NZ_BAAASD010000006.1:0-347321 GCF_039532705.1 Streptomyces sparsogenes subsp. cuspidosporus | reverse complement strand
GCTGGTCGCGTACGGACTCCACATGCGCACCGTGGGACGCGTAGTCCACCGCGATCCACCGCGCCCGTACCCCCTGCTCCTCACACCCGGCAATCACCTCGGACAGCGCATCCCGGTCACCGGAGATGACCGTCGTGGTCGGGCCGTTGACCGCCGCGATGGACACTCGCCCTGACCAGGTCTCGATCAGCCCCGCCACCTGGTCCGCGCGGGCGGCGATGGAGGCCATGCCACCCTCACCCGCCAGCGACAGCAACGCACGGCTGCGCAACGCCACCACCCGAGCCGCATCCCGCACACTCAACGCTCCGGCCACACAAGCCGCCGCGATCTCCCCCTGGGAGTGTCCGACCACCGCAGCGGGCTCGATGCCATGGTGCTGCCACCAGGCCGCCAGCGACACCATCACCGCCCACAACGCCGGCTGCACCACATCCACCCTCGACAGGGCCCCCTCATCAGCCAGCACCTCCCCCAACGACCACGACACGAACTCCGACAACGCCTCCTCACACTCCGCCAACCGCGCCGCGAACACCTCACTCGACCCCGCCAGCTCCAACCCCATCCGCACCCACTGCGCACCCTGACCCGGAAAGACGAACACCACCCGATCAGCCCCCGGCACCACGGAACCACGCACCACACCCGCCGCCGGACCACCGGACGCCAACGCCTCCAACCCGGCCAGGAAACCCTCACGATCCGCCGCGACCACCGCCGCACGACTGTCCAGACCAGCACGGCGCGTGGCCAACGCATGACCAACCGCAGCCATACCGATGTCGCTTTCGGAACTTAGCCACGCCCCCAACCGAGCCGCCTGACCCCGCACACCCGCCTCACCCCGCCCCGACACCAGCCACGGCACCGCCCCCCGCACCGGAGCGATACCGCACCCGTCGGCCTCCTGCGACTCCGGCGCCTGCTCAAGAATCACGTGAGCGTTCGTACCGCTGGCACCGAACGACGACACCCCCGCCCGCCGGGGCCGCTCCACCTCCGGCCACGCCCTGTGCTCCGTCAACAGCGACACCGCACCCGCCGACCAGTCCACCTCCCCCGACGGCCGCTCAACATGCAACGTACGCGGCAACTCACCCCGTCCCAGCGCCATCACCATCTTGATCACGCCCGCGACCCCGGACGCCGCCTGGGCATGCCCGATATTCGACTTCAACGACCCCAGCCACAGCGGCCGCCCCTCCGCACGCCCCTGTCCATAGGTGGCCAGCAACGCCTGCGCCTCAATGGGGTCACCGAGCCGAGTGCCCGTGCCATGCGCCTCGACCGCGTCCACCTCGGCCGCCGCCAGCCCCGCGTTCGCCAACGCCTGCCGGATCACCCGCTGCTGAGAAGGACCGTTGGGAGCGGTGAATCCGTTGGACGCGCCGTCCTGGTTGACCGCCGAACCCCGTACGACCGCCAGCACCCGATGACCGTTGCGCCGCGCGTCCGACAACCGCTCCAGGACGAGCATGCCGGCGCCTTCGGAGAGGCCGAAGCCGTTCGCGTCGCTGCCGAACGCCTTGCACCGGCCGTCGGGGGCCAGGGCCCGCTTGCGGCTGAACTCGATGAACATGCCGGGAGTGGCGAACACCATGACGCCGCCCGTCAGGGCGAGGGCGCATTCGCCCCGCTGCAGGGACTGGGCCGCGTAGTGCAGGGCCACCAGGGAGGAGGAGCAGGCCGTGTCGACGCTGATGGTGGGGCCTTCCAGGCCCAGGGTGTAGGCGATGCGGCCGGCGAAGGCGCTGGGGGTGGTGCCCATCAGCAGATACCCCTCCATCGAGGCGGGCGCCTCGTGGAGTCGGGGACCGTAGTCCATGCCGACAGCTCCGATGAAGACACCGGTCCTGCTGCCCCGGAGGGAGTCGGGGTCGATCCCCGCACGCTCGATGCCCTCCCACGCGGTCTCCAGCAGCAGCCGGTGCTGCGGGCCGATGGCGAGCGCCTCGCGCGGGCTGATGCCGAACAGATCGGGGTCGAACTTGTCGGCGTCGGCCAGGAAGCCCGCTTCCCGCTGGTAGTAGGTGCCCGGGCGGCCGGGGTCCGGGTCGTAGCACGCCTCCACGTCCCATCCCCGGTCGGTGGGGAACGGGCCGATCGCGTCCCGGCCGGAGGCCACCAGCCGCCACAGGTCCTCCGGCGAGCGCACCCCGCCCGGGAAGCGCGCGGCCATGCCGACAATCGCGATCGGCTCGTCGTCGGCGGTGGCCCGCTGGGGGGCCGTGACCTCGGCGGGGCCGCCGCTCATCAGCTCGTACAGGTGGGCGGCGAGCGCCTTGGGGGTGGGGTAGTCGAAGAGGATCGTCTCCGGCAGCGGCAGGCCCGTCTCGGCGGCGAGCCGCTCCCTCAGTCGCCGTTCGTGGGAGCGGGAGAAGCCCGCCGCGCGAAACGGGCGGCCTTCTTCCAGGACGCCGCCGGTCCGCTCCAGGATCGTGGTGGCGAGGTGGGCCACGGTGCGCCGTAACAGATCGCGCCGCTGTTCTTCGCCCAGTAGGTCCCACTGGTCCCGCAAGGTCGCGCCGGTGTCGCGGTCACCTGAGCCGAGCATTCGGTTTTCCCCCGTTGAGAAGCGTTGAGTTGGTGCGGTCAGCTCGTCCCGCCCGCGTGGCAGGCGGGCGTTCAGACGTCGGCCAGCAGCGTGATCGGCTGTTCGACGCAGTCAGCCACATAGCGCAGGAAACCGCCTGCCGTGCCGCCGTCGCAGAGGCGGTGGTCGAAGGTGAGGGAGAGTTGTACGACGTCTCGGAGAGCCAGCTCGCCCTCGTGACACCAGGGCTTGCGAACGATGCGCCCGACGCCCAGCATGGCTCCCTCGGGATGGTTGAGGATCGGGGTGGCGCCGTCCACGCCGAACACCCCGTAGTTGTTGAGCGTGAACGTGCCGCCGGTGAGATCGGCCGGCGTCAGGCTGCCTGCGCGGGCTTCGGTGGCCAGGCGGGCCAGTTCCTCGCCGAGGCGCCGGGCGGTCAGGGTGTGGGCGTCCCGGACGACGGGGACCAGCAGGCCGCGGTCGGTGTGGGCGGCGAAGCCCAGGTGGACTGCGGACAGACGCACGATCTCCCGGGCCTCGGTGTCCACTGTGGCGTTGAGTTCCGGGTGGCGGGCGAGGGCCCCCACGCAGATCCTGGCGAGCAGCGCGAGCAGCGGCAGCCCGGTGCGATGGCGGGCGGCCATGAGCGCGGTGGCGTCGGCGTCCACCCAGCAGGTGGCGTCGGGGATCTCGGTTCGGCCGCGGGTGAGCTTGTCCGCCATGGCCGCGAGGGCGCCGCGCAGCGGGACGCGGGTTTCCTCGGCAGGTGTGGCGGTGGGGCGGATGAGCGGTGTCCGCGGGCGGCGCGCTCCGCCTGGTGCGTGCGAGCCGTGCCCTTCACCGTCGCGGCGGGCCGCGCCTGCGGCACGTACGGCGCGTTCCACATCGGCACGCAGCACCAGGCCGTTCGGGCCTGACCCCGTGATGTCCTGGAGCGCCAGCTCGTGTTCCCGCGCCAGACGGCGGACGAGCGGGGAGATCACCGGCACCGGATCGGTGCCGGGGCGGGTGGTCCGGGCGGTCGCTGTGGAGCCGTCCGGTGCGGGGCTGTCCGGCGCGGTCGCCGTGCCGTGGGTCGGCCGGCGTCGGCGGGAGGCCGTGGCCGTGGTCGTGTTCGTGGTCGTGCCGTAGCCGACGAGTACCCGGCCGGAACCGTCGGCCTGGGCCATCGCATCCGAGCGGGTGCGGTCCCCGCCGTCGTCCGGTGGGCCGACGGCCAGCAGCGGGGCTCCGACCGGAATCTCCTCGCCGGGGGCGCCGTAGCGGGCGGCGACCCGTCCCGCGTACGGGCAGGGCAGCTCCACACTCGCCTTGGCGGTCTCCACCTCGACCACCGGCTGATCCACCGTGACCATGTCGCCCACTTCGACCAGCCAGCGGACGATCTCGGCCCCGGTGAGCCCCTCCCCCAGGTCGGGCAGGGGGAACTCGCGCGCCTGGGTCATGCCGTCCACTCGCTCTCCCACTGGAGCCCCGCCACCGCGTCCAGGATCCGGTCCACGTCGGGCAGGTGGTGGCGCTCCAACATCGGTGGTGGGTACGGGATGTCGAGGCCCGTCACGCGCAGCACCGGGGCCTGGAGGTGGTGGAAGCACCGCTCGGTGACGCGGGCGGCGATCTCCGCGCCCGGGCCGGCGAAGCCGGTGGCCTCGTGCACGACGACCGCACGCCCGGTCCTGCGGACCGACGCGCACACCGTCTCGTCGTCGAACGGCACCAGCGTGCGCAGGTCGATGACGCCGAGGTCCCAGCCCTCGGCGCGGGCGGCCTCCGCCGCCTCCAGGCACACCGGCACCGACGGCCCGTAGGCGATGAGGGTCGCCGAGGTGCCCTCCCGGCGGACCGTCGCCCGCCCTACGGGTGGCGTGTGCGGTGGCCGGTCCAGGTCGATGGGTGCCTTGGACCAGTAGAGCCGCTTCGGTTCGAGGAAGACCACCGGGTCGTCGGAGGCGATGGCGGCCCGCAGCAGCCCGTACGCGTCGGCGACCGTGGCCGGGGTGAGGACGTGGAGGCCCGGTGTGGCCATGTAGTAGGCCTCCGACGAGTCGCTGTGGTGTTCGACACCGCCGATCCCGCCCCCGTAGGGCACCCGTATGGTCAGCGGCAGCGGCAGCGCGCCCCGGGTCCGGTTGCGCATCCGCGCGACATGGCTGACGAGCTGCTCGAACGCCGGGTAGGCGAACGCGTCGAACTGCATCTCGACCACCGGCCGCAGCCCGTACATCGCCATGCCCACAGCCGTCCCCAGGATGCCGGCCTCGGCCAGCGGGGTGTCGGTGCAGCGGTCGTCGCCGAACTCCTTCGCCAGCCCGTCGGTGATCCGGAAGACCCCGCCGAGAGTGCCGATGTCCTCGCCCATCAGATGGACGGCGGGGTCCGCGGCCATCGCGTCGCGCAGGGCGCGGCCCAGGGCCTGGGCCATGGTGGCGGTGGTCATCGGGCGTGCTCCGGTAAGAAGTCGGGCGTACGGGCGCTCTCCGCCTCGAGCTCGGCGCGCAGCCGGGCGGTCTGCTCGCGCAGTTGCGCGGTGGGCTCGGCGTAGACGTGGGAGAACAGGGCGGCGGGGGTGAGCGGGGGGTCGTCCGCCAGCGCTGCGCGGACCCGGCGCGCCAGTCGCTCCCCGGCCTCGGCGGCCCGCTGTCTTTCGGTGTCGGTCAGCAGCCCGTGGTGGCGCAGCTCCCGCTCCAGCAGGGTGATCGGATCGTGGGCGCGCCAGGCGGCGACCTCGGCGTCGGAGCGGTAGCGACCCGCGTCGTCGGCGGTGGTGTGGGCGTCGATGCGGTAGGTGAGCGCTTCCACCAGGGTCGGCCCGGCCCCGGAGCGGGCCCTGCCGATCGCCTCGGTGAGCACGTGGTGGACCGCCGGGGCGTCGTTGCCGTCCACCAGCCGCCCGGGCATGCCGTAGCCGACGGCCTTGTGGGCGATGCTGGGCGCGGCGGTCTGCTTGGCCAGGGGCACCGAGATCGCGAAACCGTTGTTCTGCACCAGGAACACCACCGGTGCCCGCCACACGGCGGCGAAGTTCAGCGCCTCGTGGAAGTCCCCCTCGGAGGTGCCGCCGTCGCCGACCAGGGCCAGGGCTACCACGTCGTCGCCCTTCAGCCGCGCCGCGTGCGCCAGGCCGACCGCGTGCGGCAGCTGGGTGGCCAGGGGGGTGCACAGGGGCGCCACCCGGTGGGTGTGCGGGTCGTAGCCGTTGTGCCAGTCGCCCCGCAACAGTGTCAGCGCCTGGACGGGGTCGACGCCGCGCGTCACGGCGGCGAGTGTGTCCCGGTAGCTGGGGAAGAGCCAGTCGCGGTCGGCCGGGGCCAGGGCGGCGGCGATCTGGCACGCCTCCTGGCCGGTGGAGGAGGGGTAGACGGCGAGCCTGCCCTGCCGGGTCAGGGCCGTCACCTGCTCGTTGAAGCGCCGGCCGGTCACCAGACGGCGGTACAGCTCCAGCCAGAGCGGCCCGTCGGGTTCGGCCGTGCCGCCGAGCACCCGGTAGGGCTCGGGGTCCGGCAGCAGAGAGGCGGGGTCCGGGTGGGCGCGGTCCGCGTAGGGGGGCGCACTTTGTCGGCCGGGCTGTGCGAGCACGGTCATGTCTCCAGCACTCCTGCTTTCCTGATCCGGGGCGTTCCTTTTCCTGGTCCGGAACGTTCTTTCGCGGCGGCGACCGGCTGCCACTGCGGCCAACACCACCGTCGGCGGTGGGCCTTGCACCAACCTTCGGCATATCTTGAACCGGCTGGTGGAGCCGTTGCCGAACGACGGAGGCACAAGAATTCTCCGACCCCGGTGTTCCCGCTGTCATTGACCCGCAGCGCACAACACTTGGCTTTCCGCGCGAGCCTTCGGCTGTGCTCTCCGCGGATCAGCGCGGAGTCGGCGCGCTGCCGAGCAGAAACGCGCCGACCGGGATCTCGGTGTGCGGGGCGAGGTCGAAGGCGCGTACCGGGGTCTCGCTGTCGCCGCCGCCCACGGGACAGCCTGACAGGCCCATGGCGGTGGCGACGAGACAGAGCGTCTGCAGCAGGACGCCGGTGTTCTTCAGGGTCAGGGCGTACGCGTGCGCGGCGTACTTCCACGACAGCCGTTTGACGCGGGACACCAGGGTGAGGTGCACATCGGGCGGGGGCGCGCCACCGGTGGCGGCGGCTGCCTCGCGCAGCAGGCGGTCGACGGCTTCGGGGGCGCCGGGCAGGGCGGTCAGGGCGTGGCCGAGTGGGTCGTAGTGGTACAGACCCCGGTCAAGACCGTGGCAGCGGTGGACGGCGGCGTACAGCTCCAGTTCGTAGGCGGAGCCCGCGCTGGGGTACGGGCGGCTGGTGATCGCGTAGGGGCGGTCGTCCTCCGGGCGGGCGCCCAGCAGCGTGCGGACGCGGGCGGCGCGGTACAGGAACTCCGCCAACTGGCTTATTGTGAGCGGTTGTTCGCCGTAGGCGCGCCGGGAGGTCCGCGATTCGAGTACGTCGGTGAAGGGGCGGTCCTCTCGGCACACGCGGCCCAGGTCCGGCCGGCCGAGGGGGATGACGCGTCCGGCGGGGGGCGGGGCGACGGGCGGGGCCGGTGGCTCGGTGGCGCGCAGCGGGAAGACGGGCCCGTACGGGCGGTCGCGCGGGCCGGCCCGGGAGCCGTCGTAGGCGAGCAGTTCGTGAAAGGCCCAGCCGGGCGGAAGACCGGCCTGGCCACAGCCGCCGTTGTCGGCGGGGTGGCCGGCTTCGTCGGCGGGGTGGTCGGCGCCGTGGGCGGGGTGGGCGAAGCCAGTGGAGTACAGCAGGGACACCACGGCGGCCAGGGCGTCCTCGGTCAGATCGCCACAGCGGTCTGCCAGCTCGGCACGGGAGGCGGGGCGCGCGAGCAGGGCGAGCAGCGTCGCCACCCCGGGGTCCTCGAGTCGGAGCCGGAACCGCGACCGTGGCGACTCCAGGGCGAGTCGGTCGTCCACCGGCCGCAGGTGGGCGGCGCGGTCCAGGGTGAGCGGTGTGGCGGGGACGGGGCCGGGGCGGGGCGCGGCCTCGGGGGCGAGGGGCTCGGCGGTCGCCACGCGGCGGGAGCCCGTGGTGGCGTGGCGCCGGACGCTGTGCGCGAGCCGTTCCAGGGCCCCGTGGAGGAGGGCGAGTTGGGGTTCCGTGGGCAGTCCGGCGCGCCGCGCGGTGGCCCGGAGGCGGTCCGTCATGTCGTCGACGGTGGTGGGTCCGGCCGCGAGGGTGCGCAGCGCTTCGGCCAGCGGCGGGGTGTGGGGGCCGAGGGTCGTGCGGCCCCAGCGGTGGTGTGCGGTCAGCAGCCCGTGCTCGTCGTCGAGGGTGGTGCCGGGGCGCAGGGAGAGGAGGAGCGGGCTCATGGCCGGTGGCCCCCGGCCTCGGCGGTGTGCAGATCGGCGGCCGCGCGGGCGGCGAGGTGGCGCAGCAGCGCCTCCTGGGGCCCGTACAGCCCGAGTCGGTTGCACATCAGGTGGGCGCACCGGTTGGCGGTGAGGGCGGCGCGGGGGCTGGGGAGGGCGAGGAGGGAGGGGTCGTCGCGGAGGGCGGCGAGGTCGGGAGTGAAGCTCCCCGCCGCTTCGAGGGCCTGGAGCGTGGCGTGCAGCCGGGAGATGCTGTCGTGCCATGCGGCGACGGGCCCGGCGGGGCCCTCCGGCCTGGCCCGCGCTGCGGGGTCGGGGAGTTGCCCCGCCTCAGGGTCGAGGAGTTGTCCGGCCCGGCGGACCAGGGCGGGCCGGGCGCGCGCGTAGGCGCGGTCGAACGCCTCCGTGTCGTAGGCGGGCCCGAGCATGCGGCGCCACGCCTTGGCGCCGGCGCTCAGCGCGTCGAGCCGGCGGCGCGGATCGGGTTCCACCACGGCCCAGGTCAGCAGGACCACGGCGAGACCCGCAGAGAGCCGCTCGGCGGGCGGGGGGCGCCGGGCGAGGAGGGCTTCGGCGCAGTCGCTGGCCTCCATGAAGTGCCGCTCCACCGCGGCGAGGGAGGCCCCTGTTCCGTAGCGGTCGTGTTCGGGCAGGTAGGGGCGTGGTTCCGCGTGGTCGTGCAGGGCGCGCCATGGTTCGTAGCCGGAGAGCCCTTCGCGGGCGGCGGCTTGGTCGGCGAAGCCGAGGTAGGCCGCCTCGTCGACGGAGCGTGGCGAGGGGTGGTCCCGCAGCCAGGTGTTCCAGCGGGCGACGAGTCCTCGGGCGGTGTCGTGGGCGCCGGCGCCGTCGGGTGGGGCGGAGAGGACCCGGACCCGCAGGTGGGGGCCGCCTTCCCAGTAGCGCAGAAAGAAGTGGCCCAGGACGCGTCCGTCGCGGGCGAGTCCGGTCAGCGCGGGGACGACGGCCTCCAGCAGGAGGGTGTCGAGGTCGCCCTGGTGGAAGAGGTGCACGGCCGTCCACGGCCCGGACGAGGGGGGCGGGTCAGACGGCTGGGGCATGGAAGTCTCCGGGGAGTTCGATGACGAATTCGCTGGTGTACGGGGTGTCGTCGGGTGCCTGGCCGTCGTGTGCGTGGCCGTCGTGTGCGCTCGTCTCCGGCAGTGCCTCCTCGATGTGGACGACGGTGTCCGGGTCGTCGAGCGAGCGGGTGAGGGCGCGGATCAGGAGGGGGGAGGCGAAGTCGAGGTAGACGGGCTTGTAGCCCTTGTCCGCGAAGGCGTCCTGGGCCTCGCCCCGCAGGGTGCGGGTGCGGATGAAGCAGGTCGTGGGCAGGCCGAGTTCACGGCGCCATGCCTGGAGCCTCAGGAAGTGTTCGTGGTCGGGCTCGCCCGGCACGCGGCGTGGCACGGCCGCGGCCCGGGTGAGCCAGGTGCGGCGGCGCAGCACCACGCGGCCCGCCTGGAGGCGGGGCAGGCTCACGAAGCCCCGGTCGGGCACGTCCTCGGTGAACGGCCCGGGCAGCAGGGGGTGTCCGGTGCGGAAGAGCGTGTGGGGGTCGCCGAAGAGGCGCAGCAGTGTCGCCAGCGGTGGTGGCAGCAGCAGAGGGCTCATCAGGCCGAGGTGGACGGGGATCAGGTCGGCGTGGCCGTGGCGCGGGGAGCGGAGCACGGGCAGCCCGGTGGCCGGGTCGAGGTGCACGGTCACCTCGCCGAGCGGGATGCGGCCGGGGCCGCTCGGGGCGCCCCGGGTGAACGGGTGGTCGAAGGCGTGGGGCAGGGTGGGGTGCCGGAGGTTGGTGTTCGAGGCGTACAGGCCGCCGATGTCGACGGGGATGCGGCCCGGGCCCGTACGGGCGGCGGGAGGCGGCGGCACGGAGCCACCGGGACCACCCGGACCGCCCGGGCCACCGGAGCCAACGGGACCGCCGGAGCTACCGGACCCACCGGGACCGCCGGTGGCGCGGGCCCGCATCCGGTCCAGGCGGCCCCGCCAGTGGCCGTGGCCGACGGTGACGGCGTTGAGCACGGCGTGCGGCAGGCCGTCCGGGCCGGGCAGCGGCTGGATGTAGTGGGCGAGGCTGAGCGGCGGGCGGGGGGCGGCCGCCTCGGTGGGCAGGGTGCCGTTCCGCAGGGCCCGCAGGGTGGCGGCCCGGTGGTCGGCCAGGCGGCGCACGGCGGGCAGCGGGCTGGCGCGCAGGAGCGTGTCGTCCACCCCGAACCCGGGCCGCAGCAGCGCCCGGACGTGCTCGGCGGCGGGCGACGGGTCTTCCCGCAGCCCGTGCAGGGCGAGAAGCAGCGGTATTCGGGGCCGGGGGCCGTACCGGTCGGCCAGCCACGCGGCCGCCGCGTACCGGGCGGGCAGGTCGCGGTCGAGGACGGCCAGGGCGCGGCCCACCGAGGCGAGGTCGGCGAGCAGCGGCTGCCACGGTGCGCGGGCGAGGGTGGCCACCGTGCCGTCGAGCACCGAGTCCTCGTGGACAGGGCGGCGTTCGTACGGCTCGCGCGGGGCGGGGAGGCGCAGGGCCCGCTCGACGGCGAGCAGCCGGTCGCGGGCGGCGCGGGCGCGCCGGCGGCGGTCGGCGTGGTGGGCTGGGCGTGGTGCGGGCGGCAGCGCGGAGCGCAGGGCCGTCAGGGCGTGGCGGGTGTCCGCCGGCACGAGGTGGGCGTGGTCGCTGAGCCAGCCGATGAGCGCGGCGAGGTGACAGGGTTCCTGGTCGTCGAGGGGGAGGTCTTCCTGGAGCATTCCGGCGGTCACGAAGCGCCGGACCGCGGGGCCCGCGTCGGCCGGGGTGGCCCCTGCCGGCTTCTCCAGGGCGCCCAGCAGGTCGGGGGCCCGGTCCCCGGCCGGGAAAGCGGTGATGCGGGCGCCGGGGCCGGGCGCGATCAGGCGCAGTGTGCCGTCGGCGACGGTCAGGGTCGGGTTGCGGCGCAGGCTCAGGGCGTCCCGCAGGGCCGGGTGGGTGCGGAGCAGGCCGTCGGCGACGCGGCGCAGCCGGGCGAGGTTGAGTTCGGCGGTGGTGGAGCGGGATTCCAGGTCTCCAGTGCGCAGCCAGGGCCCGTGGTCGGTCCAGCGGGCGCGGCCGGTGGCGGTGAACGTGCCGTGGGGGCTGGTCTTCACGGCGGCCCGGGTCAGGTAGCGGGCCAGGCTCACCAGGGCTTTGGTGCCGGGAGCAGGGCCCGCCGGGTCGGCGAGCCAGCGCTCCAGGACGTCGTCGAGCGCCGGGCCGGCGTGCAGCAGTCCCTGCCTGAAGCGTGGTTGCGCGAGGGCGTCCCGGAAGGCGGCGAGCGCGTCGTGCGTCTCCTCCTGGAACACGGCCGCCAGGGTGTCGAGGTGCTCGGCGCAGCGCGTGCGCCGCTCCAGCCAGCGCCGGATCCGGTCGGCGAGGGGATCGGGCAGCGCGGCCCGCACGGCGCGGTCCCACTCGGCGGCCCGAGGGGGGCGCCCTTGGTGGGCCGCGCGACGCAGCCCGACGACGCGGGGCTTGAGGGCGGGGTCGGGCAGGTGTCCGATGACCGGGTGCAGGGCGTCGGCGATGCGGCGGCCCTCCTCGGCGATCCGTTCCCGGGTGTCCAGGATGTTCTCGGCGAGTTCGAGGCTCTTCGGCGTGTTCAGGACGGTGAGCGTGCGGCGGGGGACGCCGGCGACGCGCACCACCGGGTCGGGCGGGGTGTTCATGGCAGTGCTCCGGAGACGGCGAAGCGGACGGGGACACGGAGGCGGGGTTCGGGTGGCGCGTGGCCGAGGGTGATGTGGCAGACCACGTCGGCCCCGCCGGGGGTCAGACCGAGGAACGCCGCGGCGGCCGGGGTCGGCGCGGCGTCGCACCACGCGGTGAGCCCCGCGCCGAAGGCGGCGACCCGCAGCCGCAGTGCTTCGGCGGCGCGCGGCGGCCCGCCTCCGACGAGGTGGACGACGGCCGCGGCGTGGGCGAGAGCCGCGGCGGCGGGGTGGCCGCCGCGGGTGAGGACATGGGCGTACGGCGCGGTGGGCCCCCGCCACACGGGCTCGAGCGGGCCTGAGCCGGTGCCGGCCCGGTACACCCCGGGTTCCAGGCCGGCCACCGAGTTGACGGTTATTCGGTAGGGCGCGGTGGGGGCCGCCCGGCGCAGCAGGGTCAGCAGGTCGCGGACGGTCGGCGGTTGGGCCGAGGCGGTGACGTAGGCGGGAGGCCGGGCGGGCAGGGCGGCCAGCGCGTCGTCCACCCGCGCGGCCGCGGGCTCCTCCACCCGCGCGGCCGTGGGCCCGTGGGCGCGCGGGGGCGTGGGTGATGTCGCCGGGGACGCGGCGCGGGCGTACAGCAGCAGGGTGTGCGGATCCCCCGGCGCCCGGTGGGCGCACAGGCCGGCCGCCGCGGCGACGAGCCGTACCCGCTCCGCCGCCTCGCCCGTGCCGTCGGCCGGCCGCAGCGCGAGGGCCCCGTCGTACGACCGGGCGGGGTCGGCGCCCCTGGGGAGCAGACGGTGCCCGAGGGGGTCGTACGCATAGCTTCCGGCCGGCACCGGTGTGCCGGCCCCGGCCGTCACCAGGGTGTCGCCCACGTGCCCGAGGAGGCCCGGGCTCTCGCCAGGCCGCGCCTCGAAGGGGCCGGCGCCGCGGGCGTGGCCGAGCACGGCGGCCCATCCCCGCAGGGTCGCGGGGCGCGGGACACCGCCGCAGACGCAGCGGCGCGCGGCCGCCAGGGTGTGCTCGACCGTGGCCGGCGGCGGTGGCGGGGGCAGCGGGACGGGGCCGCGGCGGTGGCCGGTCATGGGAAGGGGTGGGGATCGGTGGACAGGACACCGGTCAGCCGCGGCAGTCCCTCGGTGCGCCGCATGAGCGGGCCATAGGTGACCGCCGCCGTGCCCGGGACGACGACCTTGACCGCCGACAGGCCCAGCGCGGCCACTTCGGCGGGCGTCTGGTCGACGGCGACGACATCCAGCCCGGTGTCCAGGTATCTGCCGACGAGGTCGCGCAGGTCCTCGGTGAGGTCCCGGTGGTGGCGGGGCAGGTGTCGGCCGTGGTGCACCTCGGTGAAGGCGCGCGGTGGCTTGCCGTCGAGCAGGAACGCCAGGCGCGCGAACGCCTCGGGCGCGGCGGCGGCCAGGGCGTGGTCGGCGGGATGGGCGATGAGGGAGGGGTCGTGGGCCAGCCGGCGGGCCCTGTCCCGCTGGGCCCGGTAGCGGGAGCTCAGCAGGGTCAGGTGGGGCGCGAGTTCCATCAGGGCGCGCACGGCGGCCCGTTCCGGGTCGGGGTGGGCGCCGGCCGCGAGGGCGGCGCGCGGGGTGTCCCCCCGCTCGTCCTCGTCCACGGCGAGCGCCACGACGCAGGGGATGTGCTGTTCCTGGGTGGCGTCGAGGAGGTGGACGCGGTGGCCGGTGAGCTGGGTGAGGTGCTCGACGAGCAGCGGCACGGCGCGGTCGCGGGCGCTGTCCGGGTCGATGGCGTCGAGCGGGGTGCGCCGGTACCAGGTGGTGAAGAAGGCGTCCCGTTCCGCGACCTCGAGCAGCCCGTGCAGCTGCGCCTCCTCCAGGCAACTGCCCAGCGCGCAGCCGTTGGAGACCTCGAAGACGAAGCCGGGGTCCCGCTCGGTGGCGGACAGGAAGTACGCATAGGAGCGCGGCAGCAGCACGGGGCGCTCCCGCCGGTACGACCAGCCCCACACCCAGTCGGTCGGCTCCGCCTCGTCGAAGCGGCGGAACGGGAAGCCGGTCAGGTCGTAGTGGTCGTCCGGGTGGAGCCCCAGCGTGCGCGGGTCGATGGCGTCCTGGCGCACCTGGGCGTACGCGGCCCGTACCGCCCCGCGCCGCGCCCGCGGCCGGACGCTCGCGTACCGCTCCAGGCCCTCCAGCAGCGCGGCCGCCGTCGCGGAGGCCCAGTCCTCGCCCGTGCCCAGGCCCGCCTCCGACTCACCGCCCCCGGGCAGGGCGAGCGGGGCCCGCGCGAACGGCACCCCGGCGGGCACCGCGCTCACCTCGCGCAGCAGCCCGGTCTCGGGGTCGGCGAGCGCGGCCCGCAACCGGGCGGGGTCGGGCCGGCGCAGCCGGTGGCCGGGGCGGGGTTTCGGGCGGGGGCGCGGGGTGTGCGGGGCGGCCCGCGGGCTGTCGTCCGGCAGCCCGCCGCACGCGGCACAGCAGGGGTCGGGGAGGAAGGTGTGGCCGCGCACGTCGAGGTCGCGCAGGCCGACGACGGTCAGCCGCCGGGCGGGGACGCCGGCAGCGGCGGCGGGGACCTCGGCGGCGGTGAGGGCCAGGACGCGCTCGGCGACGAGATGGGCCGTCAGCTCGGCGGCCACCGTGGTGAGCAGGGGCGACGGCACGGGCACCGGCTCGGCGGCGTGGTGCTCGCGTACGGCCCGCAGCACCGGCCAGTCCGGGCGGGCGTGGGCGCGCCGCATGCGCAGACAGCGGTGGCAGCCGGGGACGCCCGGGCGGACGAGCGGGCCGATCAGGACGCGGTCGCCCTCGGTCCACACGGGGAGCCACGGCACGCCGGAGGCGGCGGCACGGTCCCGGTAGCGGTCGTGTGCCCCGTCGCTCTCCCATCCGTCGCTGACCGTCAGCCAGACGGCGTGGCCCTTCAGGTCCGTTCCTTCCGCTGGCCCTTCTCCCGGGCCGGCGGCGGGGCCGGCGGCGGGTGTCGTCCGGGCGCCAGGGGCCAGGCGCCCGGCGACGGCCCGGTGCAGCAGGCCGCCGTCCCCGGACACGGCGGCCGGGGGCTCAGCGGGCCCCATCGAGGACCACCCGGGCGATGAAGGGGACGAGCGCGTGGAAGTCGGTGTCGTGGTCCAGCGGCACGGCGTACGCGGTGTAGCCCTCAGCCGCCAGGCTCGCGGCGAGGGCCGCGACCCGCTCCCGGGGGCCGGCGCCGGGCAGCGACGCGGGCACGCGGCCCGCGGCCCGCGCCGGCGCGGCCAAGGGCCCGGCCGGCCGGGCTTCCACGGCCGGCTCGGTCCCCTGCTGCCGGGCGAGCAACAGCGCGCCGGCGGCGTCGGCGAGCGCCCCGGCCGCCGTGGCGGCGCAGCCCACCGAGACGAGCCGGCCCTCGACCACCAGTCCGATGACCGGCACCACCAGCCCACCGGACAGGCCCCACACCCCGGGCGCCGGCCCGAGCGCGCACAACAGCCGCCAGTGACGCGCCGCTTCGGGCTCGGGCGGCAGAGTTTCCGGCGGGAGACCTTCGGCCGGCGAACCCTCGGCCGGCAGGCCCTCCGACGGCAGGCCCTCCGACGGCGGGCCGTCCGGCGGCGGCCTGTGCGGCGGTGGCTGACCCTCCGGCAGGGGTATGGCCTGCGGCAGGGGTACGGCCTGCGGCGCGGCGGTCGCGCGGCGGGGCGCGAGTGAGCGCACGGCGTCGAAGAGCGCGGCCTCGACCGCCGCGTCCCAGCTCTCCGCGCAGGCGGTGCCCACGGCGGCGGGGCCGCCGCTCTCCCGGTCACCCCCCGCCGGCCCCGGCAGCACCAGGCTCGCGGGCAGCCGCAGGGCGTGGCTGTCCGTCAAGCGCTCGGCGCAGAAGGGGGCGGGGGCCGGCGCGGCGTGGCCGTTGCGGTCCGGTGGCACGGGGCGCGCGGCCATCAGCCCGTACGAGGCTCCGGCGCGGCGCAGGACCATGGCGCGGGCGGTCCGCGGGTCGAGGGAGGCTCCGACCACCGTGTCCGCGCCGGCGACGGCGCACCGCGCCACGGTGAGCGGGATCTGGCTGCCGTACTCCGTCGTCGGCGGCCCGTACGGGCCGGTGAGGTCGTCGGCGCAGTCGGCGAGCCGCGCGGTGAGCTCGTCGGGGTCGAGCGCCGGGGACGCGCGCAGCGCCCTCGCCCGGCGCTCGACGTCCGCCTGCTCCACGCCCGCCGTCTCGTCGGCCTGCTCGGCGCCTGCCGCCTCCCCGGCCCGTGGGGCGGGGAGGACACGGTGCCGGTGGGTGGCGAGGGTGGCGAGGTCCACGCGGAGGGTCTCGGGTACCGGACCGGGAGGCCCGGCGTTCTCGTCGGGGGCGCCGGTGAGGAGGCGGAAGACGGCCAGGGCGAGCCGTCCGCCCACGAGGGCGGCGGCCGCGGCCGTCAGGGGCCCGGCGGTGCCCGGGGCGGCGGCGTTGCGGGTCCGGTGGCGGACATCGGCCCAGCCGGGCGGGGCGGTGGGCGGCAGGAGCCAGCAGTCGCCCCGCAGGCTCAGCGCGCGGAACAGCGGCACTCCGGCGCAGGCCCGTTCGACGGCCGCCACCCTCCGCTCCGCTTCGGCCGTGGCCCCCTCGCCGGCGTAGACGACGGCGTCCACGCCTTCGGCCGCGGCGCGGAGGGCGTCGTACCCCGCCCTCGGGTCCTCGCCGAGCGCGTGGCGCAGTCCGCAGGCGAGGAGGGCGTGCCGGGCCGCCGCGTGCAGCGGGCCGTCGCCGAGGACCAGCACGCGGGCGGTGCGGTAGCGCTCGAAGCGGTGTTCCGGGGAGTCCAGCCAGTGTCCGATGTAGGCGATCTCGTGGCGGTAGTCGTGCAGTTCCGCGGCGGTGAGGCCGTGCGGCCGCGCCTCGGTGGCTTCCCGGAGGTAGCCCCGTCGCTGGAGGGTGTCCAGCAAGCGGGTGGCGACCGCCCGGTGTCCGCCGGGGAGTCCGTCGAGGGCGGCGTCCACGTCCTGGGCGCCGTCCAGGAGCGGCCAGAGCCGCTCCAGCCACGCGTACACGGTGGATCCGCGCAGCGCGAGCGCGCCGGACGGCCCGAGCACGGCGGCGCCGTCCTCGGTCGGCGCGTACCGAACCTGCCGCACCGGCATCAGCCGACGGCCGTCCATGACGGACACCACCCCTCCTCTTTCCCAAGGACCCGGACAACCCCGACACCCTGTACTCCCCCGGCGCCCCCGCCCTCAGGGGCCGGTCCCCGGCGGTGCGATGCCGCGCCGCCGGAGGCCGGCCGTTGGGTCACGACAGCGCGCAGGAGCTGCTCGCGCTGTGGCAACAGGCGTACGCCCACGCCGAGCCGGCGCCGTCGTTCTCCTCGGTCAGGTCCGACTCGACGACCTCGAACATCTCGTCACCGAGCTGCTCGAGATCGAGGAGAGAGGAGTTCTCCATTTCTCATTCCTTTCTGTCGACTGCAAGGGACAACCGAATAGTTATCCCGCGCCCCTGCCTTCGAACACCCCTCCCCCAGCGTTGGCAACCCGCCCGTATCAGCCGTCATGACCTGGGTGAACGACATGTCCACGCGCTTACCTGAACCGCATTTGCGGCCCCTCTTACACATTTCTTGCACAGCGCTGCCGAAATCTTGCCCGAGCGTTGTCCGTGCGCTGGCCCCCGCCTGCCCGGCGGTTTCCGTACGAGCGCCGATGCTGAGGCGACAGGCCGCGCGGCGGGAGGAGGGGCGGGTGAGGAAGGTCCACTTCGAGGGCACACATCGCGTCCGGCGTCCGGAGGAGACCTGGGCGATCATCGATGGACTGCGGGACAGGTTCGGCATCACGCGGGTCGCCGATGTCACCGGGCTGGACACCCTGGGCGTGCCGGTGATGATGGCGGTGCGCCCGGCGGCCAGGACACTCACCGTCTCGCAGGGCAAGGGGGCGTCACCGCTGCTGGCCCGTGTGTCGGCCGTCATGGAGTCCGTGGAGCTGTGGCACGCCGAGTACGCGTGTCCGGCGCCCGAGCTGAAGCACACGCCGGCGTGCGAGCTGGAGTTGCCGTACGACGTGCGGGATCTGCAGCAGCACCACGGCAGCCTGCTGAGCGAGCGGACACCGCTGGACTGGGTGGCAGGCGTCGACGCCGTCAGCGGCGCCGGGACCCTGGTGCCACAGGCGTACGTGCGGGTCGACTACCAGGTGTCCCAGGCCTGGCAGCCGCCGCTGCTGCACGGCTCCACCAACGGGCTGGCCGGGGGCAACAGTTACGGCGAGGCGGTGACCCACGCGCTGTACGAGGTCATCGAGCGGGACTGCACGGCGGCCATCGGCTCGCTGCCCGTCTCCGAGCGGCGGCACGTGGACCCGTCGAGCGTGGACGACCCGATGTGCGCGGTGGTGCTCGACCGGATCCGCGACGCGGGCGCCTGGGTGGAGATCGTGGAGGTGCCCAACCGCTGGGAACTGCCCTGCTTCGTCACCTACATCTGGTCGGAGGACTTCCCGGCGCTGGCCGTCGGCGCCGGGGTGCACGCCTCCCCGGCGGTGGCGCTCAGCCGGGCCGTCACCGAGTCGGCTCAGAGCCGGCTGACGGCGATCACGGGCAGCCGCGACGACCTCGCCGCCGCCCTGTTCCCGAACGGTCCGTCGGCCGTCGGACCGCCGCCCGTCACCGAAGGCGGGATCGTCCCCTGGAAGGACGTCTGCGGACGGGCCCGGGAGTTCGCGGAGGACACCGAGGAGGCGCGCTGGCTCGCCGAGGCGGTCCAGGAGCTGACCGGTTGTCCGCCGGTGGTCGTCGACCTCAGCACGGAGAGCACCTTCAGCGTGGTCAAGGTGGTGGCGGCGGGGCTGGAGTTCGACGGCCGCCATGAGATCCCACGGCCCCTGACGGCCGCCTCGCCCTCCCCCGCCGGTCCGAAGGAGGCCGTGTGACCACCCATGTGTTCATCGGGCCCACCCTCTCCGCAGAGGAGGTCCTCGCGGTGGTGGACCGGGCGGTGGTGCACGGCCCGGTGCGGCACGGCGATCTGCTCGCGCTGGACACCGGCGCGGCCGACACCGTGCTGATCGTCGACGGGGTGTTCCACCAGACCGCCCCGGTGCGCCACAAGGAGATCACCGACACCCTCGCCCGGGGCACCCGGGTCATCGGCGCCTCCAGCATGGGCGCGCTGCGCGCCGCCGAGCTGTGGCCGTACGGCATGGAGGGCGTCGGCCTGGTCTTCGGTATGTACGCGCGAGGGGACCTGGACGCCGACGAGGAGGTGGCGGTCGGCCATCTGCCGTCCGGCGCGCACCGGCAGTTGACCGTGCCGCTGGTCAACGTCCGGTGGACGATCTCCAACGCGGTGGCCGAGAGGGCGCTGGATCCCGGGCACGGCGTGGCGCTGCTGGAGGCCGCCCGGGCCCTGCACTACACCGAGCGGAGCTGGGCGGCCGTCGTGCACACCGCCCGGCGGCTGCGCCCGGCCTCGGCCGAGGCCGCCGAGGCGCTGCGGGACTTCGCGAGGCGCCGCCCCGACCTGTCGGACGTCAAGCGGCGGGACGCGCTGCTCGCGCTGTCGCACTGCGCGGCGCCGCGCCGGCCCGCGTCCTCCCCGGGGCGCACGCCCGCCTGGATGGTGCCGCGCACCATGTATCTGGAGCGCTGGCGCGGCCTCCACCGGGCGGCGGCGCGTGACCGGCACCCGGCGGGGGTGTCCGAACTGGACGTCCTGCGTTTCCAGCAGCTGTACGCGCCGGACTTCCCGGAGCGCTACCGCCGGTTCGCGCTGACCCGGATCGCCGGCGCCCCTTCGGACCTGGCCGGCTCCGGTCTCGACCGCGCCGCTCTGGAGGCCGCGGGGCGACGCGGCATCACCGCGGCGCGGCTGCCGCGGACGGCCTGGTCGTACTGGCTGACCGCGGAGGAGCGGCGCGCGGGCGGTCCCGAGCACCACTTGGTGAAGCTGCTGGTGCGCTCGTTCCGCAGCGCACCGGGAGCGGCACCGTTCCACGACGCTCCCGCGGAACTGCGGGGCACGAAGGAGGCGTGGGCGGCGAGTGCCGACGCAGTGGCGGCCGCGGACCGTCTCAACGCGCGGATGGCCCGGACCGGCGAGCGCCGCACACCGCGTCATCTGCCCAGGGCCTTGGTGCGGCGGCACCTGGTGGACACCTGGGGCGTGGGCGAGCCCGCCGCGCTGACGGCCGTGGCGCGCGACCGGGGGTTCATTTCCCTGGAGGAGGCCGAAGACGCGGCCCGGCGATTCGTGCTGTTGCGCCGGGCGAGCGGAAATCAGCGGCCCGCGGCCCTCTGAAACGTCCTCCGCGTCATCAATTCATGTCCCCCTTAAGCGAAACTAAAAAAGGCGGGGTGCGACGACGGGGCCGTTATTTCCGCATGTCCGTTGAAAAACCGGGGATCCCCTTGATAAACAGGAGGCCGGGGAAACCGTTCGGTCGGCGTTGCCGGCGTTGCCGGAAATGGCGATCGCGCTCCGCCCGTGGGGGAGGACCAGATCCATGGACGTCCTGATCGTCGAGGATGACGACGGAACAGCCGAGGCCCTTGAGCGGACGCTGAGCGTCCACGGTTACCGGACGCAGCGCGTCGGCACCGGCGCCGAGGCCCTGACCCGGCTCGCGGACGTGGACCTCGTCCTGCTCGACCTGGGGTTGCCGGACCTCGACGGGCAGGAGGTGTGCAGACGCATCCGCGAGCTGTCCTGCGTGCCCGTCATCGTCCTCAGCGGCAGGACCGAGGAGCTGGACCGGGTACTGGCCCTGCACCTGGGCGCGGACGACTTCGTCGCCAAGCCCTTCAGCCGCCAAGAGCTGGTGGCCCGCATCCAGGCCGTCCTGCGCAGGGCGGCGGGCTGCTCCCGCCACCCGGCCGGCCGGGACTCCCCCGCCGCCACGAATGCCGCGCTCGCCCCACCTGTCGCGTCCGCCCCGGCGTCCCCCGACACGGAGGATCCGGGCCCGGATCCGCACCGCCCGGGGCAGGCCCCGCTGCGCTGCGGCCCGGTGCGGCTGGACCCACGCACCCGCAAGCTGTTCGTGGACGGGGCGGAAGTACGGGTCACCCGCAAGGAGTTCGACCTGCTGGCGATGTTGCTCGAAGAGCCGGGATCGGTGATGGAGCGCCAGGACATCATGTGCCGCGTCTGGGACGAGAACTGGTACGGGTCCACGCGGACCCTCGACGTCCATGTGGGCTCGCTGCGCAGCAAGCTCGGCCACACGGAGTGGATCGAGACCGTACGCGGAGTCGGCTACCGGCTGGCGTTGCCGACCGCCGCGCGTGCCTGAGGCCGGGCGTACCGCCATGCACCGGAGTCCGCCCGCCCCCACGGCGGTGCCGGCCCCGGCGCTGCCCGGTGGTGGCTCCCCCGCCATGGCCGCGGTGGCCGCCCACCAGGTGCGCGGCCCGCTGTCCTCCGTACGCCTGCGCCTGGAACTGCTGAAGGACAGGCTGGGCGGTGCGTCGGACGCGGCCGCCAGACGCGAGGTGTCCGGTGTCCTCCGTGAGGTGGACCGCCTGGCCCAGGTGCTGGACCAGGTGCTGGCGTGGGGCACCGTCGACCACGGCGGCGATGTCCCCGTCGAGCCGGTGGACCTCCTGAGCGTGGCCGCGTCGCGGGTGGACGCCTGGTCCGCCCTGGCCGCGGAGCGCGGCGTTCGGCTGCGGATCGACGGCACCACCGTGGCGGGAGCGCACGTCCGCGGCTCGCTGGAGCAGGTCCTCGATGTTCTGTTGGACAACGCGCTGCAGGTGACGCCGGGCGGTGGCAGCCTGTTGGTGGCCGTGCGCACCGCCACCGCCGAGGCGCGGGTGGAGGTCATCGACCAGGGGCCCGGGATGACGGACGAGGAGATCGCGCACGCCTGTGAGCCGTTCTGGCGCGGCACCTGCGGACGCGGCCGCAAGGGCACGGGGCTCGGGCTGACGATCGCCGCCGCGCTGCTGGCCGCCTCGGGCGGCCGCCTCGAGTTGAGCCGCTCCGCCCGGGGTGGCCTGCGTGCGGTAGCCGTGCTGCCGCGGGCCGGATGAGCGGGGAGCGGTGCGCCGCCGGCCGGCGCCGCGCCCCCGCGGGGTCGCGTCCCGGGGCGGAACGGGGTATGCACCTGCCATGAGGCGTACGGTATGGCCGGCCGTGGCAGCGGCTGTGGCACTGGTGCTCGGGGGCTGCTCCCAGGGTGACGGCGGCTGTGGTGAGGGCGACAGGCCCGAGCCGACGCGTTCCGCGGGGGCGCGGCTGCCCGTGGCGGTCGGGGCGCGGTCGCAGCCGCCGGGGATCACCGGCAAGGCGATCGAAGCGGCCCTGCCGCCCAGGAAGGCGCATCCCTCCCTCATGGACCAGGCGATGCGTCGCCTGATGTCCGACACGCTGAACATGGCGGGGGCCATAGGCGACATCCGGCCCGGTGCGTGCGAGAAGGCCGTGGTCAAGGAGGGTGAGGGGGCGACCCACCGCTGCACCGTGATCTATGAGGGTCTGGAGGTGGCGTGGAAGGTCCGGTTCTCCGACATCGACGCCTCGGGCGGGTGGACCACGGCCTCCTACCGGGCCTGGCCGGTGAAGGGGGTGCTCAGGGCCGAGACGGTCTACGCGGCGTACGCCTGGATCCACCCGGAGAAGGAAGAGGCACCGCGCTGCGACAGGATGCCCGAGATCTTCCGTGCCGAGGCGGGGAAGGCCACCGGCTACGAGTGTCAGATCCTCCTGGCCGACTGCAGCGACGGGACATGGCGCCTGAAGTGGGTGAACCAGCCGGTCTGGATCGGCGGCGAGGGCCGGGTCGAATTCGGCGAGCCGGAGCCCGTGTCGCCGGGAGCGTCCTCGGGAGGGGTCCCGGAGTCGGCGGGTTAGAAATGCCGCACGGAATCCCCTCGAGGACAGGAGGTCCACCTGATGGGCACGGATACGCGCCGGCGGGCCGGAACGGCCGCCGTCACGCTGACGATGGCGGGCACGCTCGGGTTCGGCCTGGTGGCGCCCGGGGCGCAGGCCGCCGGTCATGGCCCGTGTGACGACGGGCGGTGCAAGATCACCGTGTCGGCGCCCACGAGCATCAAGGTCGACAGCCATCGCTTCGGGTTCGGGAAGCTGCGGATCACGCACGTCAGTTCCCGGTCCGTCGCGATGTCGGCCACCACCACGAACGGCACGCGGCTGAGCGGCAGCACCAGTCCGGGCGGCACCGTGTGGCTCAACAACCGGGCCTCAGCGACCGGGTCGGCCCAGGTGTCCGAGTAGTGGAAGTCGACCAGGAGCTTGCCGCCCTTGGCCTTGTTGTTGTAGCCGCTGGCCGGGCTGTTCCGGACCCGGAGGCGGATGTAGTTCACCCCGGTGCCCTTGGGGATGTCGAGGGGGCCGTTCACGGTAGGGGGAGTCGGAAGGAGTGGGAAGCGCCCCGGCGGGCGGTGAGCGCCCCCGCCGGTCCGGCTGGGGCGGCCTCAGCTCTCGGCGGCGGCCGGTTCCGGCTCGTAGGCCCGCGGCAGTTCGCGCTCGCGGCGCATCGGGCTCATGGCGAGGATGAGCCAGCTGGGCGCGACGAGGCCGGTCATGATCCACATGGCCGGCCGGTATCCGACCGCGTCGCCGAGCAGGCCGCCGAGCAACGCCCCGAGGGGAATGGTGCTGTGGTTGATCACCATGGCCGTCGCCACGACCCGGCCGAGCATGCGCGGCGGGCAGTAGGCCTGCCGGAAGCTGCCGACCACCACGTTGGTCACGGAGATGCCGAGCCCGACGAGGAAGCCGCCCACCGCGAACAGCGGTAGCCCGGGCCCCGCCGTGGTCATCGGCAGGAGCAGGGCGAACGGCGTGGTGACGGCCTGGAGGAAGAGCAGCCCGCGCGCGGTGCCGAACCGCCGGGTGAACCGGGTGGCGATCAGCGCGCCGACGATGCCGCCGTCCCTCCGGTCCACCCACGCGCCCACGCGCCCACGGACAGGCCTATCAGCAGCCAGGGCAGCCACACCGCCGCGGCGAGCAGGCCCACGGCGGTGGAGTCGGCGTCCAACTCCTCGACCGCGATCAGCGGCAGGGCCACCGCGGTGATGCTGTTGCCCAGGCCGCTGACGGTCTCGCCCGTCCAGAGCAGGCGAAAGTCCCGTTGGGCGAGCACTCCCCAGCGCTTTCCTGAGCGCTTTCCGGGCCGGTCCGGTGTCTCGTTCGTGGCGTTCACCCACGGCATCTTGCCGGAGCCCGCCGCGCGCCCCACTCCCGAGGGGCGACTAGCTTGCTAGGATGCTAGCATCGCCCTCGTGGGTGATGAGGAAGTCAAGCAGTTCAACGTCTACCTGCCGATCGGGCTGATCAAGCAGGTCAAGTACCACGCCATCGAGTCGGGCATGTCGTTGTCGGCGCTCGTCGCCGACGCGCTGCGCGTCTACCTCGACGACGCCCGGCGGCGACAGGGGCCATCAACCGAGAAGGAGAGCTGACATGGCGACTGAGGGAATCGAGGCCGTGTTCCTGGAGACCCACAACTGGGGCAGGGCGGCGAAGTTCTTCCAGGGACTGGGGTTCGAGTTGGAGTTCTCGACCGACCACAACTCCGGCCAGTTGCGCAACGGCGACGGCCCGTACGTGTTCATCGCCGAGGTTCCCGAGGACCGGGAGCCCCGGACGCGGATCGTGCTGAAGGTGCCGGACGCCGACACGTTCCGTCCCGATCCGGCCGTCGAGGTGGTCACTCCCTTCGAGGACACCCATTACGGGACCCGGGAGATGACCGTGCGCGACCCCGACGGGCGCCTGTGGACCCTGCAGGCGCCCGCCAAGAACTGACGACAAGGACGGGGAACACCATGACCGACGAGCCGACCGGGGCTCCGGACAACACCGCGGTACGGACCGCCCTCTGGCGGGCGTTGCACCGTGAAGTCGACCCGCCCCCGCATGTGATCGAGGACGAGATCGGCCTGCGGCTGGCGGATCCCGGCGACGACTGGCGTGACCGCCCGGACATGGACCCGGAGGCCACCAGGGGGTTCCGCGCGGCCATCGCGGCCCGCGCCCGTTTCGTCGAGGACCTGGTCGCCGAGCGGGCCGACCGGGGCGTCACCCAGTACGTCATCCTGGGAGCCGGTCTGGACACCTTCGCCCAACGCAGGCCGGAGCTCGCCTCCCGCCTGCGGGTCTACGAGATCGACCAGCCGGGGCCCCAGGCCTGGAAGCGCCGCCGCCTGGCCGCACTCGGCTACGGCGTCCCCGACTGGCTGCGCCTGGTGCCGGTCGACTTCGAGGCGAGCGAGTCCTGGCTGGAACAGCTCAGCGCCGCCGGCTTCGACCCCGGCGAGCCCGCGGTCATCGTCTCCACCGGCGTCACCATGTATCTCACCAAGGACGCCACCGCGGCCACCCTGCGCCAGATCGCCGGGCTCGCACCCGGCTCGACGCTCGCCATGACCTTCCTGCTGCCGATCGAGCTGGTCGACGAGGCTGACCGCGCCGGCCTGCGGGCGAGCGAAGAGGGCGCGCGGGCCTCGGGAACGCCGTTCCTCAGCTTCTACACCCCCGCCGAGATGCTGGCCCTGGCCCGCGACGCCGGCTTCGGCGACGTCCGGCACGTGTCGGGGTCCTCGCTGGCCGGGCGCTACTTCGCCGATCGCACCGACGGCCTCCGCCCGTCGAGTGGGGAGGACCTGCTCCTGGCCACCGCCTGACGCGCGACCGTCCGGTGCCGGGCGGCGGCAACCTATCGCTTGGTTGGTCGCCGCGGCTAGGGTGTCGGCATGACGCTCCAGTTGGACATGTCGGGGAAGGTCGTCCTGGTCACAGGAGGCACCAGGGGCGTGGGTGACGGGGTGGTCGAGATGTTCCTGCGGGCGGGCGCGGACGTCGAGATCTGCGGCCGCACCGCCCCGCCCACGGCCCGCGCGGTCGAGGGAAGGCCGGCGCGCTTCAGCCGGGTCGATGTCCGAGACGCGGAGCAGGTCGGGCGGTGGATCGAGGAGGTCACGGCGCGGCGCGGCCGGATCGACATCGCGGTGAACAACGCCGGCGGCGCGCCGTTCGCCGATTTCGCGACCGCCTCGCCGCGCTTCCACCGCAAGGTCACCGAGCTCAACTTCCTGGCCCCGGTCTTCGTGTGCGGGGCGGTGTTCCCGGTCATGGACCGCCAGGCGGGCGGTGGTGTCGTCCTCAACATCACCTCCGTCTCCGCGCGGCGGCCCAGCCCGGGGTCGGCCGTGTACGGCGCGGCGAAGGCCGCCCTGGAGAGCCTCACCAGGAGCCTGGCCGTGGAATGGGCGCCGCGGGTGCGGGTCAACGCGATCAGTTGCGGCCTCGTGGCGACGCCTGGCTCGACGGGCCACTACGGGAGCGCCGAGCAGGCCGCCCGGATCGCGGCCACCATCCCGCGCGGCGTGTTCGCCCGGCCCGAGGACGTCGGGGCGGCCTGCGTCATGCTGGCCTCCCCCCTCGCCGCCCACATCACCGGCGCCGTCCTGAACGTGGACGGCGGCGGTGAGTGGCCGGCCTTCCTCCAGCACTCGCCGAACGCCCGGGGGCCGGCCGTGGCAGGATTCGATCAAACGCTTGCCGGCCGGAGGCCGGCCCCCGGCGGAGAGGACGAGTGACATGGCGGCACGACGCCCCGCCCGCGCAGCCGCCGCGAACGGCGAGGTGAGGACCGGCGGGAGCGGCCGGTCCGACCGCCGCGCGGAGCTGTTGCGGATAGCGGCGGGCCTGTTCGCGACCCGCGGCTACAAGCAGACCACGGTCAGGGACATCGCCGACGAGGCGGGCATCCTGTCGGGCAGTCTCTACCACCACTTCAGCTCCAAGGAGGAGATGCTCGACGAGATCCTCCGTGACTTCCTGGGGCGGTTGCTGGAGCGCTTCACCGCGATCGAGGAGCAGGGGCGGGACCCCAAACAGGTCCTCGACCAGCTCATCGAGCACTCCTTCGCCACCATCCACGAGACGCCGGAGGCCGTCGCGCTCTACCAGAACGAGTCGGGCGCGCTGAGCGGGCAGCCCGGCTTCGCGTACGTCGACCAGTTGGGCAGGAAGATCGAGGAGATCTGGATCCGCGCCCTCACCGCGGGCCAGAAGTCCGGGGTCTTCCGGGACGACGTCGACGCCGGCATGACCTACCGGTTCATCCGGGACACCGTGTGGTGCGCGGTGCGCTGGTACCGACCGCGCGGCAGGTTCCGCCACGAAGCGGTGGCGGAGCAGTACCTCCGCGTCCTGTACGGCGGCCTCGTCACGGAGTGAGCCGGACCCGGGGTCAGGCCCCGGGCGCGGCCGCCGGGGGGACCTCGCGGTCGCGCAGCCCACGGGGGTCGATGACCTCGCGAATGAGCCCCAGTTCCGTCTCGTCCGGAAGCCGTGTGCTGGTCGCGCCGGCCGCGTCGAGGTCGAAGCCGGTGTTCTTCCGGACCTCCTCCACGGTGACGCCCGGGTGCACCGAGCGGATGCGCAGCCGTCCCCCGTCCCCGTAGCCCAGCACCGCCAGGTTGGTGATCACCACGCCGAGATGGTGGAACCGCAGCCCCCGGCCGGCGCGGGCGCGGTCGTTTCCCACCCCGCACACCACATCGACCTTCTCGACGAAGACCTTGGGGGTGTGCCGGGCGACCCAGTAGTCGGTGCGGTGGTTGACCGTGTTGCCCGGCGCCCCGCGGACGCCGATGAGCTGCCGGGTGGGGCGCCGCCAGTCGCCGATGAGGGAGATGTTCTGGTTCCCGTACGGGTCGATCTGGGCGGCCCCCATCATGCTCTGCCTGCGGCCACTGGCGACGAGGTCGAAGACCCGCCGGAAGGGCACCCAGCCCTCGACGACTCCCCCGTCGGCGGCGGTCCGGCCGAGCGGCGGCGGTTCGCTCATGAAGAAGGCCTCGCCGTCGGAGAGGACCAGGTCCGGGCAGGTGGTCAGGCGCGCGAGCCGCGCCCCGATCATGGGCAGCACGCCGACCGCGTGCGCCAGCACCTCCCCCGCGTCCCGCCAGGCGTCGGCGCAGGCCGCAGCGCACACCTCGGCGCGGGTGACCTCCATCATCGGCTCCCCTCCGCGCGGCCGTGCCCACCGTGCCGCGCCTGCCGGTCGTGCCGGTCGTTTCGGTCGGCGTGGAACCGCGCCACGGCCTGGTGGTAGTCCGGCTCTCCGCCGTCGAGGTAGGTCTTGCGGAACAGCTCCCACGCCGCGCCGTCCCCGGCCGACGAGGCGTAGTGGGCCTGGAAGGCCTCGTCCCGCCCGTAGTCGGGCTCGCAGGAGGTGAAGTGCGCGCCCCGCGGGGCCTCGATCACGCCGGTGACGAAGATGCGGCTGATGAGCAGCGACTGGGCGGGGCCGGTGGCGAGCAGGTCCTCGGGCGGCACGATCCGCTCGGTGCTGACGTAGGCGCGGTCCGCGGCCATCGCGTACAGGTCGTCGAAGTACGGGTCCGGGCCGAGGTACTGGGCGTTGCCGGCCGCGTCGGCGCGGTTGACGTGGATCAGGGCGACGTCGAGCGGCAGGGCCTTCATCGCGAGGTACTCCTCGCCGTCGTACGGGGAGGCGATCGTCACCAGGTCGGGGTTCATGGCCAGGACGTCGGATCCGAGTCCGGCCCGGGTGGGCAGGAAGGACAGCCGGGCGGCGGCGGCGCGCAGTCCGGTGACCACCATGCCCTCGTCGTATTCCGCGGTCTCCAGGGCGCCTCGCTCCCGCGCGGCCCGGAAGTGCGGGTCCAGCGCGATGCTGTCCAGCGAGACGAAGCCGTAGACCAGTTTGCGGACCTTGCCGGCCGCGCACAGCAGCCCGACGTCGGGGCCGCCGAACGAGACGACGGTCAGGTCCCGTACGTCGCCGCGCAGGAGTGCCCGGACCAGGGCCATCGGCTTGCGGCGGGATCCCCATCCGCCGATTCCAATCGTCATGCCCGACTCGATCGTCGCGGCGAAGTCCTCCAGCGGCATCGTCTTGTCGCCCATGGGTGTCACGCACCGCCCCGGACGGGCCGCGCGGAGTCGCGCATCGCCCGTGCGTCCAGGCCCGCCAGGGAGTCGGCGCCGACCTCGGCGTTGTGGGCGTGCGCGGCATGGTGGAGGCCGAACACCGAGTCCATGCCGGAGCGCATGCCCTGGAGGTCCTCGGCCTGGTTGATGGCCTTCTTGGCGAGGGCCAGGCCGAAGCGGGGCATCGCGCTGATCCGCTCGGCCAGGGCGAAGACGGTGGCCTCCAGCTCCTCGCGGGGCACCACGTGGTTGACCATGCCGAGGCGGTGGGCGCGCCGGGCGCTGAAGCGGTCCCCGGTGTACAGGAACTCCTTGGCGGCCCGTGGGTTCATCACCCAGGGGTGGGCGAAGTACTCGACGCCGGGGATGCCCATCCGTACGACGGGGTCGGAGAAGAAGGCGTCGTCCGAGGCGACGATGAAGTCGCAGGCCCAGGCCAGCATGAGCCCTCCGGCGACGCAGGCCCCCTGGACCATGGCGATCATCGGTTTCGGGATCTCCCGCCACCGGCGGCACATCCCCAGGTACACCTCCGACTCGCGGGCGATCCGGGAGTCGGCGCCCTGCTTGTCGGTGTGGTCCCACCAGATGACGGCCTTGCGCTCGAAGGTCTGGTCGATGTCGCGGCCGGGCGTGCCGATGTCGTGGCCCGCGCTGAAGTGTTCGCCACTGCCCGCCAGGACGACGACCTTCACCGCGTCGTCGTCGACCGCCCGGGTGAAGGCCGCGTCCAGGGCGTAGGTCACCTTCGAGTTCTGCGCGTTGCGGTACTCGGGGCGGTTGACCGTCACCAGGGCGACCGGGCCCCGGACTTCGTAGGTGACGACCTGCTCGTCGGCCGGACGGCTTTCCGCACGGGACATGCCAGCTCCTTCGCCTCCCCGGCG
The DNA here is from genome assembly GCF_039532705.1 of Streptomyces sparsogenes subsp. cuspidosporus. Classification (NCBI taxonomy): domain Bacteria; kingdom Bacillati; phylum Actinomycetota; class Actinomycetes; order Kitasatosporales; family Streptomycetaceae; genus Streptomyces; species Streptomyces sparsogenes. Next base: position 318,039 of record NZ_BAAASD010000006.1, on the reverse strand, counting down.
TCCGGCCGAGGATCGCTCGCGGCGTTGACCAAACAAGTGCTTGGTGGGTTAGTGTAGGTGATGCCTCGGTCGCCGAACAGCACCGCACACACGGCTGGTTGCAGGAGGGGAATCGTGGATGAGGCCCGCGCCGACGGTTCGGCCAGCGGTGGGCAGCCGGTGCCCGAGTACGTGCCCGGCCACGGCCTGCTGGCGGGGAAGACGGTGGTGGTCACCGCCGCGGCGGGCGCGGGCATCGGTTCCGCGGTGGCGCGCCGGTGTCTGGAGGAGAGCGCGCGGGCTGTCGTGCTGGGCGACATCCACGGGCGCCGCCTCGCGGAGGCGCGGGAGGAGCTCTCCCGGCGGTACGGGGCGGACCGCGTGGCCGCGGTGGTGTGTGATGTCACCGACGAGGCGCAGGTGGGCGAACTGCTTGACGCGGCGGAGCCGTTCGGCGGCACCGACGTGCTGATCAACAACGCGGGCCTGGGCGGGACCCGTTCCGTCCTGGAGATGACCGACGAGGAGTGGTCCCGCGTCCTGGACACCACCCTCACCGGCACCTTCCGCTGCGTCCGGGCCGCCGGCAACCGGATGGTCCGCGCCGGCCGGAGGGGCGTGATCGTCAACAACGCCTCGGTGGTGGGCTGGCGGGCCCAGGAGGGGCAGGCGCACTACGCCGCGGCCAAGGCCGGGGTCATGGCGCTCACCCGCTGCGCCGCGATGGACCTCGCCGAGCACGGCATCCGGGTCAACGCCGTGTCGCCGAGCCTGGCCATGCACCCGTTCCTGGCGAAGGTGACCAGCGAGGACCTGCTCGACGAGCTCAAGGCCCGGGAGGCGTTCGGCCGCGCGGCGGAGCCGTGGGAGGTGGCCACCGTGATGGTCTTCCTGGCCAGCGACTACTCCTCCTACATGACCGGCGAGGTCGTCTCGGTCAGTGGCCAGCACCCCTGAAAGGAGAGCCGGCATGAGCACCGCCCACCACCTCGCGCTGCGTACCCCGCTGTGCGACCTGGTCGGCGTCCGCCACCCCATCGTGCAGACCGGCATGGGGTACGTCTCCGGGCCCGAGCTGACGGCGGCCACGGCGGCGGCCGGCGGGCTCGGCATCCTGGCCGGCGCCACCCTGTCCCTCGGGGAGACCCGCGCGGCGATCCGCTCCGTACGGGAGCGCACCGACGCGCCGTTCGGGGTCAATCTGCGCGGGGACGCCCCCGATGTGCGGGAGCGCGGCGAGCTGCTGGTGCGCGAGGGTGTGAAGGTCGCGTCCTTCGCCCTCGCGCCCGACGAACGGGTCATCCGCGGGCTGAAGGACGCGGGGCTGGTCGTCATCCCGTCCGTGGGCGCCCGCCGCCACGCCGAGAAGGTCCGGGCGTGGGGGGCGGACGCGGTGGTGGCTCAGGGGTCTGAAGGGGGCGGCCACACCGGGGCGGTGCCCACCTCGATCCTGCTCCCCCAGGTCGTGGACGCCGTCGACATCCCGGTCATCGCCGCCGGCGGCTTCCGGGACGGCCGCGGGCTGGTCGCCGCGCTCGCCCAGGGCGCCGCCGGCATCGCGATGGGGACCCGTTTCCTGCTCACCAGCGACAGCACGGTGCGCGACTCGGTCAAGGCCGAGTATCTGCGGCGCGGCGTCACCGACACCGTCGTCACCCCGGTCCTGGACGGCGTTCCGCAGCGGGTGCTGCGCACCGGGCCGGTGGAACGGCTTTTGCGCGAGGGGCCGTTGTCCCGCCTGATCCGCTCCCTCCGGCACGCCGTCGCCTTCCGCAGGGTGTCCGGTGTCCCCTGGGCCGACATGATCCGCGAGGGCCTGGCCATGCGCCGCAGCCGCGGTCTGGGCTGGTCCCAGGTCCTGATGGCGGCGAACACCCCGATGCTGCTGCGCGCCGCCATGGTCGACGGCCGGACGGACCTGGGCACCCTCGCCTCCGGGCAGGTCGCCGGGGTGATCGACGACCTGCCCAGCTGCGCGGAGCTGATCGAACGCATCATGGCGGAGGCCGACACCGTGCTCACCCGCCTCACCACCGCCGGCGCGCCGCGGTGAGTGCCCGCGCGGACCGGCCACCCTTCGACGTACGGAGCACGCATGGGCGCTGAACTCATCAGGACCGCCGTCGACGAGCGCGGGATCGCGGAGGTCGTCGTGGACTGCCCGCCCGTCAACGCCCTGCCGGTGGCGGGGTGGCGCCGGCTGGCCGAGTCGGTGGAGCGGCTGGGCCGCGACACCGCGGTGCGGGTGGTGGTGCTCCGGGCCGAGGGCCGGGGCTTCAACGCCGGTGTGGACATCGAGGAGTTGCGGGCCGACGGCGGATCCACCGCCCTGGTCGGCGCGAACCGCGGCTGCTTCGCCGCGTTCGCCGCGCTCTACGACTGCGCGGTGCCCGTCGTGTCCGCCGTGCACGGCTTCTGCCTGGGCGGCGGCATCGGTCTGGTCGGGAACTCGGACATCGTCCTCGCCGCCGAGGACGCGTACTTCGGGCTGCCCGAGGTCGATCGCGGCGCGCTGGGGGCCGCCACCCATCTGTCCCGGCTGGTGCCCCCGCACCGGGCACGGGCCCTGATGTACACCTGCGCCACCGCGACCGCCGCCGAGCTGCACGCCTTCGGTTCGGTGCTCGAGGTGGTGCCGGGCGGCCGCCTGAGGGAGCGGGCCCTGGAGATCGCGGGCGAGATCGCCGCGAAGGACCCGGTGGTGATCCGGGCCGCGAAGGAGGCGTTCAACGGCATCGACCTGTGGGACGTCAAGCGCAGTTACCGCTACGAGCAGGGCTTCACCTTCGAGCTCCAGCTGTCCGGCGTCGCCCACCGGGTCCGCGACGCCTTCGGCCGCCGGCCGGACGAGGAGGGGTGACGTCATGGATCTCACCTGGAGCCCCGAGGAGGAGGCGTTCCGGCGGGAGGCCAGGGGGTGGCTCGCGGCCCATGTGCCGCGGCCCCCGCTGCCCTCCGGCGACACCCGGGAGGGGTTCGCCGCCCATGTGGAGTGGGAGCGCGCGCTGTTCGACGCGCGCTGGGCGGTGGTGTCCTGGCCGGAGGAGTTCGGCGGGCGGGACGCGTCGCTGTGGCAGTGGCTGATCTTCGAGGAGGAGTACTACCGGGCCGGCGCGCCCGCCCGGGTCACCCAGAACGGCATCTTCCTGCTCGCCCCGACGCTCTTCGAGTTCGGCACCCCCGAGCAGCGGCGGCGGATCCTGCCGCGGATGGCCGCGGCGCGGGACCTGTGGGCGCAGGGGTGGTCCGAGCCGGGGGCCGGCAGCGACCTGGCCGGCCTCCGCAGCCGGGCGGTGCGGGACGAGGCCGCCGGCGGGTGGCGGCTGACCGGGCAGAAGACCTGGACCACCCGGGGCGCCTTCTGCACCCATCTGTTCGGCCTGTTCCGCACCGATCCGCGGGCGGAGCGCCATCGCGGCCTCACCTACTTCCTGGTCCCGCTGGACGCGCCGGGCGTCACCGTCCGGGGCTTCGCCCGCCTCGACGGCGACGAGGGTTTCGCCGAGGTCTTCCTCGACGACGTCTTCGTGCCCGACGCCGACGTGCTGGGCGGGGTGGGCGAGGGCTGGTCGGTCGCCATGGCCACCACCGGCTCGGAGCGGGGGCTGACGCTGCGCTCCCCCGGCCGCTTCCTGCACGCCGCCGACCGGCTGCTGGATCTGGCCCGTACCCGGCCCGGCGGCCCGGGCGCCCACCGGGACCGGGTGGTGCGGTCGTGGATCGAGGCCCGGGCGTACGAGCTGCTGACGCTGGAGCAGGTCACCTCGATCGTCGAGGGGCGGCGGGTCGGGGCGGAGTCCAGCCTCAACAAGTTGTTCTGGTCCGAGCTGGACATCCGGCTGCACGAGACGGCCTGCGACCTGCTCGGCCCGGAGGCCGAGGTGGACACCCCGTGGAGCAGGGGTTTCCTGTTCTCGCTGGCGGGCCCGATCTACGCCGGGACCAACGAGATCCAGCGCAACATCGTCGCCGAGCGGCTGCTCGGCCTGCCGAGGAGGTGACCGCGGGCGATGCGCTTCGCCATGGCGGAACGGGACGCGGCGCTGGCCGGGGCGGCCGGTGAGGTGCTGGCCGCGCGGGTCGGCGCCGAGCAGATCAGGGCGGGCTGGCCGGGCGGCGACCCCGCGGGGGTGGACGCGGTCTGGCGCGTTCTCGCCCAGGTCGGCGTGGTCGCCGCCCTCGTCCCGGAGTACGGCGACGACCCCGATCCCGGCACCGATCCCGGCACCGATCCCGGCACCGGCCTCGGCCTCGGCCTGGACGAGAACGCGCTGCCCCCGCTGATGGAGGCACTGGGGCGCAGCGGGCTGCCGGTTCCCGCGGCCGAGACCGTCGCTGTCGGCGCGCCGCTGCTGGCCGCCGCGGGCGCGCCCCGCCTCGCCGAGGTGCTGGCCGGTTCCGCCCTGCTCACCGCGTCCCTCGCCGAGGGAGCCCCGGTCCCCTTCGCCACCCGCGCCGAGCTGTTCGTCGTACGCGCAGGCGACCGGCTGCGCCTGTACGAGCGCGCCGAGGTGCGGATCGAACCGGTCGGCTCGGTGGACGGCTCGCGCGGCCTGGCCCGGGTCGTGGCCCCGGCGGACGGCGGGCGGCCGCTGGCCGAGGGACCCGACGCGGTGGCCGTCTCCTGGCGGCGCGGTGTGCTGGCCACCTCGGCGCTGCTGGTCGGGCTGGCCGAGCGGATGCTCGAACTCACCGTGGCCCACGTGAAGGGGCGCCATCAGTTCGGCGTACCGGTCGGCTCGTTCCAGGCGGTCAAGCACGCCTTGGCGGACGTGGAACTCGCGGTGCGGTTCGCCCGCCCGGCGGTCCTCGCGGCCGGCTGGGCGCAGGCCGCCGGGGACCCCGGGGCGGCGGTGCGCACCTCGATGGCCAAGGCGCTGGCCTCCGACGCGGCACGGCTGGCGGCCCGTACCGCCCTCCAGTGCCATGGGGCCATCGGCTACACCACCGAGTACGAGCTGCATCTGTACGCCAAGCGGGCCTGGGCGCTGGCCGCCGACTGGGGTGGCCCGGCGGAGCACCGGGAGCTCATCGCGCGGGCGCTCGGGCTCGCACCGGCCGGCTGACCCCGCCGGACCGGCCGTCCCCGTCTCGAAGGAGTGCGCAGGTGACCGGAGTCTGTCAGGACCGGGTGGTCGTCGTGACCGGAGCCGGCCAGGGGCTGGGGCGTGCCCACGCGCTGGCGCTGGCGGCCGAGGGCGCCCGGGTGGTGGTCAACGACCTCGGGGAGGCCGCGGACACCGTGGCAGAGGAGATCAACGCCGCCGGGGGCGCCGCGGTCGCCGACCTGGGTGACGTCAGCGACTGGCGGTACGCCGAGGCCCTGGTCGCCCGGGCCATCGCCGAGTTCGGCACCCTGGACGCGCTGGTCAACAACGCGGGCATCAACCGCGATCGCATGATGGTGTCCATGACCGAGGCCGAGTGGGACCTGGTCGTGAAGGTGAACCTGAAGGGCCATGCCGCGCCGCTGCGGCACGCCGCGGCGTACTGGCGCGAGCGGAGCAAGCAGGGCCGCCCGGTCGCCGCCCGGGTGGTCAACACCAGCTCGGGCGCGGGGCTGATGGGCAGCGTCGGGCAGGGCAACTACGGCGCCGCCAAGGCGGGGATCGCCGCGCTCACCGTGATCGCGGCCGAGGAGATGGCGCGGTACGGCATCACCGTGAACGCCATCGCCCCGTCCGCCCGCACGCCGATGACCGAGGCGGTGGCGGCGTTGGCCGACCGGATGCGGGCGCCGGAGGCCGGCTTCGACGCGATGCATCCCGGCAATGTCTCACCGCTCGTGGTCTGGCTGGCCTCCGCCGAGTCGGGCGATGTGACCGGCCGGGTCTTCGAGGCCGAGGGCGGCACGATCTCCGTCGCCGACGGCTGGCAGCACGGCCCGCGGGCGGTCCGCGCTCGCCGGTGGGCCCCTTCCGAGATCGGCCCCGCCCTGCGCTCGCTCCTCGCCGAGGCCCCCGCCCCGGCCCCGGTCTACGGCGCCTGACCGCCCCCGGCGCGCCGGGCGTCCGGCCTCCTCAGGTGCCCCGTGATGCCGTGGTCCTCGAGTGATCGACGGCTCTCGCGGGATCATGGCTGGGAAGGTAGGGTGCGGGCGGTGTGGGAGATCGGCTCGGCATCGCCGTCGCCGGAGCGAGGACGTTCGGCGCTCGGGGGCACCCTCGCGGTGTGGTACCAGCCCTGATTCGTCGCTCGGCAGCACCGCAGCGCAGCGAGGAGTACCGTGAAGGCGCTTGTCCTTTCCGGAGGTTCCGGAACTCGTCTCCGTCCCCTCACCCACACCTCGGCCAAGCAGTTGGTGCCGGTGGCCAACAAGCCCATTCTGTACTACGTCCTCGAGGGCATCGCGGAGACCGGCATCCAGGACGTCGGCATCATCGTGGGAGAGACCGCCGGCGAGATCCGCGGCGCGGTCGGTGACGGCTCCCGGTTCGGGGTCGACGTCACCTATATTCCGCAGGAAAGGCCGCTCGGGCTCGCGCATGCCGTGTGGACGGCGCGCGGCTGGCTCGGCGACGACGACTTCGTCATGTATCTCGGCGACAACTTCCTGCTCGGTGGCATCACCGAGCAGACCGAGCGGTTCCGCGCGACCCGCCCGGACGCCCAGATCATGCTCACCCGGGTGCCCGACCCGAGGGCGTTCGGCGTCGCCGAGACGGACGCCGCGGGCCGGGTCGTCGGGCTCGAGGAGAAGCCGGAGTTCCCCAAGAGCGATCTGGCGCTCGTCGGTGTCTACTTCTTCACCCCCGCCGTGCACGAGGCCGTCGACAACGTCCGGCCCTCCGCCCGTGGCGAGCTGGAGATCACCGACACCATCCAGTGGCTGATCGACGAGGGGCGGCGGGTGGAGTCGTCGATCGTCACCGACTACTGGAAGGACACCGGGAACGCCACCGACATGCTGGAGGTCAACCGCTCCGTGCTCGACCGCCTCGAGCACCGTGTCGAGGGCGCGGTGGACGAGCGGAGCGAGCTGGTCGGCCGGGTGGTGGTGGAGCCCGGCGCCCGCGTGGTGCGGTCGCGGATCGTCGGCCCGGCCATCATCGGCAACGGCGCCCGCGTCGAGGGCTCCTACGTGGGGCCGTACACCTCGGTGGCCGACGACTGCTCGGTGGTGGACAGTGAGATCGAGTACTCCATCGTCCTGCCCCGCGCGACCATCGCCGGGGTGGGCCGCATCGAGGCCTCGGTCATCGGGCGCTCCGTGGAGGTGACCCGGGCGCCGCGCACCCCGCGAGCCCACCGGCTGATCCTGGGCGACCACAGCAAGGTCCAGATACGCGCGTGAGGCCGGCGGCGGTGGAGTGGTGGCGGCGGCGAGGTCGGTGAACCACAGGTCGGCACAAGGGCATTGCGTTAATCTCTGGTCGCCGGGCCACCCCCATACCCGACCAGGGAGAGTGCTCTGATGCCTTCTCATATGCCGCGTCCGCGTGGTGACGGGCGACTGGCCGAACGGCTGGCGCTGTCGGCCGCCACCACCGAGGGGGCGCACCTGGCCACCGGTGACTTCCGCGACTGGCTCGCCGAGCGCGGCCGGGCCCATGAGTTCCAGGTGGAGCGCATCCCGTTCGACCGGCTCGACGGCTGGTCCTTCGAGGAGTCCACGGGAAACCTGACGCACCGCAGCGGCCGCTTCTTCACCGTCGAGGGCCTGCACGTCACCGAGCGGGACGGACCGTACGGCGACGGTCCGTACGCCGACTGGTACCAGCCGATCATCAAGCAGCCCGAGGTCGGCATCCTGGGCATCCTGGTCAAGGAGTTCGACGGGGTGCCGCACTTCCTCATGCAGGCGAAGATGGAGCCCGGCAACCCCAATCTGCTCCAGCTCTCCCCCACCGTCCAGGCCACCCGCAGCAACTACACCCAGGCCCACCGGGGCGCGGCGGTGAAGTACATCGAGTACTTCGTCGGTCCCGGCCGGGGCCGTGTCATCGCGGATGTCCTCCAGTCGGAACACGGCTCGTGGTTCTTCCGGAAGTCGAACCGCAACATGATCGTGGAGGCGACCGGCGACGTGCCGCTCCTCGACGACTTCTGCTGGCTCACCCTCGGGCAGCTCGGCGAGCTGCTGCACCAGGACCACACCGTCAACATGGACTCGCGGACCGTTCTGTCCTGTCTGCCGGTGCCCGACCCGACGGGTCTCGCGCTGCTTCCCGACACCGAGCTGCTGTCCTGGATCACCGGGGAGCGGTCCCGCCACGATGTCCGGGCCGACCGGGTGCCGCTGGCCGGCCTGCCCGGATGGCGCCGCCACGAGACGGCCATCGAGCACGAGGACGGCCGCTACTTCAAGGTGGTCGCGGTGGCCGTGCGGGCGGGCAACCGGGAGGTCACCGGCTGGACCCAACCCCTGTTCGAGCCGGTCGCTCCGGGTGTCACCGCCTTTCTCGTGCGCGAGTTCGGCGGGATACCGCACGTGCTGGTGCACGCCCGGGTGGAGGGCGGCTTCCTGGACACCGTGGAGCTGGGCCCCACGGTTCAGTACACCCCCGAGAACTACGCCCATCTGCCGGAGAAGGAGCGCCCCCTGTTCCTCGACACCGTGCTCGGCGCGGGGCCGGACCGCATCCGCTACGGGGCCCTGCACTCGGAGGAGGGCGGCCGGTTCCTCAACGCGGTGAGCCGCTGTCTGCTGGTCGACGCCACCGAGGCCGAGGCCCCCCTCGATCCACCGCCCGGCTACGCCTGGGCCACCCCCGCGCAGCTCAGCGGGCTCGTCCGGCACGGCCACTACCTCAACGTCCAGGCCCGCACGCTGCTCGCCTGCCTCAACGCCTCGGCGTGAGGGCGGAGTCGGCGCCGGCCGCGCTACGACCCGTGGCCGGCTCGACGGGCCGCCGCGCTACGACCCGTGGCCGGCTCGACGGGCCGCCGCGCTACGACCCGTGGCCGGCTCGACGGGCCTGCCGGTCCGCCCGCCACTGCGGTGCCAGGACCGACCAGACCTCGATGTCGAGCCGCTCTCCCCGGTGCAGACGGTACTCGCGCAGCACGCCGTCCCTGGTCATCCCCAGCCGTCGGGCCACGGCGATGCTGGCTCCGTTCGCCGCCGCGGCCAGCCACTCCACGCGGTGGATGCCCCGCTCGTCGACGGCCCAGTCGATGAGCACCCGCGCGGCCCGGGTGACCAGGCCCCTGCCGGCCGCCGCCGGCTCCAGCCAGCAGCCGGCCTCGGCGGTGCCCTGGGCGATGTCCATGGTCCTGAAGAGGACCCCGCCGACCAGCGTGCCGTCCGCCCAGATGCCGTGGATCCGCCCGGTGTCGGCCGCGGCCTTGTCCGCGTAGCCCAGGAGGAACGAGCGGCTCGACTCGACGTCGGTCACGGCGTCGGCCAGCGTGATGTACTGCCCGATGAACTCCCGTCCACGATCCATGTGGGCCAGGAACTCCTGGGCCCGCCAGGGCTCCAGCGGGCGCAGCTCCGCGCCGTCGTCCCCCAGGGGTATCGCGTACATCGTCGCCTCCGTGTCGGCGGTTCTCAGTGGCCGGCCTTGGACATTGTCACCGGTGGCTTCGGCGCCGGGCCCCGGCCGGGCTCCGGTGTGCGCGGGGCGGGGAGCTGAATCTGGTCCGGCTGGTGGAGGACGACCGTGCGGACCGGCATGGGGACGTCGATGCCCTCGGTCCGGTAGCGCTGGTGGAGCCGCTTCAGGAACTCGTGCTTGATCAGGTACTGGTCGCTGAACTCCTGGACGCGCAGGACCACCGAGAAGTCGATGCCGGACTCCCCGAAGGTGTGGAACCGGATGACCGGCTCGTGCTCGGGGACGCCGCCGGCCACTTCGGCCATCACCTCTTCGGCGACGGCGACGCTCACCCGCTCGACGTGGTCGAGGTCGCTGTCGTAGTCGACCCTGGCCTGGATCAGGACGGACATCTGCTGTTCGGGCTGGTGGAAGTTGGTGGTGATGGCGCCGGCGAGCTTGGCGTTGGGGATGATCACCAGGTTGTCCGGCAGTTGGCGCACGGTGGTGTTGCGCCAGTTGATGTCGACGACATAGCCCTCCTCGCCGCTGCCGAGCCGGATGTAGTGGCCGGGCTGCACCGTCTTGGAGGCGAGGATGTGGACGCCCGCGAAGAGGTTGGCCAGCGTGTCCTGGAGGGCCAGGGCGACCGCGAGGCCGCCCACGCCGAGCGCGGTCAGCAGCGGGGCGATCGAGACGCCGAGGGTCTCCAGCAGCACCAGCACGCCCATCGCCAGGACCACGACGCGGGCGATGTTGACGAAGATGGTGGCGGTGCCGGCCACTCCCGACCGGGACAGCGCCTGGGTGCGCACCAGGTCGGCGACCACACGGGCGGCGGCGACGGTGGTGAGCAGGATGAGCACGGCGATCAGCGCCTGGTTGACGCTGTGGTCGACGGCGACGGTCAGCGGCAGGGCCGCGGCCGCCGCCGACACCCCGGCGGCGAGGGCCGCCCAGGGGGCGAGGGTGCGCAGCGCGTCGACGATGATGTCGTCGCCGGTCCACCGCGTCCTGCGGGCCCGCTCGGCGAGCCATCGCAGGGCGACGCGCGACAGCAGTCCCATGGCCGCGCCGGCGGCCAGCGCGGCGCCGACGACGATGAGGTCGTGCAGGGTGAGCGCGCGGTTCACCGGCCGCTCCCCGGGTCGCGGCGGCGTCTGCCGGGGAGTTCGGGCTGCTGTCTTCTCACCTTGTCACCTGCTCGTGCCGGGGATCTCGGGCGGGAGATCTCGTGCCGAAATGTCGGACCGCGCCGGGGCCGTCCGGAGCGGGCCCCCGCGCGGTCTGTCATCCTGCCGCATGCCTCCCGGGCGGGTGGCACCGACCGGTCGGCGTCCCCGGTCGGCGGCACCAGGGGCGGCGGTCAGGCGTCCGCGTGATTCAGGTGGCGCACGGCCGTGGCCGGCCGGGCCGTATGACGGGCCCTCACGCGCCACAGCCACCGGATGTCCCGCCCGAAGGACCAGAGCAGCAGCGCCAGCGCGACGCAGACCAGCGCGATCGCCGCCGGGCCGGGGAGGACGCCGGCCGCGGCCACCAGGAGGACGATGCCCTGCAGCGCGGCCACCGCCTTGCGGGCGGTGCTCGCGGGCAGGGCGCCGCTCAGCCACGGCAGGACCCGGGCCGCCGCGACGAAGGCGTAGCGCATGGCGCCGATGGTCAGCACCCACGGTCCCAGTGAGGCGGCGACGTAGACGCTGAGCACCAGGATGAGGAAGGCGTCGACCTCCATGTCGAAGCGCGCTCCCAGGGGGGACGCGGTTCCGGTGCGCCGGGCGACCTTGCCGTCGACGGCGTCGAGGATCAGCGCCACCGCGGTGAGGGCGACCAGGGCGGGGACGCGCGGCGGGCCCTGGAAGGAGTGGCTCTGGAAGGAGTCGGCGACCAGCGCGGTCACCCCGCCGACGAGCGTGGCGCGGGCCAGGGTGACGCGGTTGGCCGCCCCGAAGGACCTGAGCCAGGAGCGGCACACGGCGCGGGTGAGCACGGCCCAGGTGGCGAACGCGAAGGCCAGGCCGGTCAGCCAGCCCGCGGGCCCGAGGCCGAGCGCCGTGCCGAGGACTGCCAGCAGGAGTATCTGCGCGGCCGCTCCCGCGGCCGTCTCCTGCCGCAACAGCGTCGTGTCGTATGTGTTGTTCAGGGCAGCCACCGTGCACCCTCCGGCTGTTGTGGCGGAGTCGTCGAGTCGCCGCGTACCGTGTGCGCGGCCTGGTGATGCTCAGTACGTGCGTCATGGGCCGATGGTTCAGCCCGTTGTTCCGTTCGTTGTTCGGCTCGATTTCTCAGGAGGACGTGGATGGAGCGCGTCGCCCGCGCCTTCTGGCTCCGCTCGCCCGGCCACGGCGAGGTACGGGACGTGCCGCTGCCGGAGCCCGGCGCGGAGGACGTCGTGGTGCGTGCCCTGTACTCCGGGGTGAGCCGGGGCACGGAGACCCTCGTCTTCCGCGGCGGGGTGCCGCGCAGCCAGTACGCCGCGATGCGCGCGCCGTTCCAGGAGGGCGAGTTCCCCGGGCCGGTCAAGTACGGCTATCTCAGCGTCGGCCTGGTGGAGGAGGGGCCGGCCGCGCTGCTCGGCCGTACGGTCTTCAGCCTGTACCCGCACCAGACGCGGTACGTGGTCCCGGCGAGCGCGGTGACCGTGGTTCCGGACGCGGTGCCGGCCGCGCGCGCCGTGCTGGCCGGGACGGTGGAGACGGCGGTGAACGCGCTGTGGGACGCGGCGCCGCTGCTCGGTGACCGGATCGCGGTGGTGGGCGCCGGGATGGTCGGCGCGTGCGTGGCCGCCGTGCTCGCCAGGTACCCGGCCGTGCGCGTCCAGTTGATCGACGCGGATCCCGCGCGCGCCGCGGTCGCCGCCGCCCTGGGAGTCGACTTCGCGCTGCCCGGGGAGGCCACGGGCGAGTGCGATCTCGTCGTCCACGCCAGCGCCACCGAGGCCGGGCTGGCGCGCGCCCTCGAACTCCTCGCGCCGGAGGGGACGGTGCTGGAGCTGAGCTGGTACGGCGACCGGCGGGTCAGCCTGCCGCTGGGCGAGGCGTTCCACTCCCGCCGCCTGGTGGTGCGCAGCAGCCAGGTGGGGACGGTGTCCCCGGCCCGGGGCCCACGCCGTACCTTCGCCGACCGGCTGGCGCTCGCGCTCGAGCTGCTCGCCGACCCCACCTTCGACGCGCTGGTGACCGGGGAGTGCGCCTTCGAGGAGCTGCCGGCGGTGCTGCCCCGCCTGGCCTCCGGGGAGCTGCCGGGGTTGTGCCACCGCGTCCGGTACGGCCCCGCCGGGGAGGGTCCTTCCTGAGTGCGGCCTGAGCGGCCCGGCACACGTCGGCACGATCCGACGACACGATCCGGGACGATCCGGCGCGGCCGTGAACGAACGGGGCGGGCCGGCCGTACTACATGACGCGGCCCGGCCCAGGGTCGCGTGACGTGCCGTACCTGGAGGGTCGTTCGTTGTTCAGCATCACCGTCCGCGATCACCTCATGATCGCCCACAGCTTCCGCGGAGAGGTCTTCGGGCCCGCACAGCGCCTGCACGGAGCGACGTTCCTGGTGGACGCCACCTTCCGGCGCGCCGAACTGGACGCCGACAACATCGTGGTCGACATCGGTCTCGCCACCCGGGAGCTGAACGCGGTGGTCGGCGAGCTGAACTACCGCAACCTCGACGAGGAGCCCGCCTTCGCGGACACCAACACCAGCACGGAGTTCCTGGCGAAGGTCATCGCCGACCGCCTCGCCGAGCGGGTGCACGCGGGCGCGCTGGGCAAGGGCGCCCGGGGGCTTTCGGGGCTGACGGTCACCCTGCACGAGTCGCACATCGCCTGGGCGAGTTACGAGCGTGGCCTATGAGGGGGCTGCCCGGCGCGGCGCGGCCGCTGAGCGGCCCGGCCGAGGCCGCGCCGCGTCCGCGCGACGTGCACTTCGTCATGCCCGGTGGGGTGACCGACCCGGCCGCGCCGAGCGGTGGCAACACCTATGACCTCAGGGTGTGCCGGGAGCTGCCGGGCACCGGCTGGCGGGTCCACCGGCACGCGGTCGCCGGCGGCTGGCCGCAGCCGGAGGCCGAGGCCCGCGCGGCGCTGGCCCGGGTCCTCGCCGAGCGGCCGGACGGCAGCGTCGTCCTCCTCGACGGGCTGGTGGCCTGCGCGGTGCCGTCCCTGGTGGCCCCCGAGGCCGAGCGGCTGCGCCTGGCGGTGCTGGTGCACCTGCCGCTGGGCGACGAGACGGGGCTCGCCCCCGGCCGGGCGGCGGACCTGGACGCGCTGGAGCGCAGGACCCTGCGCGCCGTACCGGCGGTGGTGGCGACGAGCGGCTGGGCGGCCCGGCGGCTGGCGGACCGGCACGGCCTCTCCCCCGGCCGCGTGCACGTCGCCGCGCCGGGCGCGGACCCCGCGCCCCCGGCGCCCGGCACCGACGGCGCCTCGCGCCTGCTGTGCGTCGCCTCGGTGACCCCGCGCAAGGGGCAGCACCTGCTGGTGGAGGCGCTGGCCGAGGTCGCGGACCTCCCGTGGAGCTGTCTGTGCGTGGGCGGGCTCGGCCAGGACCCCGGCTATGTCACCCGGGTGCGCGAGCTGATCGGCGCGTACGGCCTCGGCGACCGGGTGCGGATCGCCGGCCCGCGGGCCGGAGCGGAGCTGGACGCGGCCTACGCCGGGGCCGACCTCCTGGTGCTCGGCTCGTACGCCGAGACGTACGGCATGGTCGTGACGGAGGCGCTGGCGCGGGGGATTCCGGTGCTGGCGACGGCCGTGGGCGGGGTTCCGGAGGCCGTGGGGCGGGCCCCCGGCGGCGGTCTGCCGGGCCTGCTCGTCCCCCCGGGGGACCCCGCGGCGCTCGCGGGGGCGCTGCGCCGCTGGCTCGGCGAGCCCGGTCTGCGGGGGCGGTTGAGGGCGGCGGCGCGCGGGCGGCGCGGCGCCCTGGACGGCTGGGGCACGACGGCGCGGCGGTTGGCGGGAGTGCTGGAACAGCTTCGATGTGAACCCCGGAGGGCCGCATGACTGCCACCGATGTGCCGCTGTACGAGCCGGAGTGGCTGGAGCTGCGGGAGGGCGCCGACGCCGCCGCCCGCGCCGGGGAGCTCCTGGGTCCGCTGCGCGAGTGGCTGGCGGGGACCGGGCCGCGGACCGGCGGTCTGGTGGTCCACGACCTGGGCTGCGGCACCGGCTCCATGGGCCGCTGGCTCGCGCCCCGGCTGCCCGGGCCCCAGCGCTGGGTGCTGTACGACCGCGATCCGGCGCTGCTGGGCCGGGCCGCGGCGCGGGCGCCGGAGGCGGCCGCCGACGGCGCCGGGGTTACGGTCGCCACGCGCCGCGGCGACCTGGCCGGACTGACCGCGGTCGAGCTGGCCGGGGCCTCGCTGGTGACGGCCTCGGCCCTGCTGGACGTGCTGACCCGCGGCGAGCTGGACGCGCTGGTCGCCGCCTGCGTGGGGGCCCGCTGCCCGGCACTGCTGGCGCTGTCGGTGGTGGGGCGAGTGGAACTGGCCCCGGCCGACCCGCTGGACGTCGAGCTGGCCGAGGCGTTCAACGCCCACCAGCGCCGCGGCGGCCTGCTGGGGCCGGACGCCGTGGCGGTGGCCTCGGAGGCCTTCGCCCGGCGGGGCGCGGTGGTGCGGGTGTGCGACAGCCCGTGGCGGCTCGGGGCGGAGGAGTCCGCGCTGACGGCTCGATGGCTGCGGGGCTGGGCCGAGGCGGCCTGCGAGCAGCGGCCGGACCTCGCGGCGCGCGCCGAGGGATATGTGCGGCGCCGGCTGGCGGAGTGCGCGGCGGGCGGGTTGCGGGTGGTGGTGCACCACAGCGACCTGCTGGCGCTGCCGCCCGCCGACGGCGACGCGAGGGGCGGTGTCTCGTGAACGCGCGGGCGCTCCGGGCGCGGCTCGGCACGATCGCCGGGGCGGCCGTCCTGGCGGTGGTGCTGTGGCGTGTGGGCACCGGCGCCTTCCTCGACGGGGTGCGCCGGATCGACGCGACGACCCTGCTGGCGGCGCTCGGCCTCGGCCTGCTCACCACGGTGTTCAGCGCCTGGCGGTGGTGTGTGGTGGCCCGGGCGCTGCGCATCCGGCTGCCGCTCGGCCGGGCCGTCGCCGACTACTACCGGGCCCTGTTCCTGAACGCGGCGCTGCCCGGCGGGGTCCTCGGCGATGTGCACCGCGCGGTGCGGCACGGGGGCGACGCCGGCGATGTCGGCCGGGGGGTGCGGGCGGTGGTGCTGGAGCGGACCGCGGGGCAGGTGGTGCTGGCCGCGGTGGGGGCGGGGGTCCTGCTGGCCCGGCCGTCGCTGGTGGCGGCGGAGATCCACCGCGTCGCCGACCGGCCGGCCGCGACCGGGGGCGCGAGCGCGGCGCTCGTCGTGGCGGCCGCCTTGGTCGTGGCGGCCGCCACGGCCGTCCTGGCCGTCGTACGGCTGCGCCGCGGGCCGGGCGCCTCGCGGTGGCGCCGGGGGGTCCGCGCCGCGCTGGCCGAGGCGCGGCGCGGACTGCTGGCCCGGGCGAGCTGGCCGGGGGTGCTGGTGTCGTCCCTCGTGGTGCTGGCGGGGCACCTGGGGATGTTTCTGCTGGCCGCCCGGGCCGCCGGATCACACGCTCCGGCGGCCGAGTTGCTGCCCCTGATGGTGCTGGCGCTGCTCGCCATGGCGCTGCCGCTGAACATCGGCGGCTGGGGGCCCCGGGAGGGCGTCACCGCCTGGGCCTTCGGCGCCGCGGGCCTGGGCGCGGCCCAGGGGCTGACCGTCGCCGTGGTGTACGGCGTGCTCGCCTTCGCCGCGAGCCTGCCCGGTCTCGGCGTGCTCCTGGCCCAGTGGGGCGCCGGTGTGCGGCGTCCGCAGGTCGATCTCGAAGAGGGTGTCCTCGCCGAGGTGGGCGCGGCGCATCGGCGGTCGGAGGGCCTCCCGCATGACGGGCGTGCCGGTGAAGCGGAGGCCCGGGACGCCGTCGCCGAGCAGGACGGGGGCCACGGTGACATAGAGCCGGTCGAGGGCCCGCTCGTGGAGGAAGCGCGACACCGTGACGCCGCCGCCCTCGACCAGGACCCGGCCCAGGCCGCGCCGCGCGAGCGTCTCGACCAGGCGCCGGGGGCCGAAGGCCGCCCTGTCCGGCAGGGTCAGCACGTCCACATGGCCGCCGAGCCCGCCCTGGCCGGGGCCGCCGCCCGCGGCCACCACCCACAGGGTGGGAGCTGAGCCATCGGTGAACACCCGGCACCGCGGAGGCACCCGGCCGTGCGGATCGAGGACGACGCGCACCGGGTTGGTGCCCGCGCAGGCGCGCACCGTCAGCTGCGGGTCGTCGGCGACGGCCGTACCGGCTCCGACGACCACCGCGTCGGCGAGCGCGCGCAGGCGGTGCAGATGAGCGCGGTCCTCCTCGCCGGTGACGTAGTCGGCGTCCCCGGTGCGGGTGGCGATGAAGCCGTCCAGGCTCTGCCCGAGCTGCGCGAAGGTGACGCGCGTCCCGGCCAGGCACAGCGGCAGATAGCGGTCGGCGAGGGTGTGCGCCCCGGGCGTGGTCTCCCGCCGCCACCGCCGGCCGCCGTCCGGGCCACGGGACAGGCCGGCGGCCTCGGCGTCCGCCTCGGAGCGGACGGCGCGCAGCAGTTCCCAGGCCGCCGTCTCGTCGAGCACGGTCATCGCGACTCCTCGGGGGTGAGCAGGGAGAGGTACTCGGCGAAGGATTCGACGAGCGCGGCGAGCATTTCCTTTCCTTTCCCGGCGGTTGCCAGGGAGGGGCGGCCGATGACTCCGGATTCGGTGTAGGCCGCCATACCGAGGGTGAGGAGATGTCTGCGGCCGTCGGCGAGGAAATCGGATATTTCGTAACCGGGCCGGACGAGTTCCGGGTGGGCGTGCAGGAGGATGGATGTCTCCACTTCCCCCGCGTGCATATCGCTGTGGGCCGGGGTCAGGACTCCGGCTTCCGTGCGCGCGGCGTCCCAGTCCGCGGGTCCCGGGAAAAGGGCCATGCGGGTTCCGGTGCCGGCGGATTCCTGGACCACGTTGCGCAGTACGTAATTTCCGCCGTGTCCGTTGACCAGAATGAGGGCTCCGATACCGGACCGGCGGAGCGAGTCGGCGATGTCCCGCACGACGGCGTGGAGCGTCGCGGCGGAAATGCTGACCGTCCCGGGCCACGCCTCGTGTTCATGCGAGCAGGAGATGGTCAGGGGCGGGAGGAGGTGGACGGGGTACGCGGCGGCGACCTCCCGGGCGATGGCGCAGGCGATGACCGTGTCGGTCACCAGCGGGAGATACGCGCCGTGTTGCTCGAAGCTGCCGATGGGAAGGACGGCGACAGCGGGCCGCCGGGCCCGCACGTCCTCGGTGGTGTCCGGCGGCAGCAGGCTCGGGGCCTGCGGTCGCCTTCCCGAACCGCTCATGTTTTCCGGGCCTTTCGCTCTGCGGACTCGTCCCGCGGGCCGTGCTCCCGCGTTCAGTCGGGCGCGGGTTCGGCGTCGTGCGGGATGCCAGGCTACGCGGTGGGGCGCGCCCCCACCGGGTGAACGTAATGAATCGCACAGAGAGTTGGTGTTCCCTTGTCATTTTCGCGCACCGCGGCTGCATTTCGCGGTTTCCCGGTTAGGATCTGGACATGACAGAAAGCGATGGCCCGTTCAACGAGAACGCTCGACCGTCCGGTGTCGAACGCGTGGCGCAGGTCCGACTGTCCACCGAGTACGGAGTTTTTCTCGCGGTCGGCTACTTGGACAGCATTCGCGGGGACGAACAAATAGCGCTGGTTTACGGCGAGGTCGAGGGAGACGGGGCGCTCACCCGCGTGCATTCGGAGTGCCTGACGGGTGACGCCTTCGGGTCCCGGCATTGCGAGTGCGGCGATCAGCTGTCCGCGGCGTTGCGCGCCATCGCGACCGAGGGGCGCGGCGTTCTCGTCTACCTCCAGGGCCACGAGGGGCGTGGCATCGGGCTGCTGGCCAAGCTCCGGGCGATGCAGCTCCAGGCGGAGGGGCTGGACACGGTGGAGGCGAACCTCGCGCTGGGGCTCCCGGTCGACTCCCGTGACTACCGGGTGGCGGCGGACATCCTGCACGACCTCGGTGTGCGGTCCGTGCGGCTGCTGTCGAACAACCCGCGCAAACGCGAGGCGCTGCTGCGGTACGGCATCAAGATCGCCGAGCAGGTGCCGCTGCTGATCCCCCCGCGTGAGGAGAACCTCGCCTATCTGCGGGCGAAGGCGGACCGGCTCGACCACCACCTGCCGCACCTGGACGTCCTGGCCGAACGGACCTGACGGGCGCGCCACGCCGTCCCGCACCCCCGCGGCTCATCGAGCGAGTCAGTCACCAAGCGAGGAGGACCTACGGATGGACGCGGTGAAGACCCTTCTGATCGACCATCACGACTCTTACACCTACAACCTCTTCCAGCTGCTCACCGAGGTCAACGGAGTGGAGCCGGTGGTGGTCCTCCACGACGCGCCGGAGTGCTCGGACATCGACCTGTCGCGGTTCGACAACGTGGTGGTGTCCCCCGGCCCCGGCCACCCCGCCGACCCACGGGACTTCGGCGCCACCGCCCAGGTGATCGAGCGGTCCCCCGTACCGGTCCTGGGGGTCTGTCTGGGCCACCAGGGGATCGCGCTCGGCGCCCGGGCCCGGGTGGTGCCCGCCCCCGAGCCCCGCCACGGGCATCTCTCCCGGATCCGGCACGGCGAGCGAGGGCTGTTCCGGGGGCTCCCCCAGGACTTCACCGCCGTCCGTTACCACTCGCTGTGCGTGGCGGAGCCGCTGCCCCTGTCCCTGCAGGCCATCGCCTGGGCGGAGGACGGTGTGCTGATGGGGCTGCGGCACCGCACCCGGCCGCTGTGGGGTGTGCAGTTCCATCCCGAGTCCGTCCTCACCGGCTACGGCCATCGCATCCTGGCGAACTTCCGTGACCTGACCCTCGCCCACGCGGAGCCGGCCCCACCCCAGCCGGCCCTGTCCCCACCGGCCCGGCCTCAGCCGACACCGGCCCGGACGGCCCCGCCCCAGCCGGCCCCGGCTCCGACGGCTCCGACGGCCCCGACGCCGCCGGAGGAAGCCACGGCGGCGGCCGGGGACGGCGTCCGCTACCGGCTGCACTCCCGGTGGCTCGCCGCGCCGATCGACACCGAAGCGGCCTTCACCCGCCTGTACGCGGCCGCGCCGCGCGCGTTCTGGCTGGACAGCGCGCGGACGGAGTCCGGCGAGGCGCGCTTCTCCTTCCTGGGCGACGGCCGGGGCCCGCTGGCCGAGTTCGTCCGCTACGACGTGGACCGGGGCGAGTGCGAGGTCGAGCGGGCCGGGGAGCCCGCCACCCGGGTCCCCGGCAGCGTCTTCGACTACCTCAAGCGCGAGCTGGCCCGCCGCCGTGTCGAGGCCCCGCCCCTCCCCTTCGACTTCACCGGCGGCTACGTCGGCTACTTCGGCTACGAGCTCAAGGCCGACTGCGGCTCCCCCAACCGGCACCGGGCGCCGACCCCCGACGCCTGCTGGCTGTTCGCCGACCGGTTCCTCGCGGTCGACCACCAGGAGGGGGTCACCTATGTGCTGTGCCTGACCGAGGACACCCCCGAGGGCCGGCGCGAGGCCACCCAATGGCTGGACGACACCCTCACCACCCTCACCGGCCTCCCGGTGGCCGGCGAGCCCGCCCCGCCCCCGGCGCGCCCCCTGGTCACGGCTGCCTCCGTCGAGCCCCATCTGGTGCGGGACCGGGCGCGGTACCTGGCCGACATCGAGGCCTGCGTGCGGGAGTTGCGGGCCGGTACGAGCTACGAGATATGCCTCACCGACTCGGCCTGGCTGCCCGCGCCGGCCGATCCGTACGCCTTCTACCGCGCGCTGCGCCGCATCAACCCCGCCCCGCACGCGGCCTTCCTCCGGTTCGGCGAGGTGGAGGTGGCCTGCGCCTCCCCCGAGCGTTTTCTGCGGGTCGGGCCCGACAGAACGGCCGAGGCCCAGCCGATCAAGGGCACGGCGCCGCGCGGGCGGAACGCCGACGAGGACGCCCGGGCCCGGGCCACCCTGGCCACCAGCCCGAAGACCCGCGCGGAGAACCTGATGATCGTCGATCTGCTCCGCAACGACCTGGGGCGCGTCTGCGAACCGGGGACCGTGCGCGTCCCCGACCTGATGCACACCAAGAGCTATGCCACCGTCCACCAGCTGGTGTCCACCGTGCGCGGCAGGCTCCACGGGGACAGGGACGCCGTCGACTGCGTGCGGGCCGCCTTCCCCGGCGGTTCCATGACCGGAGCGCCGAAGACGCGGACCCTGGAGATCATCGACGCGCTGGAGACCGAGGCGCGCGGCGTCTACTCCGGGGCGCTCGGCTTCCTCGGCTGCAACGGCACGGCGGATCTCAACATCGTCATCCGCACCGCCGTGTTCACCGGCGGACGGATGCACATCGGCGCGGGCGGGGCCGTCGTCCTGGCGTCCGACCCGGCGGAGGAGTACCGCGAGATGCTGCTCAAGACCGCCGCGACGATGAGCGCCTACCAGGCCGTGGCGGCCGTGCCGCCCGGGGAACCCGACGACGCACTGGTGGCCGCCCCCGCGCCCGGCGACCACGCGCCCGCGCGGGCCGGGCTGGCGGATACTGAACGAGGGCTCGGGCACGAAGGAGCACGGTGAGGATGGAGAGGGCCGTGGGGAGTCAGGCCGGCGAGGACCCGGGAGAAGAGCCCGAGGTCCGGACGCTGATGTGGTCCGAGGACCGCGGCCTGACGCGCTGCCGTCCGGTGCCGGACGCCGCGCTGCTGGCCGCCGACTCCTGGCTGGTCGACGACGGGCGGGTGCGTGGCCTGGACCGGCATCGCCGCCGGTTCGTGGCAGCCTGCACGGAGGCCACGGGCGACTCGCCGGCGCGCGTCGAGCGGTTCTGGCAGGAGGCCGTCGGCGCGCTGCCGCGCGCCGGTTCGTGGTTCCCCCGGGTGGAACTGGCCGGGCCCGAGCCGGCCCGGCTCTTCCTGCGGATACGGCCGGCGCCGCCGCGTACCGAGAGCGTGGCCGTGTGGCTGGGCGAGGAGGCCGACCCTCGGGCCCTTCCCCGCCGCAAGGGGCCCGATCTGGCCCTCCTGGCCGGACTGCGCGGGCGCGCCGCCGAGCGGGGGGCGGCGGAGCTGGTGCTCACCACGCCGGACGGGCTGGTACTGGAGGGAGCGACGGCGAACATCCTGTGGTGGGAGGGCGACGTGCTGTGCCGCCCCTCCCCCGACCTGCCCGTGCTGGCGGGCGTGACCTCGGCCCTGATCGAGGAGCGCGCCGGGCGGCTGGGCGTGCCGGTGGAGCACCGCCGGTGCGGCACCGCGGCCCTGGACGGCCGCGAGGTGTGGTTCGTCAACGCCCTGCACGGCATCCGGCCGGTGACCGCGTGGCTCGGCGGCCCCCTCCGCGCGGGGCCCGCCCGGCACGCGACCTCCTGGCGTACCTGGCTCGACACGGTGGGAGCGCCGCTGCCCTAGGGGGTGGAGCGGGGTCGCCGGCCGGGGCGAAAGGGGGTTAGCTGTACGGATGGATCGATGACTCGCCGGGCCGAGAGGACTGCGCTGATGACACGAGGTTCATCCGACTTATCCGGCTTACCCGACTCTCCTCGCTCACCCGACTCGCCTGACTCACCCGGCTCGCCTGACACACCGGGCCCACCGGGCCCGCCGGGCGCACCGGACACGCCCGGAGCATCCCGCTCCGCGGGTTCGCCCGTGTCCTACGAGTTGGTGCGGCGCGCCCCGTGCCGGGCGCTGCGCGGGGCCGTACTGGGCTATCAGGGGTTCCGGGTCGTCTCCGCCGCGCCACGGCGCCGCCTGGAGCTCCCCAGCGGCTGTGTGGATCTGGTCTTCCTCTTCGACGGGCCGATCCGGCTGACGGACGCGCTGGACCCGACCCGGGCCGCCTCCATGCCGTGCCTGGCCACGGGGCCGCGTACCACGGCCGCCGTGGGCGAGCACCCCGGCCGGGTCCACGGGGTGCAGGTGACGCTCACTCCCCTGGCGGCCCACACGATCTTCGATGTCCCCATGCACGAGATAGCCAACTCCTGGGTCGATCCCGAGGAGTTGCTGGGCGCCCGGGCCAGGGGGCTGGCGGAGCGGCTGGCCGGGTGCGCCGACTGGGGCGCCCGGTTCCGGATGCTGGACCAGGTGCTCGCCGCCCGGCTGCGGGCCGGGCCGCGCGGCTCCGCCGATGTGCTGTGGGCCTGGCGGAGGATCCAGGCGACGGCGGGCAGGGTCACGGTGGCGGAGCTGGCGGCGGCGACCGGACAGAGCCGGCGCCACACGGCGGGTCGACTTCGGCGGCCTCGAGGCGTGGCTGAGCAAGGGCCTGTTCCAGCGCAAGCGGAAACTGGGCCCGCGCATCGTGCCGGCCCCCGGCCACCAGGGACGGCTGCGGGTGTGGTGGCACGCCGGGCGCGACACCCCCGCCGTACGGGACTTCCTCGTCGCCAACCCGGTGCTGGAGCTGATCGGCCGAGAGGAGCTGAGAGCCGTGTACTTCTGTGACGACGCCCGTCCGGCCCGGCTGGACCTGGCCCACCGCTGCGCGAACATCAGGGAGTTCCGCACCGTCCACCTGGACGCCTTCCTTGCGGGCGTCCCTGCCGGCGCGCCGCACGGCGGCCGGGAGAGGACCTGACGGAGCGATGCACGAGGAGCCGGCCGCCATGGCCGAAGGCGCGACGCCTCATTCCTGGGCGGGTGTGTCCGCCGCCCCGCCGCCGACCGGGCTGTCGGCCGCCCGCACCGTGGAGCTGCTGCGGGAGGAGACGCGGGAACTCCCCTACGGGGGCTTTCCGATGCCCCTGCGGCCGTTCGTCCTGCCGCTGCCGTGCTACCGGGAGCTGCTCGGGGCCGCCGAGACGCTGGTCGGCCTGTTGAGCCGGGCGGCACGGCACCTCGCGCTGGACCGTGCGGGCCGGATGGCCGCGCTCGGCGTCGACCCGCGGGACTGCCCGGGCTTCACCGACGACGAGGACTTCGAGGTGGCGCACTGGGCCGACATGGCCAGGGCGGATGTGGTGATCGGCCCGCACGGGCCGCGGTTCGTCGAGGTCAACGTCAGTGGCGCCTTCGGCGGGCTGGTGCACTTCCACGCCCATCAGCAGGCGTGGCAGCGGGTGCGGGAGGAGGCCGGCCGGCCCCCGTACACCGGTGTGGACCCCTTCCCCTCGCTGGCCGAGCTGATCCGGCGGACCTGCGAGGAGCTCGGGGCGCCGCCGCAGGCCGTCCTGGTCGGCACCCGGCGCCTGTGGGGCAGCCGGCCCTTCGCCCGGTTCTTCGGCATCCAGACCGCGCAGCTGCGGCGCCACGGGATACCCGCGGTGCATCTGGACTTCGAGGAGCTGCACGCGGGCATCGGGCTGCCGGGGCCGGTGCGCCGGCCGCTGGGCATCGCCCAGTTCGCCCTGGCGGACGCCGAGGCCGGGGGGTACGACGTCGGCCCGGCGTGGCGGGCGGTGGAGCACGGCTTCCGGATGATTCCCTCGCAGAGCTCGTGGTTCCTGCACTCCGAGAAGCTGCTGGCCCTGCTGTCGGAGGGGATGGAGTGGATGACGCCGGACCAGCGGAGCTTCGTGGCGCGCTATGTCCCCTGGACCAGGGTGGTGGACGACCGGGAGGTGGAGTGGCGCGGTCGGCGCCACCCTCTTCGGGATCTGCTGCTGCGGCGGCGGGAGCGCTTCGTGCTCAAGGGGGCGACGGGGTTCGGGGGCGCCGAGGTGACCTTCGGGGCCGCCACCGGCGCCGGGGAGTGGGCGGGGCTGGTGGCGGAGGCCCGGCGCACCGGCCGCTTCGTGGCCCAGGAGGTGGTCGAGCCGACGCTCTTCCCGCTGGATGTGGCACTCGACGGGGCGGGGACGGTCGCGCGGGTGGCGGCCAACCCGGTGGTCAGCCCCTTCGTCCTGGGCGGGGTGGCGTCGGGCTGCTATGTGAAGTTCTCCACCGACCCCGGCCCCAGGGTGGTGAGCGCCTCGCGTTCGGCCCTCAACTCCTGTCTGCTGGGGGAGGCGTGAGATGAGCGGCGTACGGCTCGGCGCGCTGGTGCTGCCCGAACACGCCTGGTCCGAAGGGCGGGCCGTCTGGAGCCGGCTCGAGGCGCTGGGCCTGGACCACGCCTGGACCTTCGATCACCTGTCCTGGCGCACGCTGCGGGGGCGGCCCTGGTACGACGCCCTGGTCACCCTCACCGCCGCCGCCTGCGCCACCCGCCGCATCACCCTGGGCACGCTGGTGTCCACCCCCAACTTCCGGCACCCGTTGCCCCTCGCCCACCAGGTGACGACCTTGGACGACATCAGCGGGGGCCGGTTCGTGCTGGGACTCGGCGCCGGGGCGCCGGGGCCGGACGCCACGGCGCTGGGCGGGGCGCGGCCGGCGCCGGCCGCGGCCGCCGAGCGGTTCGAGGAGTTCGTCCCGCTCCTGGACCGGCTGGTGCGCGGCGCCGAGGTGACGCACCACGGCCGGTTCTTCGACGTGGCCGGAACGCGGCTGGTCCCGGGGTGCGCGCGGCCCCGCTTCGCCGTCGCGGCGACCGGCCCGCGGGGCATGCGGCTGGCGGCCGCGCACGCCGGGATGTGGGTGACGAACGGGCCGGTGGGCGACCCGGGGGCGCTGGACGAGCGGGCCCTCTTCCGGCTGCTGGCCGCCCAGTTGGAGCGCCTGGAGGCGGTCTGCGAGCGGACCGGCCGGGACTTCTCCGGCCTGCGCAAGCTGGTGCATGTGAGCCGTTTCCTGGACGGCCTGTGCTTCTCCGCCGAGCGGATCGTGGACGCCGTCGGCCGGTGTGCGGAGCTGGGCTTCACCGATGTGGTGGTGGCCCATCCGCGGCGCGAGGGGGTGCTGGCCGGCGACCCGGCCGCGTTCGAGGAGGCCGTGTGCCGGCTGACCGGCGCCCCGGCCCCCACCGACCTGAGGGATCCTGCCCGACCCTGAGCTGGAAGGAGTGCGCGGTGTGCGGCCTCGCCGGATGGCTGGACTTCTCGCGGGACGTCGGAAAGGAGCGGGCCGTCGTCGAGGCGATGACCGAGACCCTGCGGGCGCGCGGCCCGGACGAGGGGGGCGTGTGGACCGGGCCCCACGCCGGGCTCGGCCACCGCCGGCTGGCGGTCATCGACATCCGCGGCGGGCGGCAGCCCATGACGGCCGAGGTGGGGCCGTACCGGGAGCCGGTGGTGCTGGTGTACAGCGGCGAGATCTACAACTTCCGTGCGCTGCGAGCGGAGCTGGGCCGCCTGGGCCATCGCTTCACGACCCGCTCGGACACCGAGGTGCTGCTGCGCGCCTACCTCGAGTGGGGCGCGGGCTGCGCGGAGCGGCTGCGGGGGATGTTCGGCTGCTGGCGGCGCTGGCGGCCCGCCGGGCCGGTGGGTCCGGGGAGGGGCCGCTGCGCACCTTCTCGGTGGGGTTCGTGGGGGACGAGCGCGACTTCCGGCCCACCGCGCTGCGCCCGGAGCGCGACGCGCCGTACGCGCGGCTGGCCGCCGGGCACCTGGGCACCGACCATGTGGAGGTGGCCCTGGACCCGACGGAGGTCGCCGGGGCCCGGCACGCGGCGCTGCACGCCCGTGACCTGCCCACCCGTGGCCACTTCGACGCCTCGATGCATCTGCTGTTCCGGCGGCTGCGCGCCTCCTCCACCGTGGCGCTGTCGGGCGAGGCGGCGGACGAGGTGTTCGGCGGCTATCCGTGGTTCCACGACCCCCAGGTGGTGTGGCGGGACCGGTTCCCCTGGCTCGGGGACGCCCCTCGGCTCGCCGACTGTCTGGCTCCCGACGTGCGCGCCGAGCTGCGGCCGCGGGAGGCGGAGCAGGACCGCTACGCCACCTTGCGGGCCCGGGTCCCCCGGCTGCCGGGTGAGCGGGGGCTGGACGCGCGGATGCGGGAGGTGTTGTTCTTCAGCCTGCACGGCCCGCTGGCCGGGCTGCTGGACCGCAAGGACCGGATGAGCATGGTCGTCGGCCTGGAGGTGCGGGTCCCGTACTGCGACCACGTGCTGTTGGAGTACGTGTGGAACGTGCCGTGGCATATGAAGGTCTGCGACGGCAGGGAGAAGAGCCTGCTGCGGATGGCCGCCGCCGATCTGCTCCCGCCCGAGGTGCTGACCCGGCCGAAGACGGCGTATCCGGCCCTGCACGACCCGGCCCACGAGGCCGCGGTGCGCGACGCGGTGCTGGCCCTGCCCGGCGACCCCGGGTCCCCGCTGGGCGGGCTGCTGGACGCCGCGCGGGTGCGGGAGTTCGCCGAGGGGGCCGGCCCCACCATGACCCACGCCGGCACGGCGCACCTGCTGCTTCCGCTGCTGGAGGTGGACCGCTGGCTGAGGGAGTACGGCCTGGAGATCGGCTGAGCGATGACGTGTCGGTGTAACCCCGCTTCGTGGCCGCCCACGGCGCCGGGGTGGCCGACATCGGGCTGCGCGCGACCGCCTGGCCGGGCCCGCCCCCGCTCCGCCACGCCGCGGCCGATTGCCGCACGTGGCGCCAGGTCCCTGCTTGAATCGGCATATACATCGACATATACGTCGGCATACGCAGCCATGGTTCACGATCCGTGTGGGCCGCGCGGGACCGGGACGCGAGAGGCGGTGGCGCCCAGGTGAGCAGCAGATCTCGCCCTCCGGACGGCCGACGCGCGCGGCGCCCGGTGCGGGGCGGCCGCCGGGGCTCGGTGGCCGCGGCCCGGGCCCGCGCCGCCGCGGCCGCCGCGCGGGCCGGGGACGAGCTCGTCCACCCCGGGCTGCGCCTCGCCGCCGGGTACGCGTGGCGGCTGCTGGTGGTCGGGGCGGTCGTGTACGTGGCGTTCAAGGTGCTGGGGCGCTTCGAGCTCGTCGCGATCGCGGTGTTCCTCGGGCTGGTGGCCACCGCGCTGCTGCGGCCGCTGGCCGATCTGTGGGCGCGGCTGGTCCCCCGGCCGCTGGCGGTGGCGCTGGCGCTGGTCGGCAGCATCGTCGTGGTGCTCGGTCTGCTGGCGCTGGTGGGCAGCGTGGCGGCCGGGGAGGCGGGCAGGCTGGTGGGCGAGTTCCGCGGCGGGGTGGGCCGGATCAGCCGCTGGCTGGAGCAGCCGCCGTTCCGGGTGCGGCACGGGACGTTGCAGGGGCTGCACCAGAAGATCAGCTCCTTTGTCTCGGCCCACCGCGCGGCGCTGATCAGCCGGGCGCTCAGCGGGGCCAACCGGGTGGTGGAGGCGCTCACCGCCGCGGCCCTGGCGCTGTTCTGCTCGGTGTTCTTCATCTACGGCGGGGACCGGATGTGGCTGTGGTTCCACGCCCAGCTGCCCGAGGCCGCCCGGCCCGCGTGGGACCGGGCGGCCCGGGCGGCGTGGGCCACCTTCGCCGGCTACACGCGCGGCATCATCCTGGTGGCGGCCTCCAACGCGACGCTGGTGGGCATCGCCCTGTTCGTGCTGCGGGTGCCGCTGGCGCTGCCGCTGACGGTGCTGGTGTTCTTCGCCACCTTCATCCCCCTGATCGGCGCGCCCATCGCGCTGGCCGTGGCGACCGTGGTGGCGCTGGCCGGGCGGGGCCCGGTCATCGCCGCCGCCGTCGTGGTGCTCATCGTCGTCATCGGCCAGATCGAGGGCCATGTGCTGCACCCGCTGGTGATGAGCTGGGCGGTACAGCTGCACCCGGTGGTCGTGGCGATCTCGGTGATCGCCGGCAGTCTCGTCGCCGGGGTGGTCGGCGCGATCGTGGCCGTGCCGATGGTCTCGGTCGCCTGGTCCGTGCTGCGCTCCCTGCGCCACGGGCCCTGACGGCGGCTCAGCGCCTGGCCCGCCGTACGGCACCGGCCGCGAAGGCGACGCCGGCCAGCAGCGCGGCCACGGCGGCGACGGCCGGCGCGGGCGGCCCGGCCGGGTGGCCGTCGGCCCGGACCGCGCCCATGAAGTCGAGCAGCGGCAGCCCGTTCGCGGTCGTGTACCACAGCGGGAGGTAGACGGCCTGGAAGAGCCGGTGGGTGCGGCTGAGCGTGCCCAGCGCCAGGGCCAGCGAGGGCACGAGGAGCGCGCCGCCCGCCCAGGCGCCGGCGCCGGCCCAGTCGGCCGCCACGACCAGCCTGACCAGCGGGGCGAACCCGGCCAGCGCCGTGACCGCGAACCCGGCCAGCCATTCGGCCGACACCGCGCCGCGGCGGGACGGATAGGCGCCGAGCAGCGACTCCACGCCGTACTCGTGGCGCTGGGTGCCCAGCCGGGACCACAGGAGGACCGGCCAGACCCAGGCCACCGGAAGGACGAACCGGGTCACCGCGGACAGCGGCACCACGAAACCGGCGACCGCGATGGCCGCCGCGACCGCCCACCACCACCGCGACACACCCTGGAGCAGGATGCGCAGCTCGCCGGCCAGGAGTCGGCCGAAGGCGCCCCCCGGCCGCACCACGGTGCGTGGCGGCCCGGGGAACACCGGGGCCGTCGGGGCTTCGGCGGGCGCGGGGTGCGGTGTGCCGCCGGGCCGGCCCTCGGGGCGGGGCCGTGACTCACCGCCCCGGGCGGGGTCGAACCGGCCGAACCAGAGCGCGGGGAGCAGCGCCGCCGCGCAGGCCGCCAGGACCAGGGCGACGCGCCCGGTCACGAAGTCCGCGCCCGGGGTGAACCCGCCCCAGTCGAAGGTCCGCAGCGGGTGCTCGACGAAGGTCAGGCCGAGGCTGAATTCCTGGCCGTCCAGGTCCACGTGGCGTGCGGTCAGGTCGGCGCGCATCGACGCGACGACGCCGTGCACCCCGATGCCGCCGAGCGGGGCGCCGGGCCCCTGGCCGCCCAGCGCGATGGCCAGCCAGACGAAGAACCAGACCACGTTTCCCAGCCCCTTGCGCAGCGCGGGCGTGGCGTCGAACAGCAGCGCGGCGGCGGCCGTGACCGCCACCAGGGGAAGGGTGATCAGCGCGAACGGCAGCAGCAGGGGGCCGGGGTCGACGGTGTCGGACTCGCCGCGGGCCAGTTGCACCACCGGCGCGGTGAGCGCGAGCACCCCCGCCATGGAGGCGAGCACCATCGCGTTGCTGAGGAATTTCGCCGCCAGGTAGCCGGGGCGGGTGAGCGGTGTCGCGGCCAGCAGCCGTCCCACGCCGGTGGCCTCGTCCCGGGCGACGGTGCCGCGTACGACGTAGAAGCCGCCGAGCGTGAGCCACAGGGCTCCGGCGAGGGCGGTGGCCACCCCGGTCCAGGCGCTGTTGTAGACGCCGCGGTAGTCGCCGATCTGGAGGATGACCCAGTGGGCGCCGGCGGCCGGCACGGCCAGGCAGCCGAGGCCGACCGCCGCCGCCAGGGTCAGCGCGTAGGCGGGGCGCCGGGCCCGCTCCCGGAAGTCGGCGAGGGCGAGCCTGCCCAGCCGCCCGGCGAGCCCGCCCGCGCTCCGGGGGCCGGTCCTCATCGCCGCACCCCCCGCGGCGCGTCCGCCAGCGGGCCGGGGCCGCCCGGCCGGTGGATGACGGCGAGGTAGGCGTCCTCCAGGTCCGGAGCCACCGGTTCCGCGTCCGCGTACGGCGCCCGGGGCGCCAGCAGCCGCAGCCGTACCCCCTCCGCCGTGCGCACCGCGCGGCTGACCGGGTACCGCGCCTGCGCGGCGGCGGCCTCCCGGGGGTCGACCAGCGCCTCCCACACCTGCCCGGCCACCTCGCCCAGCAGCTCCCCTGGGGTGCCGCGGCGCAGCAGCCGCCCCTGGGCGACCACCGCGATGTCGAAGGCCACCGACTCGATGTCGGAGACGATGTGGGTGGAGAGCATCACCACGCGGTCGGCGGCCAGTTCGCTGAGCAGGTTCCGGAAGCGCACCCGCTCCTGGGGGTCGAGGCCGGCCGTGGGCTCGTCGACGATGAGCACGCGCGGGTCGGTGAGCAGGCTCTGGGCGATGCCGACCCGGCGCAGCATCCCGCCGGAGTACCCGCCCAGCGGCCGTCCGGCCGCCTCGCCGAGATTCACGAGTTGCAGCAGTTCCTCGATGCGCGCGCGGGCGGCCCGGGCCGAGACGCCCTTGGCGGCGGCGAGGTAGGACAGGAATTCCCGGGCGGTCAGATGGGGGTAGACGCCGAAGTCCTGCGGCAGGTAGCCGAGCACCCGCCGCAGGGCGTCCGGCCGGGCCACCGCGTCCGCCCCGTCGAACAGGACTCTTCCGCCGGTGGGGCGGGTGACGGTGGCGGCCATCCGCATCAGGGACGACTTTCCCGCGCCGTTGGGTCCCAGCAGACCCAGCAGGCCGGGGCCCAGACGCAGGGTCATGTGGTCGACGGCCCGTTTCCCGCCCCGGTAGACCTTGCTGACATCGATCAGTTCGAGCATGGGGCCACTGTCGCCGGGCAGCGGGTCGGGGCGCGTCGCGGCGGGGAGGGATTTCCGTCTCCCCCGGCCGGGGGAAGGCGTCCCTGGCTCTCAGGGGGGAGGCGGTCGCCGCGGGCCGGCCGCCATACTTGCGCCCGTGTGGAAGACGCCGGTGTGGAAGAGGTCCCCGGGGAAGACGTCCGCGGGGAAGACGTCCGTGTGGAGAACGACGCGGCCGGTGTTCGGTGCGGACACCGTGCGCGGCTGGGGATACGCGCTGGCCGGCGCGGCGTGGAGCCTGCCGCCGGCGGCGGTGGCGCTCGCCGTGGCGGCGGGGGCCGGGCGGTCGTGGCCGGCGGCGCTTCGCTGGGTGTGCTTCGGCGCGGTGTTCGGGGCACTGCTCCTGGTCGGCGGCCGGCCGCTCGGGGTGCGGGCGAGGTGTGTGCGCCTGGCCAACCGGCTGTTGCGCGCGGGCCTGCCCGAGCCCCCGGCCTCGCCCGGGGCCGGCCGGCCGCGGGTGGCGCGCACCTCGGCGTGGCTGGCGCTGCACATGGCGGTGGGCTGGGCGGTGGTGGCCGTGACAGGCATGCTGGCGGCGGTGGCGGCGGCGCTGGCCGGGGTCTGGTTCGGCGGTGGCGACCGGATCGATCTGCTCGGCGTGTCGGCGCGGGTGGCGGGCGGCCCGCGCGGCGCCTGGGCGCCGCTCGCGGCGGCCGGCTGCCTGGTGGCGGCGGTGTGCGTCTGCGCGGGCGCGACGGCCGCGCTGCGGCGGCTGGCGCCGTCCCTGCTCGGCCCCCGCCCGTCCGCGCGGCTGGCGGCGGTGGAGGAGCAGACGCGGCTGCTGGCCGGGCGGAACCGGCTGGCCCAGGAGTTGCACGACTCGATCGGGCACACCCTCACGGCCGCCACCATCCAGGCCGCGGTGGCGGCGGAGTTGATGGAGCGCGAGCCGGAGGCGGCCCGGCGCGCGCTCAGCAGCATCGAGGAGTCCTCCCGGAGCGCGATGGACGACCTGGACCATGTGCTGGGCGTGTTGCGCGAGGGCAAGGCCCCGAGGGCGCCGCAGCACACGCTGGGCGATCTGCACGCCCTGGTGGAGCGGGTGCGGCAGACCGGCACCGAGGTGCGGGCCGACACCGGCGGCGACTGGGCGCGGGTGCCGGCGGCCGTGTCTCGGGAGGCCTACCGCATCGTCCAGGAAGGGCTGACCAACGCGCTGCGCCACGCCCCCCGGGCGCCGGTGACGCTGCGGGTGGCGGTGACGGGCGACTGGCTGGAGGCGGAGCTGACCAACCCGCTGGCGGGCGGCGGCCTCGGCCTCACCCGGCCCGGGCGGCGGGGGCGGGGCCTGACCGGGGTCGGCGAGCGGGTGACGCTGCTGCGCGGCGAGGTCAGCGCCGGGCCGGTGCCGGGCGGCCGGTGGCGGCTGCTGGCCCGGATACCGCTACGGTCGGCGCCATGAACCCCGCGCCTGTGACCGTGCTCATCGCCGACGACGAGGAACTCACCCGCACCGGGCTGCGGGCCCTGCTGTCGGCGAAGCCCGATCTGGAGGTGGTGGCCGAGGCGGCGGACGGCGGCGAGGTGCTGCCCCTGGTCCGGCGGACCCGGCCGGACGTGGTGCTGATGGATGTGCGGATGCCCGGGATGGACGGCATCGAGGCGACCCGGCGGCTGCGGGCGGCGCTGGACGAGCCGCCGAAGGTCGTGGTGATCACGACCTTCGAGAGCGATGAACACGTCTATGACGCGCTGCGGGCGGGTGCCGACGGCTTCCTCCTCAAGCGGACGCCGTCCCAGGCGATCGCGCACGCCATACGGCTGGTGGCGACGGGCGACTCGGTGCTCTTCCCCGACGCCGTGCGCCGGCTGGCGGCCGCCCGGCCGGCGCCCCCGGCCGCCCTGCCCGCCGGCCACCCGCCGCTGACCGCGCGCGAGACCGAGATCCTCAGGCTCATCGCCACCGGCCTGTCCAACCCGGACATCGCGGACCGGCTGACGGTCAGCCTGGAGACCGTCAAGACGCATGTGAGCAACCTGCTGACGAAACTGGGCGCCCGGAACCGCACCCAGGCCGTCATCCTGGCGTACGAGTCCGGCCTGGTGGTCCCCGGTGGCCGCTGAGCCGCGCGCCCGCACCGCACGCCCCTGACGGCGGCCTGGGGGGAGGCGCCCTAGGAGATCCCCTCGAAACAGGCCCCACCGCCTCCATTGGTATGGACTTACCGCCTCGGCTCCCCCTAGGCTCCTCCGCGATCGGCCATGAGAGCGCTCTCAGGTCTCCGCTGTTCTGCCCTCGTTCCGTAGCGCAACAGAAGGAGAACTGCCATGCGACGCACGACTGGTGTCCGTGTCGGCCTGTCCGCCTTGCTCGTCCTGGGCGCCCTGACGGGCGCCGGCGCCGCGCTCTCCCCCGCCGCCGCGGCTCCCGGCCCGGAGCCCGCCGCCCCCTCCGCGAAGCTCGTCAGCGCCCTCGGCCGGGACCTGGGGCTGACGGACGGTCAGGCCCGGGAGCGGCTGGGTCAGGAGGCGGCGGCCATGAAGCTGGCGCCGAAGGCCGAGCGGGCCGCGGGGAAGGCGTTCGGCGGCTCCTGGTTCGACGCGGACACCGGCCGGCTGGTCGTCGGCGTCACCAACGACGAGCGGGCCGCGGCGGTACGGGCGACCGGCGCCACCGCCCGGATCGTCCGGCACACCGCGAAGGAACTCGACGCGGTGAAGGCGAGACTCGACGAGAAGGCCGGGAAGAAGGCTGCGCCGGCCGGGGTGAGCGGGTGGCATGTCGACCCGAAGGCGGGCGATGTGGTGATCTCCGTCCGCCGGGGCAGCGAGCGGGACGCCGCCGTACGGGCGTTCGTCGGCGAGGCGAAGGGCCAGGCGAAGCGGGCGGGCTCGGTCCCGGTCAGGGTCGAGCGGGCCGCCGCGCAGGCGCCGGCCACCTTCGCCGCGGGCACGGTGGGCGGCGACCCGTACTACACCGGCAACGTCCGGTGCTCCATAGGCTTCTCGGTGCAGGGCGGGTTCGTCACGGCCGGGCACTGCGGCCGGGCCGGCGCCTCCGTCAACGGCTGGGACGGCTCGTACGTCGGCAACTTCCGGGGCTCGTCCTTCCCCGGCAACGACTACGCGTACGTCAGCGTCGGCAGCGGCTGGTGGACCGTCCCGGTGGTGCTCGGCTGGGGCACGGTGCCGGACGCGCTGGTCCGCGGCTCCGCGGAGGCCCCGGTCGGCGCCTCGATCTGCCGCTCCGGGTCCACCACCCACTGGCACTGCGGCACGGTGCTGGCCAAGAACGAGACGGTGAACTACAGCCAGGGCGCGGTCTACCAGATGGCCAAGACCAATGTGTGCGCCGAGCCGGGTGACTCGGGCGGCTCGTTCATCAGCGGCGACCAGGCCCAGGGCGTGACCTCGGGCGGCTGGGGCAACTGCGGCAGCGGCGGGGAGACCTGGTTCCAGCCGGTGAACGAGATCCTGTCGGTGTACGGACTGCGGCTGCACACCGCCTGAGGCCGGGCGGGCCGCACGGCGTGACGGTGGCGGGAGGCGGGCCCGGGCGGGCCGCCCCCGCCACCGGGTCACACCCGCACGACGTCCGCGATGTCCACGGGGCGTCCGGTGGCGAAGGACCGGTTCGCCGCCAGGCCCGCGGCCAGGGCGAGCGCGCCGTCGATCTCGTTGGCCCGCAGTCCCGCCGCGTCCCCGGTGTCGGCGGGGGTGTCGGGGTCGGCGGGCCCGTAGAGCGCGTCCAGCATGCGCGCGTCGCCGCCGCCGTGGCCGGCGTGGTCGAAGCCGGTGACGGGCACCTCGTGCGGCGGCTGCCACAGCGGGTGGACGGTGACGCGGTGGCCGCCGGCGTTGGCGAGCGCCGTGTCGCCGTGGACCGCGCCCTTGGCCGAGGACACGCGGGAGCGGGGCGGCTGCCACAGGCTCTCCTCGACCTGCAGCTCGAGGCGGCCGCGCGTCCCGTTGAACATCACCCGGTAGCCCTCCCACGGCGAGTACGCGGTGAGGTGGTACGTCATGGTGGCGCCGGTGGAGTAGCGCACGAGGAGCGCCATGTCGTCCTCGATGGTGATGCCGTCGCCGAAGACGTTGCGGTCGCGCAGATAGCCGTCCTCGGCCTCCGCCCGCAGATACAGGGAGCGCAGCGCCTCGTTGTCCTCCAGGTGGACGGCGAAGGGGTCGTCGGCCGCGGCCCGGGCCCCGTGGGCCCGCTCGTAGTCGCGCCGGTAGCCGGTGCGCTCCCCCGCCTCGCGGCCGTAGAACGCCAGCCGCCCGTAGCCGAAGACCTGCTCGGGACGGGCGCCGAGCCACCAGTTGACCAGGTCGAAGTGGTGGCTCGACTTGTGCACCATCAGGCCGCCGCTGTTGGCCTTATCGCGGTGCCAGCGGCGGAAGTAGTCCGCGCCGTGGCGCACGTCGAGCAGCCACTCGAAGTGCACGGACAGGACCTCCCCGACGGCGCCCTCGGCGAGGAGCCGGCGCACCCGCTCGTGGACCGGGTTGAAGCGGTAGTTGAAGGCCACGGAGAGGCTGTTTCCGGTGCGGCGCACGGTTTCCAGGATGCGGGCGCAGCGCTCCGCGTCGACGGTCATGGGCTTCTCGGTGACCACGCGCGCGCCGTGTTCCAGGGCGGGGACGATGTAGTGGTCGTGCAGCGCGTCCACGGTGGTGACCAGCACCTCGTCAATGGCCTCCGTGCGCAGCAGCCGCTCGAAGTCCTCCGCGGCGTACGCGGTGGCCTTCGGGCGGCCGGCGGCGGCGAGCAGGTCGTTGTGGTGGGCGATGCGCACCGGGTTGGTGTCGCACAGGGCGGCGACGTGCAGGTGCGGGCGGCGGGAGAAGGCTTCGGTGAAGGTCTGGGCCCGGTGGCCGGTGCCGACGATGGCGACGCGCCTGGCTGGGGTGGTGGCGGCCATGCGATTCCTCTCCCGCTGCTGGCTGATGGAGGCTGCAGGGAAGATTCGCATTCGCACGCATGATCGTCAATGAGCGGCCGGGAGCCGGCCGGGCGGCTCAGCCCGCGCGGCCGCCGCCGCGCACCTCGAGGCCGTCCAGGAGTCTGCGGGTGGCCTCCGCCACCGCCTCGACGGCCTGGTCGAAGACCTCACGGTTGTGGGCGGCGGGCGCGCGGAACCCGGACACCTTGCGGACGTACTGCAACGCGGCCGCCCGGATGTCCTCGTCGTGGGGGTCGGGCGTCATGGGCGGGCGGAGCGTCTTGATGCTGCGGCACATGACATCAGTCTTCCAGGTGGTCGGCCTCCCGGGCGAGCCCGGGCCGCGGGCCGGTGCTCAGGCGCGGCGGTCGGGGCGGCGGCCGGGTGGCTGCCGCGGCTCCGGGCGGGCGATGGGCTCGGGGACCTTGCGGCTCTGCGGCGACTTCTCGGTGACCGTCAGCGGATCGCCGTAGTGGCGGATCTCCAGCGGGGCGCCGTGCACCATGGTGTAGGTGGCGGTGGAGTTGGTGATCTCCACCCGCAGACACCTGCCCAGCACCTGCACGGTGAAGGCCAGCCGGGCCAGCTTCTCCGGCAGCTTGGGGGAGAAGTCGAGGGTGCCCTCGCAGTGGCGCATGCCGCCGAACCCGGCCACCAGCGCGATCCAGGTGCCGGCCAGCGAGGCGATGTGCAGGCCGTCGCGGGTGTTGTGCTCCAGGTCCCGCAGGTCCATCAGCGCGGCCTCGCCCAAGTAGTCGTAGGCCAGCCGCAGATGGCCCACCTCGGCGGCCATGACGGCCTGGGCACAGGCGGACAGGGAGGAGTCGCGGACGGTGAGCGCCTCGTAGTAGGCGAAGTTGCGCGCCTTCTGCTCCTCGGTGAAGGCGTCGCCGCGCAGATACATCGCCAGCACCAGGTCGGCCTGTTTGACCACCTGCTTGCGGTACAGGTCGAAGTAGGGGAAGTGGAGCATCAGCGGGTACTGGTCGGGGTGCGTGCCCTCGAAGTCCCACACCTGGTGGTCGGTGAAGTCCGCCGACTGCTCGTGGACGCCCAGGGTCTTGTTGTACGGGATCGTCATGGCCTCGGCGGCGTCCCGCCAGGCCGCGGCCTCCTCGTCGTCCACCCCCAGCAGGGCGCCCTTGGCCGGGTGGCGCTCGACGATGTCCGCCGCGGCGCGCAGGTTCGACTGGGCCATGAGGTTGGTGTAGACGTTGTCGTCGCCGAGCGCGCTGTACTCGTCGGGACCGGTCACCCCGTCGATGTGGAAGCGGCCGTGGTGGTCGTGGTGGCCCAGCGAGCGCCACAGCCGGGCGGTCTCCACCAGCAGCTCCACCGCGCTCTCGCGTTCGAACTCCTCGTCCCCGGTGGCCCCGACGTAGCGCACCACGGCGTCGGCCACATCGGCGTTGATGTGGAACGCCGCGGTACCGGCCGGCCAGTACGCGGAGCACTCGGAGCCGTCGATGGTGCGCCAGGGGAAGGCGGCGCCGTAGTGGCCGAGCGTGCGGGCCCGCTCCCGGGCCGCGGGCAGCGTGGACTGCCGCCAGCGCAGCGCCTCGGCGACGGCCTCGGGGAAGGTGTAGGTCAGCAGCGGCAGGACGAAGGTGTCGGTGTCCCAGAAGGAGTGTCCGTCGTAGCCGGAGCCGGTGAGGCCCTTGGCGGGGATGGCCCGCTCCTCCGCCCGGGCGCCGGCCTGCAGCACGTGGAAGAGGGCGAAGCGCACGGCCTGCTGGATCTCGGCGTCGCCCTCGACCTCGACGTCCGCGCGGCCCCAAAAGTCCTCCAGCCAGTTCCGCTGCTGGTCCACCAGCCCCTCCCAGCCGGTGCTCGCGGCGCCGGCCAGCGCGGCCTCGACCTGGTCCCGTACGGCCGGCAGCGAGCGCGCGGAGGACCAGCCGTAGGCGACCAGCTTCTCCAGCCGCAGCACCTCGCCCGGTTCGAGGACGGAGGTCACGGTGAGGCGGGCCACGTCGTCGCTGCTCTCGCTGGAGGCGCGCGTCGGCGGCGGCCCGCTGAGGAAGTGGTCGGCGGCGGAGGCGACCCGCAGACGGCTGGCCTCGGTGCAGTGGATCAGGCGCAGCCGCATGTCCTTGGCCGCGTGCTCCTCGGGCAGCAGCGGGGACTCCAGGGCGTCGGCGACCCGGGGGTCGCCGGCGCGCTGCGGCAGTTGCTCGTTGGCGACCAGTTCGGACTGGACGACCACCCGGACCTCGGCGTCCACGGCCTCCACCTCGTAGGCGACCGCGGCGATCGCCCGCTGGGTGAGGGAGACCAGCCGGGTGGAGCGCAGCTTGATGGTGGTGCCGGAGGGGGAGGTCCACTCGCAGGTGCGGTGCAGCAGCCCGCCGCGCAGGTCGAGCACGCGCTCGTGGGAGCGCAGCCGCCCGTAGCGCAGATCGAAGGGCTCGTCGTCCACCAGCAGCCTGATGATCTTGCCGTTGGTGACGTTGATCATGGTCTGGCCGGCCTCGGGGTAGCCGTAGCCGGCCTCGGCGTACGGCAGCGGGCGCAGCTCGTGGACGCCGTTGAGGTAGGAGCCGGGCAGGCCGTGCGGCTCGCCCTCGTCCAGATTGCCGCGCCAGCCGACGTGGCCGTTGGAGAGCGCGAAGACGGACTCGCTCTGCGGCAGCACATCGAGGTGGAGCTCGGTCTCGCGGAGCATCCAGGGGTCGACGGCGTACGAGGAATCGGTGATCAAGAGTCGTCCTCCTCCAGCAGCTCGGCGAGGTCCCGCACCACGGTGTCCGCGCCGTGGGCGCGCAGCGCCTCGGCCTGGCCGACCCGGTCGACGCCCACCACACAGCCGAAGTGGCCGGAGCGGCCGGCCTCCATGCCCGCCAGGGCGTCCTCGAAGACGGCGGCGGCCGCGGGGGCGACGTCCAGGTCGCGGGCGGCCGCCAGGAAGGTGTCCGGGCGGGGTTTGCCCGCGAGGCCGCGCTCCTCCGCGACCACCCCGTCGATACGGATCTCGAAGAGGTGCTCTATTTTCGCGGAGATCAGGACGTCGCGGCAGTTGGCGCTCGAGGAGACCACCGCGGTCCGCAGGCCCGCGGCGCGGGCCGCCTCGGCGAAGCGCACCGATCCCGGGTACGCCTCGACGCCCTCGTGCCGGATCTTCTCCAGGACCAGCGCGTTCTTGCGGGTGCCCAGGCCGTGCACGGTGTCCAGGCCGGGCGGGTCCCGGTCCGTCCCCTCGGGGAGCTCGATCCCCCGGGACGCGAGGAAGGTGCGCACCCCGTCGGCGCGGGGCCGCCCGTCCACGTACTCGTCGTAGTCGTCGATCTTGTCGAAGGGGCGGAAGGCGGGACCCTCACGGCGCCGGAGGAAATCGTCGAACATCTCCTTCCACGCCGCCGCGTGGATCACCGCCGTGCGGGTCAGTACACCGTCGAGATCGAACAGACAGGCCCGTACGGTCTCCGGAAGGCGGAGCTTGGTCATGGCCTCCCGGTTCCCCAGCACTCGCCGGAGTATGCGTGACGACAAGGGCGAGTGCGCCCCTCGACAGGCGAATCGAGCCCCTGAAAACCGAGCCCTTAGAAAAGGGGCACGACCGTGCGGCCGGTGCGGCGGGAGGTGTCGGCGGCCTCCAGGATGGCCACCACCTCGCGGCCGAACCGCACGTCGCAGGGGTCGGCGGTGCCGGTGCGGGCCCCTCGCAGCAGCCGGTCGACGGCCGCGCCGAAGGCCTCGACGGCGGTGATCCCCGACTCGGGAACGGCCGCCACGCCCTGTTCGCCGTAGAAGTCGCAGGTGTGCGAGACGGCGGCGGGCCGCGCGTCCAGCGTGAGCGCGAGCGTGCCCACCGCGCCCGAGCGGTGCCGCAGCAGCACATGCGCCGCGCCGCGCGGCCCGTCGACCGCGGTGACCTCGGCGACCGGGCCGAGCACGGGCAGCAGGACGGACAGGGCGTGCGGGCCCACGTCCCACAGGCCGCCGCGCTCCCGCCGCCAGGGGGAGCCCCCGTAGGGGTTGCCGGGCCGGAAGATGGAGGCGAAGGCGGTCGCCCGGCCGCCGTCCCAGCCGCCGGCGGCCGCGGCCCGGGTGAGGAAGTCCTCGACGGGCGGGGCGAAGCGGCGGGTGAAGAACACCACGGAGGCGACGGCGCGCTCCTCCGCGGCGCGCGCCACCCGGTCCGCGTCCTCGCTGGTGAAGGCCAGCGGCTTGTCGAGCAGCAGGTGGCGCCCGGCGCGCGCGGCGCGCAGCGCCAGCTCGCTCTGGATGTCCGGGGGGAGGGCGACCGCGACCGCGTCCACGTCGGCGATCAAGTCGTCGGCCCGGTCGTAGGCCCGGGTGCCGTACCGGTCGGCCAGCACCCGCGCCTTGGCCGGGTCACGGCCCCAGATGCCCGCCAGCTCCGCCTCGGGGTGCGCGTCGAGGGCCGCGCCTTGGGTCTCGGCCGCCCAGTGCCCGGTGCCCAGGAGTCCGAACCGCAATGCACGCCCCTTCCACCAGGTGTTGTGGCCACTGTCCTCGTCCGTCGCCGGGCGCGATCCTACGCCGTCGGGCGCCGGAGCATCAGGGGGGCCGCGGGACAAGGGCCTGTCTTCAAAGGGGGCGCCCTGCTCCCGACGTCTGGCACGGCGCCTCGCTGCGTTGTCGCAACGCCCGAGTACGCCCAGTACGAGGGCGACGCTCCGCCTTGCGATGCTCCCCCAGCTACCGCTGGGAGGGGCCCCTGCACCAGACGCCGCTCGCGGCCGGACGCCCCCTTTGAAGACAGACCCTAGACGCCACACCGGTGGTGTCCACCTGGCGGAGGAGGCGCGCCACCCGGTCGGACGCGGGGGCGCGCCGCCGGGGGGTGGCGGTGGCAGTGTGGGCCTCGGCCCGGCCGGTCCGGGCCGCAGCGGTCCCCGGCCGCCGCCGGGCGGGAGAGCCCCCGTCGTGGTGCGGCCGCGGCCGCCGCCGCGTCCTCGCCCGCACCACCGCTGGAGGAGTCCCGTGGCCCGTGGCCCGATCCGCCCGCATCCCACACCGGTCGGGGCGACCGACCCGCGCGCCGTGGCGCGCTCCTCCTCCGCGCGTCCGCGGGCGGTGACGATGCCGTGGGCGGCGGGGGCGCTGCTGCTGGTGTGCGCCGCGGTCGCGGGCTGTGCGGCCGCCGGCGAGCCGGAGCGGCCGCGCGAGAAGCCGTCGCGGTCCGCCGGCGCGCGGCCGTCGGCCGCCGCCTCCAAGGCCGCCGACCCCCGGCTGCTGCCCGGGATGCCGCCGCCCCTGGACCCGCGCGACCTGTACGCGGCGGACCGGCCGGGCCGGCTGTCGCCGGTGGTCAAGCGGTTCCCGTCGCGGGTGTACGTGCCGAACACGCTGTCCAACACGGTCAGTGTGATCGACCCGAGGACGTACAAGGTGATCCGCACGCTCCCGGTCGGCAACCAGCCGCAGCACGTGGTGCCGTCCTGGGACCTGAAGACGCTGTGGGTCAACAACGACCTGGGCAACAGCCTGACCCCCATCGACCCGGCCACCGGGCGGGTCGGCCGCCCGGTGGACGTCCACGACCCGTACAACCTCTACTTCACCCCGAACGGCAAGTACGCCGTGGTGATGGCCTCCGCGGACCGGGCCCTGGTGTTCCGGGACGCGCACACCATGCGGGTGGTGAAGTCGGTGCCGGTGTCGTGTTACGGGGTGAACCACGCGGACTTCTCACCCGACGGCCGCTACTTCATCGTCTCGTGCGAGTTCTCCGGCGAGCTGCTGAAGGTGGACACGGCCCGGATGAAGGTGGTGGGGCAGCAGCGGCTGCCGTTCGCGGGCGCCATGCCCCAGGACGTGAAGATCTCGCCGGACGGCCGGACCTGGTATGTCGCCGACATGATGGCGGACGGGGTGTGGGTGCTGAACGGGGACGCCTTCACCCGCCCGCGGCTGATGCCGACCGGTGACGGCACCCATGGCCTGTACGTCAGCCGGGACTCCCGCCGCATGTACATCACCAACCGCGGCGAGGGCACCATCTCGGTGCTGTCGTTCGCCACCGGCAAGCTGGTGGACCGCTGGCGGCTGCCCGGGGGCGGCAGCCCCGACATGGGAGGGGTGTCAGCCGACGGCAAGGTGCTGTGGCTGTCCGGCCGCTACCACTCCGAGGTGTACGCGATCGACACCCGCGACGGCCGGCTGCGGGCCCGGATCCCGGTGGGCGGCGGGCCGCACGGGCTGGCCGTCTATCCCCAGCCGGGCCGCTACTCCCTGGGCCACACCGGCGTCTTCCGGTGAGCCGCCGGTGAACCGCCGCGGCGGGAGCGGGGGCGGATCGGGGCCGGACCGGGCTCAGATCCGCCAGGAGCGGATGCGGCCCGCCGCGTCGTAGACGTCGGCCTTGCCGGACAGGATGTCGCGGACCAGGTCGATCAGCGCGCCGTACGGCGGGTCGATGCCCTCGCCGGCGGCGTGCATATAGGCGACGGCCGTGGCGCTGGCGAATCGCGCGTTGCTCGCCGGGAGCGGCCTGAGCAGCGCGATGGTGTGCAGCAGCGCGGCGGCGCGCCACGCGGGGTCCGGGTCGACGCCCAGCCGCGGCGGGTCGACCCGATGGCGGGCCACGGCGGCGACCAGACCGGAGAAGTCGGAGATCGAGGGCTGTTCGGGCATGACCTCCTCATGGCGCTGCAGCAGCCAGGGGACGTCGATATGCAACGGCGGGGCCATGGTCAGGCGGCCTGTCCCGGGTCGTGGGGGCGGTGTTCGTCGTCGGGGAACGCGTCGGCGAACGCCTGTGCGTTGTCCGCGAAGAAGCGCCGGAAAACCTCGGCGCCCTCCTGCAGCGCGCGGTGGCGGGCGATGTCGGCGACGGTCGCCTCCCGGACGAGGGCCTTCATCGTGGTGCCACGCTCCTTGGCGATCTGGCGGAGGTCCTCAAGTTCCCGATCGCTGAATTCCACGTTGAGAGCTGACATGCTCCCACCCTACTCACCGGGTACCGCGACAGCAATCGTCGCAGGTCACATATTGTTTTTGTAGGTACTTGACAAGGTTGCACAAGGGTCGGGCGGGGGCTGCGGGTACGGTGAGCCGCACCACAGGAGGGAGCAGGACCATGGAGCAGCGTGAGTTCGCCCGGATCGGCCGGAAGGTCTCCGTCGTCGGGCTGGGGACCTGGCAGCTGGGCGCGGGGTGGGGCGAGGTCGGCGAGGACGAGGCGCTGGCCGTCCTGGACGCGGCCGTGGAGTCGGGGGTGACCTTCTTCGACACCGCCGATGTGTACGGGGACGGGCGCAGCGAGCGGCTCATCGGGCGCTATCTGCGGGACCGCCCGGACGCGCGGGT
Organism: Streptomyces sparsogenes subsp. cuspidosporus; assembly: GCF_039532705.1. NCBI lineage: Bacteria > Bacillati > Actinomycetota > Actinomycetes > Kitasatosporales > Streptomycetaceae > Streptomyces > Streptomyces sparsogenes. The sequence goes on along the minus strand of NZ_BAAASD010000006.1, from coordinate 275,143 downwards.
CTTCGTGGCGACCAAGATGGGGCGGCGGCTGATGCCGCAGGCGGCGGAGAACTACACGCTGGACAACTTCCTGGCCTGGACGGACCGTTCGCGCGCCAACCTGGGCGTGGACACCCTGGATCTGGTGCAGCTGCACTGCCCTCCGTCGTCGGTGCACTCCACCGACGCCGTCTTCGACGCGCTGGACACCCTGGTGGACCGGGGGCGGGTCGCGGCGTACGGGGTGAGCGTGGAGACCTGCGAGGAGGCGCTGGCGGCGATCGCGCGCCCGGGGACGGCGAGCGTGCAGATCATCCTGAACCCGTTCCGGCTCAAGCCGCTGGAGCGGGTGCTGCCCGCGGCGGTGGCGGCCGGGGTGGGGATCATCGCCCGGGTGCCGCTGGCGTCCGGCCTGCTGTCCGGCCGGTACACCAAGGACACGGTGTTCTCCGAGGACGACCACCGCACGTACAACCGCCACGGTGAGAGGTTCGACCAGGGCGAGACGTTCTCCGGGGTGGACTTCGAGGAGGGCGTCGAGGCGGCCGTGGAGTTCGGGGAGCTGGCGCCCGAGGGGGCGACTCCCGCGCAGACGGCGCTGCGGTGGGTCGTCCAGCAGCCCGGGGTGACGTCGGTCATCCCGGGGGCGCGCTCGCCCGAGCAGGCGCGGGCGAACGCCGCGGCGGCGGCGCTGCCCGCGCTGTCGCACGGCACGCTGGAGGCGGTCCGGGAGCTGTACGACCGGCGGATCCGCGCCCAGGTGCACCACCGCTGGTAGCGAGGCTCGCCGGGGGTCACTCGGGGAAGCCGGCGGCCCGCGCCCAGGCGTCGAGCTCGCGCTGTGCCGCGGCGCGCAGTTCGGCGGAGGGGGCGGAGGTGCCGTCGGCGACCAGCGCGAAGTGGAGGGTGCCGGGGCCGGGTGGCGCGGACAGCAGCAGGCGCCGGGCGTCCGCGCCGCCGGTTTCCGCCGCGAGGGCCACGGGGTGGTCCGCGGTGTGGCCGTCGGCGGTGTAGCCGGGCGGGCCGGTGACGGTGCCCAGGTCGGAGACCACGGTGGTGGTGGCGGGGTCGAAGTCGCGCGGCAGGTGCAGCTCCGTGGGGGCCTCGGTGGCGCCGCTCTGGCGCCACACCAGCATGCCGTACCGCCCGGAGCCCACCAGCTTGGCCACGTTGGGCAGGCTGCCGGGGACGCGGTTCCAGGTGAGTGTGGTGGAGCCGTCGCGCGAGCGGTCCTCGAAGGTGAAGGCGAGGGTGCGGCCCGCCACCGCGCTCGGGTAGAGGCGGTCCAGGACCCGGGCGTCCTGGCGGAGCACGGCCGCGCCGGAGGCGTCGAGCCGGACGGTGGAGAGGTCCTCGTCGTTCCAGGCGTCGCCCTCGGTGAGGATCTTGTCGGGGTTGCCGTTCATCGCCTCGTGGTGGCGCCCGTTGTACAGGTCCCACTGCCACTGGTTGGCGGACAGGACGGGGCCGGACGCGGCGGGCCTGCTCCACCAGGTGGCGCCGTTCAGCCGGGAGTCGAGCGCCTGGTACAGCCCCTTGACCACGGTGGGCGCCTTGTCGGAGGTGAAGCCGGTCAGCGGGTGTCCGTACTCGCTGACGACGGCCGTGGTGCCGAGCGCGGCGGCGCGGTCGCGCACGGTGGCGAAGTCGGTGGAGTACTGGCCGTCCTGGGCCTTGCCGGGCATGAGGACGCCGGAGATGGCCTTCTGGTCGTAGAAGTGGGTGTTGAACACGTAGCGGGAGCCGACGGCGCCGGCGTCGAGCAGGCCGCCCTCCTGGCGCTGGAAGTCGATGTTGGAGTTCCAGAACAGCTGGGGCTCGACGAAGGCGGGTTTGTCGCCCCAGCCCGCGGCGTCCATGCGGGCCCGGAACTTCTCGTAGAAGGGCCACAGGACGTCCTTCTCCCAGGCGCGGCTCGACTGGCCGGCGTCGTAGCGGCCCGCGTACGGCTCGTTGTACGGGTCGAAGCCGACGACGCGGCCGAACTCGTCGGCGGTCAGGTGGCGGGCCAGATAGGCCATGGTCTTCTCGGCGGTGGCCAGGAAGGCGTCCTGGACCCGGAGTGTCCCGGCGGAGGTCTGCAGGGCGCGGTTCTTCCAGAAGTCCCGGGTGGCGTCCTGGACGGCCGGGTTCTGGGTGATGTTCTGACCCCAGTGGACGCAGATCCCGCAGGACTCCTTGGCGTAGCCGCCGGCCTTCACCACCCACTGCGGGGCGCCGTCGCCGGAGTACCAGCTGTCCTTGTCGAACAGGTGGCGGGAGTAGAGGTCCTGGTGGAAGTCGGGGTAGATCCGTATCCCGGCGTCCAGGAAGGCGCGCATCTGCTCGGTGACCCGGCGCAGGTAGTCCTCGTCGACCTTGCCGGGCTCGGGCTCGGCGTGGGCCCAGGACAGCAGGAAGCGGACGGAGTTGGCGCCGGTGAGGCCGCGCATGGCCTGGGCGGACTCGCGGGCGTCGGCGGTTCCGGCGAAGGGCAGGCCGTCGTTCTCCGCCAGTTTGACCTCGCCGGAGACGTTGAATCCGCGCAGCACGACCTCGCGCCCGTGGCCGTCGGTGAACCGGCCGCCCTGGACGGCGACCCGGTCCGCCGCCGGCCCGTCCGACCAGGGCGGCTCGGCGGCGGCCGCGGTGCCGCCCGGGGCGGCGACCGCCGCGACGAGCAGCACGGCGGCCGTGCCGAACAGCCGTGTCCGGCCCGTCCGGCGGCGCTCCCGTGGAAGACGGACCCTCGTGCCGCGTGTCCCCTTGGTCGCCATGGACCTACCGTCGGGTAAACATGAGCGTTCGTCAACATGCCGGGGCGGGCGTCATCACGCCGGAGGGCGACTTCCCAGGCCGTTCGGCCGTCCAGCGGTCCAGCCGTCCAGCGGTCCAGCCGTCCAGCCGTCCAGCCGCAGCACGCGCACGCCGCCCGCCGGTACGGCCAGGTGTCCCGCGGCGCGCTCGCCGGTGAGCAGTTCGCGAGCGGCGAGAACTCCTCGACCGTCAGGCCCAGGACGTCGCGCAGCGCGCCGGGGTGGGGGCCGGGGTGGACGGTGTCGTGTCCGTCGACCATGCCGGAGAAGCAGGAGACGAGCAGGGTGCCGCCACCGTGGTCCTCGCTGGGGCGCCCGCCTGAGGCCCGCGGGCGCGGGCGCCGCCTCCCGCGGCGCCCGCTCCCCGGCCCGCTGTGCGGGTGTCCGCCGGCCAGGCCCTGTCCGTTAGCGGCCGAAGTCGCGGCCCAGTTCGGCGCCGACCTCCGGCGCGCCCAGCGCGTTCGGACCGAAGGAGACCACGCCGGTGGTGGTCAGCCCGCCCGTGCCGCCGCGTAGCACCCACGCCGCGCCGCTGGAGGTGTACGTGCCGTCCTCGTCCGGGGCGCCGGCGGCCAGGTCGGCCTTGCCGTCGCCGTCGGTGTCCCCGAGCCGCACGGCCGCGCCGAAGTGGTCCCCGGCCTCCGCGGCGCCCGGGACGCCCGCGGTGTCCTGGGTGAACGCCTGGGCGCCGGTGCCGCTCAGGCCGCTCGCGCCGCCGTAGAGCAGTACGGTGCTGCCCGCGTCCACGCCGCCGTCCAGGTCCTCGTACGGGATGCCGACCGCGATGTCCGCGTACCCGTCGCCGTTGACGTCACCGGCGCTCAGCGAGTAGCCGAACTGGTCGCCGTCCTCGTTGACCCCCGGCACGCCCGCGGTGTTCTGGTCGATGACCTTGGTGCGGGTGGCGCCCGGGCCGCTCGCCGAGCCGTAGAGGACCTTGATCGTGCCGTGGTCGTACGGCAGATCCTCCACCACGTTCCCGGGCACGGTACGGATGACCAGGTCGCCGTAGCCGTCCTTGTCGACGTCGCCGATGGTGCCGGCGGCGGCGTGGTCGATCCGGGTCGGCGCCGCGCCCAGGCCGTTCGCGCCGCCCTTCCAGTACAGGCTCGCCTCGGACATCTCCTCGAAGGCGTGGGTGGACACCAGGTCGTCGCGGCCGTCGCCGTCGATGTCGCCCGCGATCAGGTCGACCGGGCCGAAGGTACGGTCCGTGTTCAGGGTGTTCGCGGAGGCCGGGGCGCCGTCGCGGGTGAACGGGCCGTACAGGACGCGCAGGTTGGTGTCGTCCGTGCTGTGCGCGACCAGGTCGGCATGGCCGTCGCCGTTGAAGTCGCCGCCGGTCAGGTTCGCTCCGTTGGTGGCGGCCGAGGCGGGCAGCTCCATGGCGGCGGTCAGCCCGCTCGCCGAGCCCCACAGGACGGTGACGGACGAGGTGCCGGCGCCGTCCACGGCCAGGTCGGTGTAGCCGTCGCCGTCCAGGTCGCGGGCGACCGTGTGATACCCGAACCAGCCGCCCGCCTCCGGGTCGCCCGGGACACCCTCGGTGGCCTTGCTGATGACCTGCCGGTGGGCGGTGTTCGCGCCGGCGGCCGAGCCGTAGACGACCGCGAAGTAACCGGCCTTGGTCTTGCCGCCCACCGTCGCGGCCGGGGCCGCGACGACGAGGTCCGGGTAGCCGTCCTTGTCGAAGTCCGCCCGCGGTGCGACACCGGCGAGGGAGGAGCCGCTCGCGGCCCGCGGCTCGGCGGCGCCGGCGGCCGGGGCCGCCAGTAAGGCGGGGGCGGTCAGGAGTGCGGCCACCGTCGCGCAGCGCACGACGGTGGAGATGGAGCGATGACGCACAGATCCTCCTGCGAGTTGGTACGGGGTTTACCTCGCGTACACCCTCAAAGACTGGTGATCGGCGGTGAGGGTTGTGCGCCCGGCCGATTTACCGGGGCATCACCGAGGAGTGCGTCATTCGTCCCGGTCTCCGTCCCGGTCGCGGACGTACCGCAGGACGCCCATCATGTGGTGGTCGCCGACGGCGTCGGGGCCCGCGGCCACACAGCCCGTGAGCTCCTTGGTGAGGGCCTCCGCGTCGATCCCGGCGCCGATCATCACCAGCTGGGTCGTCCGCGCCTCCCCGCCCGCCCAGGGCGAGGGCTGGAAGCGGAGGTAGGAGCCGACCGCGTGCAGGGCGAACTTCTCGCCGTGGCCCGGGGCGGCGAAGTGGAGGAAACCCTTCATCCGGTAGAGCCCGGCGGGCCGGCTGTCGAGGAACGACAGGAAACGGCGCGGGTCGAGCGGCCGGTCGGCGACGAATTCCACGCTCTCGTAGGCGGCGTGGAGGTGTTCGCCCCACTCGTGCTCGCCGTGTTCGCCGTGCTCGTCCGTGCACACATCGGCGAAGGACAGCTGGCGGAACCGCTCCTCGACCGGGGCGCCGGCGCCCCGGTCGAACAGGAAGCCGGGGTCGACACGCCCGTGTTCCGCGGTGACCACGGGGGTGCCCGGGGCGATACGGGCGAGCGCCTCCAGCAGCCGGGCGAGCTGCGGCTCCGGGACCCGGTCGGCCTTGTTGAGCACCACCGCGTCGGCGGCCCGCACATGCCGTTCGATCTCCGGGTGACGCTCCCGTGTGTTCTCGAACTCCGCGGCGTCGACCACCTCGACCAGCCCGCCGTACAGGACGTGTTCCAGCTCGCTGGACAGCAGCGTACGGATCATGCTCTGCGGCTCGGCGAGGCCGCTCGCCTCGACCACGATGACGTCGATGCCCAGCGAAGGCTCGGTGAGCCGGGCCAGCATCGCGTCCATCTCGGCGGAGTCCGCGGCACAGCACAGACAGCCGTTCTCGATGGGGATCATGGAGTCGACCTGGCCGGCCACGGCCATCGCGTCGATGTTGATGCTGCCGAAGTCGTTGACGATGACGCCGATGCGGGTATCCGCGCTGCCGCGCAGCAGGTGGTTGAGCAGGGTGGTTTTTCCGGAGCCCAGGAAACCAGTGACGAGAACGACCGGGATCCGCTTGGTGGTCAAGGTGATGACTCCGTTGCAGTGACGCGTGGATCGAACGACTGAGGCGCGCGTGGCTGAGGCCGCTCATCCTATCGGGACGGGTGCTCCCCGTACTCCGGCGAGGGCCTCGGGCAGGGGCCGGTGGTGGAGGACGTCGAGCCGGGACACGGCCCGGGTGAGGACCACGTACAGCCGGTGCAGTCCGCGCGGCTCGGCCTCCGCGATGGCCGCGGGCTCGACCACGACGACATGGTCGTACTCGAGCCCCTTGGCGAGCGTGGCGGGCAGCACGGTGACGCGCACGGCGCCCCCGGCCTCGTCGGCCGCGGCGGTCGCGATGCCCGCCTCGTCCAGCGCCCGGCTGACCCCCGGCACGTCGGGCCCGGCGGCGACGACGGCGATGGAGCCCTCGTGGGCGAGCGCGTCGCGCACCGCCGCGGCGGCGGCCTCGGCGGGCCGGGCCACCTGGCGCACCCGCAGCCGGCCGTCGCGGCGCAGCGAGGTGGTCTCGGGTACGTCGACGTCCAGCGCGCCCAGCAGCCGGTTGGCGAGGGTGACGACGGCGGCCGGCACCCGGAAGCCGGTGGTCAGGGCCACCACCTGGGCCTGCGGCTTGCCGAGGTGCGCCAGTTGCCGGGGCCAGTCGCGGGCGGCCCAGGGGGTGGTGCCCTGGGCGAGGTCGCCGAGGACGGTGAGGGAGCCGAAGCCGGCCCGGCGGGCGATCGCGCGGCACTGCATCGGGGAGAGGTCCTGGGCCTCGTCGACGACGATGTGGCCGTAGCCCGCGGGCCGTTCGACGAGCCCGGCGACCTCGTCGAGGAGCACCAGGTCCGCCGCCGACCAGGTGGCGCTCTTGTACGACCGCGGGGGCTTGCGCCACAGCAGCGCGGACTGCTCCTCGGCGGTGAGCAGTCCGTCGGCGGCCGCGGCGAGCACCTGGGGGTCGGCGAGCAGCGGGGCCACCACCTCCTCGGGGTGGACCGCGGGCCATACGGTGTTCACGAACTCGGTCAGGGCCCTGGCCCGCCCCATGCGCCGCAGCCACGCGTTGTCCGGTGGCCCGGCGCGGCGTTCGGCCTGCCGCTGGAGCAGCGCGACGGCGCGGGACCGCACCCGCTCGCGCCCGACGGCGTACGGGGGCCGCTGCTCGCGCACCTCCGCCACGAGGCGGGTCAGCTCGTCGAGCGGGACGCGCCGGCGGTAGGAGCCGTCGGGGACGGCGAGCGGCTCGGTGGGGAGGGCGACCCGCCCGTACAGGGCCCGGGCGAGCACCGTGGCCATGCGGGGGTCGTGTTTGATCGCGGCGGCGGCGTCGGTGTCGGTGGCGCGGACCGGGTGGCGGGCGATCTCGTCCTCGAGCGTGCACTGCCGGATTCCGGTCTCGCCGAGCGCGGGCAGCACCTCGGCGATGTAGCGCAGGAAGGCCCGGTTGGGGCCGAGGACCAGCAGTCCGCCGCGCTCGACGCGGCGCGGGTGGGTGTAGAGCAGGTAGGCGGCCCGGTGCAGGCCGACGGCGGTCTTGCCGGTGCCGGGGGCGCCCTGGACGCAGATCGACTCGGCGAGCCCGCCGCGGACGAGGTCGTCCTGTTCGGGCTGGATGGTGGCGGCGATGTCGCGCATCGGCCCGACGCGGGGGCGTTCGATCTCGCCGGCGACGATCCGGCTGGGCCCCTCGTCCGCCGCGCGGGGCGCGGGCCGCCCGAGGTGCTCGTCCTCCAGGCCGGTCAGGTCGCGCGAGTCGCCGTCGCTGCCCGGGGCCCAGCCGAAGCGGCGGCGCACGGCCACGCCGTACGGGTCGCGGGGGCCGGCCTGGTAGAAGGCGCGGGAGACCGGGGCGCGCCAGTCGACCACCAGGGGTGGCGCGGCGGGGTGCGGGGCGATGCGGCGGCGGCCGATGTGGTAGCTCTGGCCGCGGTGTTCGCCGGTGGCGGGGGCCTCGTCGAAGTCGAGGCGGCCGAAGAACAGCGGCCCGGCGGGCTCTTCGGCCAGCTCCTTGGCGTGGCTGCGCAGTTCGCGGCCGAGCACCTCGGCGCTCGCTCCGTCGCCGAAAGCGTCCTCGCCGGTGACGACCCGCTCGCGGGCGCCGCGGACCATCCCGGCCAGTGCCGCCCGGCAGGTGTCGTGGTAGGCCCGCTCCTCGGCGAGCGCCCGGGCGGGTCCGTCCTCGGGGTGTCGGTGTCCCGGACCGCCCGCCTGGGTGGTGTGGTGATCGGTTGTCGTCATCTCGCGCCGCCCCTCCTGATGGTGACCGGGGCAGCATAATCGACACCGAGTAAAAAATATAACTGAGTAACGCTTTATCGGCGGGGTGCTCAGGCGTACGGGGTGAGCCCCGACCGCAGCATGGCGAAGGCCCCGTCGGCGGCGGCCACCGCGCCCGGGTGGACCTCCTCCGCGGTCGCGCCCTCCGCGATCCGGCGCCAGTTGTCCTCGGCGAGGATCCGCTGGACGGTGATGATCTGGCCCGCGGCGAGCCGGGCCGCGAGGCCCTCTGCCCCGCTGTCCGCGCCGTCGTCCGCCCCACCGCCCGGCTGATCGTCCCGTCCGTCGCCCGGTCCGCCGCCCGCGCCGTCGCCCGGTCCGGCCTCGGCCAGGGCCGAGGCCAGCGCCTCCTCCGACCTGCTGACATACGCGAAGAGGCGGGCCACGAGGCTGGGCGTGCCGTACAGCAGCCGGTGGAACGCCAGCACACCCTCCGCGTCGTTCAGGCCGGTGATCGGATCGCGCCGCTCCAGCCCCTCCAGGAAGTGCTGTCGCAGCGCCGCCAGCGGCGACTGCCCCGCCGGGCGGTCCCGCACCACCCGGGCCGCCTCGTCCTCGTGGTCGGCGAACCGGTGCAGCACCAGGTCCTCCTTGGCCGGGAAGTACCGGAACAGGGTGGGCTTGGACACCTCGGCCGCGGCGGCCACATCGGCGACGGAGACCTGGTCGAAGCCCCGTTGCAGAAACAGCGAGATCGCCGCCTCGGAGATCGTCTGATACATCCGCTGTTTCTTGCGCTCCCGCAGACCCGTCTCACCGCTCATGGGACGCAACCGTAGCCGCCGCCGGGACGGCGGCCGACCACCGGCCGTATCTGGCAGGATCTGCCCATGACCGCACCCCCCTCGGCCGTGCCGCTCCGCTACGACGAGGGCGGCGCGGGCGCTCCCCCGCTGCTGCTGGTGCACGGCTGGGGCGGCGACGCCGGGGAGTGGGCTCCCCACCTGGCCGCCTGGTCGCGCCGGCACCGGGTGCTCGCCCCGGACCTGCGCGGCCACGGCCGCTCGCCCGCGCCGGGCGAGGGATACGGGCCGCGCGACTTCGCCGCCGACCTCGCGGCCCTGCTGCGCCGGCTGGAGGTCGGTCCCGTCGTCGCCGTCGGCCACTCCATGGGCGGGCAGGCCGTCAGCACGCTGGCCGTCGAGCACCCCGCCCTGGTGCGGGCCGTAGTGGTGCTCGACCCTGCGTACGGCGGGGTCGGACCGGAGATGGCCCGGCTGCCCGCCGAGCAGGACGCGCTACGCGCCGAGGGGGCCGCCTGGGCGGTGCGGTTCGTCCGCGGGGCCTTCGGCCCGCACACCCCGCCCGAGGTGCGGGAGCGCCATGAGCGGCTGATGGCCGCCATGGACCCCGATGTGCTCGCCCGGTGCCGCGACGGGATGTATCTGGCGCCGGACGCCTTCGGCACGGCGGCGGCGGCACGGGCGTATCTGGCGCGCCGCCGCTGCCCGGTGCTTGGCGTGTACTCGACCCGGGCGGCGGCCGACTGGGAGCGCGCCGGGCTGACCCACCCGTACTCCCGCGTCGAGGCGTGGCAGGGGTGCGGCCACTATCTGCACGAGGACCGCGGGGACGCGCTGGTCGCGCTGGTCGAGGAGTGGACGGGCGGGCTCGACGAGCCCGGCCGTCCGCTGGCCTGAGCGGCCTGAGCGACCTCGGGAAATCGCGCTCAGGCCATCGCCTCAGGGGATCTCGATGCCGTGCTCGGCCGAGAGCCGGTCGATCTCCGCCAGTTCGGCGTCGGTGAAACCGGGCGAGTCGAGCACCGCCACGTTCTGCTCCAGCTGGGCGACGCTGCTCGCGCCGATCAGCACGGACACCACCCGCGGATCGCGCAGCACCCACGCCAGCGCCAGCTGCGCGAGGGTCTGGCCACGGCCCTCGGCGAGCTTGTTGAGCGCGTGCAGCAGCGCGAGCCGCTGCTCGGTGAGCACCTCGCGCTTGAGGAAGTGGCCGACCGCCATGCGGGAGTCGGCCGGCACCCCCGCGAGGTAGCGGTCGGTGAGCTGGCCCTGGGCGAGCGGGGAGAAGGCGATGACGCCGACCCCCGCCCGCGCGGAGGCCTCCAGCACCCCGCCCTCCACCCCGCGCTGCAGGATGGAGTACGGGTGCTGGTTGATCAGGTACGGCGTGCGCAGCTCCCCGAGGATGGCGGCGGCCCGCTCGATGGCCTCGGGCGGGTAGTTGGACAGGCCCGCGTAAAGCGCCTTGCCCTGCCGCACCGCGGTGTCGAGCGCGCCCATGGTCTCTTCGAGGGGCGTGTCGGGGTCGAAGCGGTGGGAGTAGAAGACGTCGACGTAGTCCAGGCCCATCCGGGTCAGGGACTGGTCGAGGCTGGCCAGCAGGTACTTGCGGGAGCCGAATTCTCCGTACGGGCCGGGCCACATCAGGTATCCGGCCTTGCTCGCGATGAACAGCTCGTCGCGGTAGGGGCGGAAGTCCTGGGCGAAGATCGTGCCGAAGTTGGACTCGGCGCTGCCGGGCGGCGGGCCGTAGTTGTTGGCCAGGTCGATGTGGGTGACACCGAGGTCGAAGGCGCGGCGCAGCACCGCGCGCTGGGTCTCCAGCGGGTGGGTGTCGCCGAAGTTGTGCCACAGGCCGAGGGAGACCTTCGGCAGCAGCACGCCGCTGCGCCCGCAGCGCTGGTAGTGCATGGAGCCGTAGCGGCCCTCGGCGGCGAGATAGACCATGTGTGCCGTCCTCGTTCCCGTGTCGTTCACGTGTCGTTCCCGAGCGCGTCGTCGCTCGATCCCGTCGTCAACGGTTGTCAGTGGTCGTCGTCAGTGGTGGTCATTGTGCCAGGGCCGCCACCTCCGCCGGGGTGAGCGCCCGCCCCGACCGGGGTGAGCGCCCGCCCCCGGCCGCGGTGTGCGGCCGCGGGCGCCGGGCCGGGGGCCTCGGGGCGGCAGCCTCAGCCGCGCCGCCACTGCTGGTTGGCGCCACCGGTGCAGCTCCACTGCACGATCGCGGCCTTGTCCGCGGTGGACTCGTCCGCGACGTCCAGGCACTTGCCGCTGCTCCGGGAGGTCAGCCGCACATAGCCGTCGCCCGCGTCCGTGGCCTGCCACTGCTGGTTCGTCCCCGCCCCGCACGCGGACTGGACGACCTTCGCGCCGTCGTCGGTGGAGGCGCCGGCGACGGTCAGGCACTGGGAGCTGTGCCGGGCGACCAGCTGGACGTAGCCACCACCGGCGTCCTTGGCCCAGAACAGCTGGTTGCCGCCGCCGTTGCAGGTGTACTGCACGGCCGCGGTGCCGTCCGTCTGGGAGGCGGAGGTGATGTCGGCGCATTTGCCGCTGTGCCGGGCGACGAGGGTGTGGTACGGCCCGCCGGAGCCGGTCACCGTGCCGGTTTCAATGTCGATCGCGAGCTGCGGGAACCAGTCCATCGTCATGGTGCGGGAGGTCGGGAAGGACAGCGGCAGCCACACATAGCGGGAGTCGTTCACCTTGCCGCCGAAGGAGTCGCCCCAGCGGTCGCCCAGGTACAGATAGGACGTCGCCCGGTCGCCCTGCACCGGCAGGACGTACGCGGTCTGGGAACCGTAGGCGGTGGCGTCGCCCACATCCCTCATCTCGGTCCACGGCCCGGCCAGGTCGGTCGCGGTGGCGTACTTCTGCTGATTGGGGTTCCAGCCGGTGGCGCCGGAGGTCAGCATGAAGTAGACGTCGCCGCGCTTGAAGAGGGCGGGTGCCTCGCGGTGGCCGCCGGGCCAGGGGTTGGCCACCAGGCTCGCCACCTGGGTGTAGTCGTCGGTCAGCCGGTAGATGTGCAGGTCGTAGTTCTCCCGGGCGGCCGAGACCATGTAGCCGGTGCCGTCGCCGTCCTGGAACAGCGTGATGTCCCGCGACATGTGCTGGTCCAGCGGCCGGAAGCTGCCCCGCCAGGTGTAGTCCCCGTCGACGGTCGGGGAGGTGGCGACCGCGGCGCGCGCCTGGCTGTAGTCGGTGCCGTTCTCCTTGTGCACCCACATCACGAACTGCTTGGTTCGCTGGTTGTAGATGACCTTGGGCCGCTCGATATTGGCCCGCGCCAGCTCGGGGTCCGTCGCCTGGGTCAGGACGTGGCGGCGGAACTCCCAGCTCTTGAGGTCCTTCGAGCGGTACGCGGACACATAGCGGAAGGTGTTGTCCGCGTTGCGGTTCTCCCCGAACCAGTAGTAGTACGCCCCGACCTTGACGACTCCCCCGCCGTGGGCGTGCACCGGGTCGCCCGAGGTGGTGGCGAACTGTGTCCCGTTGACGACGGTCACGGGCGCCGCCTGGACGCCGGACGCGCACAGCAGCGGGGCCAGCAGGGCCGCGCACACCGCGGCCACGAGCGTCCAGAGGCGGGGGCGCCGGCTCGTCTTCGGGGTGGGCATCACACGCTCTCCTTCAGGACGGTGAAGTGACGGGCGAATCCGGAGAGGCCGGGCAGCTCCCTGATCGGGGTCCAGGTCCGGAATCCGTCGAGGCTGTCGCTGTAGTAGTACTTGTGCTCCGCGTAGCCGTCGAAGTAGATGCGCCATGCGCCGTTGTCCAGATGGACCAGCGCGGGCCCCTCGCGCCAGCCGCCCCAGCCCGCCCAGTCCCCGGTGCCGCGGAAGGTGTAAGGACCGCCGAGGCTGGTGGCCGTCGCGTGCTCGATGTACTTGGTCGTCTCCTGCTTGGTGAAGGCGTGGTACTGACCGGCGTAGCGGACCACGAAGGTGTCGATGTAGTTGGCGGTGTCCAGACCGGCGATCGGCCTGGGGGTGGTCCAGGAGGACAGCGCGGCGTTGGTGGCGGTGAGCAGATGCGGCCGGAACGTCTGGCCGGAGGTGGAGGTGGTGTCCAGCGAGACGATGACGTTGACGCTGCCGTCCGTGTCCACGAAGAACTCCGGCGCCCAGGTGCGCTCCAGACCGGCCACCGGGAGAGTGTGGTCGCGTACGAAGGTCCAGTTGACGCGGTCGCGGCTGCGCGCGAACCCGATCGTGTTTCCGGTCCAGTTGGTGGTGTGGACGATGTAGTAGTAGCCGTCGGTGTGCTTGATGACGCTGGGGTCGCGGATCAGCTGGGCCGGGGGTGTGTAGGCGGGGCCCTTGAGCAGCTTGTACGTCAGCGCGTCCGGCGACTCGTAGACGTACATGTTCGATTCGCTGCTGTTGGTGAACGCGGTCATGGTGTACCGCGTCGTCGCCTTCACCTCGCGCACGGGCGCGTCGGCGACCGGGACACCGAAGTCCGGGGTGCCGTCGGGCTTCCAGCCCAGGGTCTGGACGCGGGTGTGCCGGTTGGGGTCGCCCAGGGGGTCGCCGGTGATGTCCTTGTACTGGCGCGCGTGGTAGACGAGGACATCGGTGCGGCCGTCCTCGGCGACGGTGAAGGAGTTGTGTCCCGGGCCGTACTGCTTGGTGGTGTCATTGCTGGTGAAGACCGGCGTCGGGCTCTTGGCCCAGGACGCGGGGTCCAGCAGGTCACTGCCCGCGGCGGCGGTCAGCATCCCCATGCAGTAGTTGGCGTCGGTGGCGCTCGCGGAGTACGTCAGGAAGACCTTGCCGTTGCGCTGGAGGACCGAGGGCCCCTCGTTGACCTTGTAGCCGCGGGTCTCCCAGTCGTACGTCGGCCGGGAGATCTCCACCTGCGGGCCGGTGATGGTCCAGGGGTTGGCCATCCGGGCGAGGTAGATGCTGGAGTTGTTGCCGACGGCCGGGTTCGACTGGGCCCAGACGAGATAGCGCGTCCCCCGGTGGACGAAGGTGGAGGCGTCCAGGGAGAAGGAGTCGAGGGGGGTGATGATGCGGCCCTTTTCGGTCCAGGTGCCGGTGACGGGGTTGGGGCTCGCGTTCTCCAGCACCCACATCCGGATCTTCCAGACGTCGTTCGCGGGCGCCGACGCGAAGTAGACGTACCACTTGCCGTCGATGAAGTGGATCTCCGGCGCCCAGATGTGGGCGCCCATGTCGCCGGTGGCGTGCTTCTTCCAGATCACCGACTCGGCGGCGGTGGACAGGCCCTTCAGGGTCCTGGAGCGGCGCAGGACGATGCGGTCGTATTCGGGTGCGGTGGCGGTGAAGTAGTAGTAGCCGTCGGTGTGCTTGAAGATGTGCGGATCGGCCCGCTGGAGGACGAGCGGATTGCGGTACGGCTCCGCCTTGGCCCCACCCGGCGCGGCGGCCGGGCCCGCGGCATGGGCCAGGCCCGGCGCGCCCGCCAGGGCGCCCGCGGCGAGGGCGCCCTTGAGCACCAGCCGTCGGCCGGGCTGCTGTTCACTGCGGCTCATGTCTGTCTCCTGATGACGGACCCCCGTGATCGATTTTGTTCGGAGATTAAGGGTTCTGGTGAGTTCTGACAGCCCCTGACGAGGGTGCGAAAGTTTCGAAAACACCGTGGGCGCAGGCCGGTTCGGCGGAAAGGCCGAGGTCTTGTCGGGGGCACCGGCCTTGCCTAAGCTCGCCGCGACAAACGGTTTCCGTGGCTGTGACCAGGAAGAAACGGCAGGCAGATGACCCCAGGACCGATCCGGCTCTCCGAGGGTGCGCACACCGCCCTGCGCCCGGCCACCACGGCCCGTATCACCGGCGGATTCTGGGCCGCCAGGCGCCGTACGAACGCCGAGGTGAGCATCGCGCAGGGGCCGCGCAGGCTGGAGGAGGCGGGCAACCTGGACAATCTGCGGGCGGCCGCCGGGGCGAAGCAGCCCGGATTCACCGGCGACTTCCCGTTCCAGGACTCCGATGTGCACAAGTGGCTGGAGGCCGCGTCCTGGCAGCTGGCCGAGGAAATCGATGGGACAGCAGGGGCGGCGGGAGCGGCGGAGGGTGCTCACGGGGCGGGCGGGGCGCACCGGGCTCACGGCGGGGAACTGGCCGGTCACGTCCGCCGGTTGATCGAACTGGTCGCGGCCGCGCAGGACCCCGACGGCTACCTCCAGACCTACTACCAGGTCAGGCCGGGCGCCCAGCGGTGGACCGAACTCCACTGGGGACACGAGCTGTACTGCGCGGGCCACCTCATCCAGGCCGCGGTGGCGCACCACCGGGCCACCCGGGGAACCGAACTCCTCCGCGTCGCGGTGCGGTTCGCCGACCACATCGACGCCACCTTCGGCCCCGGCAAGCCGGTGGACACCGTCTGCGGGCACCCGGAGATCGAGACGGCGCTGGTCGAGCTGTACCGGGAGACCGGCGAGCGGCGCTACCTCGACCTCGCCGCCTACTTCGTCGACCGCCGGGGGCAGGGCACCCTCGGCGACGGCGCCGAGGACCGGGAGGCCGACCGCCGCCCCGGCGCGCCCTACTGGCAGGACCACACGCCGGTGCGGGACGCCACCGAGGTCACCGGGCACGCCGTGCGCCAGTTGTACCTGCTGGCCGGGGCGGCGGACCTGGCGGCCGAGACCGGGGAGGACCGGCTGCGGGAGGCGCTGGTGCGGCTGTGGGAGGACATGGCCGCCACGAAGACGTATCTGACCGGCGGGGTCGGCTCCCGGCACGACCTGGAGGCGTTCGGCGACGCGTACGAGCTGCCGCCCGACCGGGCGTACGCCGAGACCTGCGCGGCCATCGCCTCGATCCAGTTCGGCTGGCGCATGGCGCTGCTCACCGGCGAGGCCCGCTACAGCGACCTGATCGAGCGGACCCTGTACAACGGCTTCCTGTCGGGCGTCTCGCTGGACGGGGACCGCTGGCTGTACGTCAATCCGCTGCATCTCCGCGAGGGCCGCACCGGCTCCCACGGCGACCAGGGCGCACGCCGCACCCAGTGGTTCCGCTGCGCCTGCTGCCCGCCGAACGTGATGCGGCTGCTGGCCTCGCTGCCGCACTACATGGCCAGTGGCGACGCGGACGGCCTGCAGCTACACCAGTACGCGTCGGGCTCGTACGCGGCGGGCGGCGGGGCGGTGCGGGTGGGGACCGGCTACCCCTGGGAGGGCCGGATCGCGGTGGTGGTGGACGAGGTCCCCGGCGACGGGGACTGGACCCTCTCGCTGCGCGTCCCGCACTGGGCGGACGAGTACGGGGCCGCGGTGAACGGCGAGCCCGTGGCCGCCCGGGCCGAGGACGGCTGGCTGCGGCTGCGCCGCCGCTGGCGGCCGGGCGAGACGGTGGTGCTCGACCTGCCGCCGCGCCCCCGGCTCACCCGTCCCGACCCCCGGGTGGACGCGGTGCGCGGCTGTGTGGCGATCGAGCGCGGCCCGCTGGTGTACTGCCTGGAGCAACGGGACCAGCCGGCCGGGGTGGGGCTCGACCACCTCCGGCTCGACCCCGGCACAGCACTGCGGGACGGGCACCGGCCGGAGCTGCTCGGCGGGGTCACCGCGATCACCGCCGGGGCGCTGCCCTCGCGGCCCCGGCCCGAGGGCTGGTGGCCGTACGCCGACACCGGCACCGGCACCGGCACCACTGCGCCCGCCGCACCCGTCGAGCCGGTCCGGGTGACGGCGATCCCCTATTACGCGTGGGCGAACCGCGAGGCCGGCGCGATGCGGGTGTGGCTCCCGGTGTGAGCGCCCTCGCCCTCGGGCCCGTCGTGGAACTCGCCGGGCGGTGGACGGCAGACGGCCGCGGCGATTCCCGGCGGGCGGCGGCAACGTTTCGGGGAGCGGCGGCGACCAACCGGCGCGGGCGGGCACGCACCCGTACCGCCCCTCCACGGGGGCGTGCCACCCGCTTCCACTTCCCCCACACGGAAGCGAGCCGCCATGCCGTTGGTGAGAAGACTCCGTATGCTCCTGGTCGCCGTCGCGGCCGGGGCGCTGTCCGTCATCGGGTTCGCCGCCCCCGCGGGGGCCGCGCCCTCCTCGACGGCCGACACCTGGAACCCCCCGAGCAACCTCGTCCAGCCGCTGAACGAGGTCTGGAGGCACGTCGAGTCCACCTACCCGGACCTGTACGGCTTCAAGAACTACGGCTGGGACCAGGTGATGGCCAACCGGGGCAGCCTCAACTACTGCGTCCGCTGGGAGTCCGACCAGCCCGTCAGCGCGGCGCTGCGCGACCAGATCCACACCGCCCTCAAGCGCCAGTCCAAGAAGTGGATCGACTCGGTCGCGGGCTTCGACGGCTTCCCGTACAACGACGTCCCGGTCAACATCGTCGGCTGGGCCGTCAAGAACCGCTCGACCCTCCAGTGGACCGACAACTCGGTCGACATCTACACCGGGATCCTGGACGGCGGCGGCGCCCCGCAGTGCGCCCCCGACTGCGGCCGCTTCTTCCACCAGGACGGCAACTACTCCAAGTGCCCCGGCGGCGCGGCGCGCCACTACGACCAGTCGCTCTGGCTGACCAAGGGCTTCGGCGGCGGCGCGGGCGGCGACTGGGGCCAGCGCATCGGCAGTGAGTACATGGTCGGCGCGGTGAACCAGGACAACATCCATATCCTGCTGCACGAGATCGGCCACACCTACGGTCTGGACGACTTCTACGACTGGACCCCGACGGATGTGGGCGGCTTCCTGATGCAGGCGGGGACGGCCGACCGCATCACCGAGTTCGACAAGTGGATGTACCGCGACTTCTGGCGCCACCTCAAGAGCCGCTACGGCTTGTAGCCACGGGCGCCACGGCCCCGTACGTCCGGCGGCGTGCGGGGCCCGGTGTTCGGTATGCCGAAAGTTTCGGGGCGAGTTCGAGGCGGGGCCGAATCCTCGATTCCAGGGGGCTTCCCCGCTCAGGTGGGGCGCCTTAATGTAGAGACCGGTTGCCATCCGGCCGACGGGTCACGCGGGCGGGTTCCCGCGTTCGAAACTTTCGCCGACTCGGCGGGCTTCGCCGACTCGGCGGTCTGGGAAGGGGATTCTCGATGGCGCGATCCTCGGGATCGACGGGGCCCACCCTGGCGGTCGTCGCCCGTGAGGCGGGGGTGTCGGTCCCGACCGCCTCGAAGGTGGTCAACGGCCGGCAGGACGTCGCCCCGGACACCCGGCGCCGGGTCACCGAGGTGCTGGACCGGCTGGGGTACGTCCGCCGGCCCCGCTTCGAGGCGTCCAAGCCGCCGGCCCTGATCGACCTGGTGGTGCACTCGCTGGACACCGCGTGGTCGGGGGCGGTGCTGCACGGCGTGGAGCAGGCCGCGCACGACGCGGGGCTGGACGTCGTGGTCTCGGCCGGGCTGACCCGCACCCGCGGCTGCCGGCCCGAGCGGGGCTGGCTGGACAAGCTGTGCGCCCGCGGCAGTGCCGGGGTGCTGTTCAACCTCGCCGAGCTGACGCCCACCCAGTACGCGTGGCTGGACGAGCACCGCATCCCCTTCGTGATGATCGATCCCGTGCTGGACCCGCCCCCGGGCGTGCCGTCCGTCGGCGCCGCCAACTGGCAGGGCGGGGTGAGCGCCGCCGAGCACCTGATCGGCCTCGGACACCGGCGGATCGCGGTGATCGACGGCTACCGGCGGAAGCTGTGCAGCAGCGCCCGGGTCGCCGGATACCGCTCGGCGATGGCGGCGGCCGGGCTGCGCGTCCCGCCGGACTACGTGCGGTACGGCAACTTCGATGAAACCGTTTCCCATCAGCGGATGCGCGAACTCCTCGAGCTGCCCGAGCCCCCCACCGCCGTCTTCACCTGCTCCGACCAGATGGCGCTTGGGGTGTACCAGGCGCTGGCCGAGCGGGGGGTGCGGGTGCCGGACGACATCAGCGTGGTGGGCTTCGACGATCTGCCGCAGGCCCGCTGGGTCACTCCCGCTCTCACCACGGTGCGCCAGCCGCTGTCCGAGATGGCGGCGACGGCGCTGCGCAGTCTGCTGCGGCTGATGGCGGGCGAGGTGCCCGAGGGCACCAGGACCGAGCTGTCCACCCGGCTCGTGGTCCGCTCCAGCACCGCTCCCCCGCCCGTTCTTTCCTCTTGACCGAGGAGTCGAACACTGATCGGATGTCCGGACGATCGTAGCCACCGGGAGGACTGCCGCCGTGTTCGTCGACCTGCCCCTGGACCAGTTGCGCGGCTACCGGCCGCCGCTGCCCGAGCCCGACGGTTTCGACGCGTTCTGGGAGCGCACCCTCGCCGAGGCGGACGAGCACGCCCTGGACGCCGTGTTCACCGGGACGGACTCGGGGCTGACGCGGCTGCACACCTACAACGTGGAGTTCTCCGGGTTCGGCGGGCACCGGATACGGGGCTGGCTGCTGGCGCCGCGGGACGCCGCGGGCCCGCTGCCGTGCGTGGTGCAGTACATCGGCTACAACGGCGGCCGGGGCCTGCCGCACAACTGGCTGCTGTGGCCGTCGGTGGGCTACGCGGTCTTCGTCATGGACAGCCGGGGGCAGGGCTGGTCCGCGAACAACCCGGGCGACACGCCCGACCCGGTCGGCGGCACGGG
Source organism: Streptomyces sparsogenes subsp. cuspidosporus (assembly GCF_039532705.1). Classification (NCBI taxonomy): domain Bacteria; kingdom Bacillati; phylum Actinomycetota; class Actinomycetes; order Kitasatosporales; family Streptomycetaceae; genus Streptomyces; species Streptomyces sparsogenes. Next base: position 255,816 of record NZ_BAAASD010000006.1, on the reverse strand, counting down.
CCCCGAGGCCCCCGGCAAGATGACGCAGGGCGTCCTGTCCCCGGACGACTACTACTACCGCCGTCTGTACACCGACGCGGTGCGCGCCGTGGCGGCCGCCCGCACCCACCCGCTGGTCGACCGGGCGCGGATCGCCGTCAGCGGGGGAAGCCAGGGCGGCGGTCTGGCCCTGGCCGCGGCCGGTCTGGTGCCGGATGTGGCCGCGGCGCTGGTCGATGTGCCGTTCATGACGCACATCCGCCGCGCCCTGGAGATCACCGACGCGGACCCGTACGGCGAACTGGCCCGGTTCTGCGCCGGACGGCGGGACCTGGCCGACCAGGTCCTGGCCACGCTCGACCACTTCGACGGGCTCAACTTCGCCGCCCGCGCGAGCGCCCCGGCGCTCTTCTCGACCGCCCTGCGCGACCCGATCACCCCCACATCCTGCGGCTTCGCCGCGTACCACCACTACGCGGGCGAGAAGGACCTGAAGGTGTGGGCGTTCAACGGCCACGAGGGCGGCGGCGTGCACCAGCAGGCCGAGCAGATCGCGTTTCTGCGCGGCCTCTTCGGGTGAGCGGGCGCTCCGCGACAGGGCGGCGGCGTTCGGCCGCCGCCCCGGGTGGGGAAGAAGGGGCCTGAAGACCCACCGAAGGAGTCGCCCGTGCCCGCGCAACCCCTGGACGGCATCACCGTCGTCGCCCTGGAACAGGCCGTCGCCGCCCCGTTCGCCACCCGCCAGCTCGCCGACCTCGGCGCCCGCGTCATCAAGGTGGAGCGGCCGGGGCGTGGGGACTTCGCCCGCGACTACGACCGCGCCGTCAAGGGCATGTCCGCGTATTTCGTCTGGGTCAACCGCGGCAAGGAGAGCGTCGTCCTGGATGTGAAGGACGACGCGGACCGGGCGCTGCTCGACGCGCTCCTCGCCGCCGCGGACGTCTTCGTGCACAATCTCGCGCCCGGCGCCGTGGAGCGGCTCGGCCTCGGCGCCCCGGTGCTGCGCGAGCGCCATCCGCGCCTGATCACCTGCGCCGTCTCCGGATACGGACCCGATGGCCCCTACCGGGACAAGAAGGCCTACGACCTGCTGGTCCAGTGCGAGGCGGGGCTGCTGTCGATCACCGGCGAGCCACCCGCCCCGGCGCGACCCGGGATCTCCATCGCCGACATCGCGGGTGGGATGTACGCGTACAGCGGGATCCTCGGCGCGCTGTACGAGCGGGAGCGCACGGGCGCGGGCACCGATCTGAGCGTCAGTCTGCTGGACGCGCTCGGCGAATGGATGGGCCATCCCTACTTCGCGCAGGCCTACGGAGGGGCGCCGCTGGCGCGCAGCGGTGCCCGCCACCCGTCCATCTCGCCGTACGGGCCCTACCGCTGCGGGGACGGCACGCGGGTCTTCCTGAGCGTGCAGAGCGACCGTGAGTGGATCGCCCTGTGCGAGCGGGTGCTGCGCCGCCCGGAGCTGATCCGCGATCCGCGGTTCGCCGACAATCCGGCGCGCCACCGGCACGACGAGGAGCTGACGGCGGAGCTGGAGGGCTGTTTCGCGGAACACACCGCCGACGGGCTGGCCGCGCTGCTGGACGGGGCCGGGATCGCGAACGCCCGGCTCCGTGATGTCGCGGAGTTCGCCGCCCATCCGCAGCTGGAGGCACGCGGGCGGTGGCGGGAGTTCGACTCGCCGGTGGGGCCGCTGCGCGGCCTGCTGCCTCCGGTCGAGGTGGCCGGGCGCCCGGCCGCGATGCGGCCGGTGCCCGCGCTGGGCGAGCACACGGAGGCGGTGCGCGCCGAGTTCTCCCGGTAGCGGCTGCGATGCGCGCCGCGTTCTCCCCGTAGCGGCTGGGGCGGGCGCTATCCCGCCGGGGCGACGGGGGCCAGGCTCTCGTCGCGCCGCACCAGGGCCGCGTACCGCCCGCCCCGGGCGAGCAGCTCGTCATGGCTGCCCCGCTCGGCGATGCGGCCGCCGTCGAGGACCACGATCTGGTCGGCGTCCCGCACGGTGGACAGGCGGTGGGCGATGGTGATCGTGGTCCGCCCGGCGGAGAGGGTGTCGATGGCCTGCTGCACGGCGTGCTCGGTGCGCGTGTCGAGGGCGCTGGTGGCCTCGTCGAGGATGAGGACGGGCGGGTCGCGCAGGATCGTGCGGGCGATGGCCAGGCGCTGCTTCTCACCGCCGGAGAAGCGGTATCCGCGCTCGCCGACGAGGGTGTCGTAGCCCTCGGGCAGCGAGGCGATGTGGTCGTGGATCTGGGCGGCTCGGGCGGCCGCCACCAGCTCCTCGTCCGTGGCCTCGGGCTTGGCGAAGCGCAGGTTGTCGGCGACGGAGGCGTGGAAGAGATAGGTCTCCTGGGAGACGACGCCGACCGCGCGGGAGAGGGTGTCGAAGTCCAGGTCGCGGACGTCCACTCCGTCGATCAGGATCCGGCCGCCGGTGACGTCGTACAGCCGCGGCACCAGATAGCTGAGGGTGGTCTTGCCGGAGCCGGTCGGCCCGACGACGGCCAGGCTGCTGCCCGCCGGGACGGTCAGGTCGATGCCGCTGAGCGTCGGCTTCGAGCCCTTCGCGCTCGAGCCGTCCGCACCCGAGCCCTTCGCGCTCGATTCGTTGGCGTACGTGAAGTCGACGCGGTCGAAGCGGACTTCGCCGCGCACCTTGTCCAGCCGCACGGGCTCGGCGGGCTCGGTGATGTCGATCGGCAGGTCGAGGTACTCGAAGATGCGCTGGAAGAGGGCGAGGGAGGTCTGGATGTCCACGCCGGTGGACAACAGGCTGACCGCGGGCCGGAACAGGCCCTGCTGCAGCGAGACGAAGGCGACCAGCGTGCCGAGGGAGACGGAGGGGCCGCCCGAGTCCATGACCATGCCGGCGGCCCAGTAGATGAGGGCGGGCATGGCGGCCATGACGATGCCGATGGTGGACATCCGCCAGCGTCCGGCCATGCTGGAGCGCACCTCCAGGCCGACCAGGCGCTCGGACTCCCGGGCGAAGTCCCGGGTCAGCGAGTCGGACCGGCCCATCGTGCGGCCGAGGAGGATGCCGCTCACCGACAGCGACTCGGTGACCATCGCGGACATGGTCGCCATCTGCTTCTGCCGCTGGGAGGTGATCCGCTTGCGCTCGCGCCCGACCCGGCGGCTGATCCAGACGAACAGCGGCAGCAGGAGCAGCGAGACGACGGTCAGCCGCCAGTCGAGGGCGAGCATCGCGACGACCGTGGCGACGACGCTGGTGAGGTTGGAGACCAGCGAGGTCGCGGTGGAGGTGACGGTGGCCTGCATGCCGCCGATGTCATTGGCGATCCGGGACTGCACCTCGCCGGTGCGGGTGCGGGTGAAGAAGGCGAGCGGCATGCGCTGGAGCCGGTCGTAGACGGCGGTGCGCAGATCGTGCATGACGCGCTGGCCGACGGTCGTCGAGACGAGGGTCTGCAGCACGCCGAAGACGCTGGTGACGACGGCGGCGGCGATCATGCCGAGGGCGAGCAGGGACAGCAGTCCGGTGCGGCGCTCGGGGATCGCGGTGTCGAGGATCTCGCGCAGGAGGAAGGGAGAGGCGACGGAGACCAGGGCGGAGGCCGCGACCAGCAGACCGACGAGGGCGAGGCGGCCGCGGTAGGGGCGGAAGAGCCTGAGGATGCGCCGCAGTTGGGCGGGCTGGTCGGGGTCGGCGCCGGGCGGTGAGTGCTCGGACTTCGTGGGATTCGCGGGGGATGGCGTCCAGTGAGGTGTGTCGTGGTGCATGGGCTCCTTCAGGGCAGGGTCGGGTGCCGCGAGCCGACGGAAGGCCGGGGCTCGCCGAGCACATCACGGAGCATAGCTCATTGTTACCTATACTCACAATGAACAAGGTCCTGATAGACTGCAATCATGCCCACGCCCGAGACCTCAGGCATCCTCGCGGAGCAGCTGCTGCGCCTGACCCGCAGACTGCACCGCGCCCAGAAGCGGCACATGGAGCCGCTGGGCATCACCCCCGCCCAGTCCCGTCTGCTGCGCACCCTCGCGCACTGCGACGGGCCGCCGCGGATGGCGGACCTCGCCCAGCGGCTCGAGGTGGTCCCGCGCGCCGTGACGACGCTGGTGGACGCCCTGGAGGCGCACGGCTCGGTGCGTCGCGCCCCCGACCCGGACAATCGCCGGGTGGTGCGCGTCGAGCTCACCGACGCCGGCCGCGCGACCCTGCGCGCCCTGCGGGACGCGCGCCGGACCGCCGCGGAGGACATCCTCGCCCCCCTGTCCGACCGGCAGCGCGAGGTCCTCGGCGAGCTGCTGGACACCCTCGCCGGCATTCCCGACCACGGCCGCTGCTGAGCGGCCCGGCGCCCAGGCGGCTCTTCCGCCCCTCCGCGCATACCGCCCCGCCCCACGGGCACCCAGGGGCGGGGACGGCGCGGAAGGGAGAAGTGGGACGATGCGATTTCGTGACCGGAGGCAGGCCGGACGGAAGCTGGCGGAGCGGCTGCGCGAGCCACCGGAGGCCGAGCGGTTGAGGAATCCCGTGGTGCTGGCGCTGCCCCGTGGCGGCGCGCCGGTGGCGGACGAGATAGCCCAGGCCCTGCACGCGCCGTTGGACGTGCTGGTGGCCCGGAAGATCGGCGCCCCCTTCAATCCCGAACTCGGCGTCGGCGCGCTCGCCGGGGACGATCCGCCGCTGTACGACGAGCGGGCGCTGGCCACGCTCGACCTGACACCGGCCCAGCTCGCCCCGCGGGCCCTGGAGGAGCGCACCGAGCTGCGCCGCCGCGAGCAGCTCTACCGCCGCGGGCGCCCGCCCGCCGACGTACGGGACCGCACGGTGATCGTCGTGGACGACGGGCTGGCCACCGGGGTCACGGCGCGGGCCGCGCTGCGCTCGCTGCGCCACCGCAGGCCCGCCCGGGTGATCCTCGCGGTGCCGGTCTGCTCGCCGGAGGCCGCCGCGGCCGTCGGCCCGGAGATCGACGAGCTGGTGTGCCTGGACCGGCCCGATCCGTTCCAGGCCGTCGGGCTGTGGTACGAGGACTTCGCGCGGGTTCGCGACGACGAGGTGACCGACGTGCTGCGGGCCTCCCTCGCTCCCCGATGAGACGTCCCGACCTGTCGTCCGTCATCGCGGCGACCGCGCAGTGGCTCGTCCGCGCGTATCCGCCCGCGACGGGCACGCTCAACGCGGTGCTCGCCGAGGCCCAGGCGCGCCAGGCGGCGACGGTGGCCGCCTGGCTGCGGTATCCGACGTCGATGGACGCCGCGCTGGTCGCCATCGCCGGGCCCGGCGGTTCGGGGCGGCTGGACTGGCTGGTGGGCGCCGACTCCACCGAGCTGGCGGAGGAGGACCACGCCTGGCGCACCTGGGTGGACGAGATCGTCGCGAGCTGGGCGGCCAGCCTGCTGACCCGCCCCGACCTGGCCGCCGCCGCGGTGGCCGCGGTGATCGGCTCGGAGCACACGGCACAGGCCGGGGACGTGGACTTCCGCCGGCTGACGGCGCCCGACGAGCTGGACCGGCGGGCGGCCCCGCTGCTGCGCCACCCGGACCTGCTGGCCCCCGTCGCCCGGCTGCACCGCGCCCAGCTGCTGGAGCGGCTTCGGGCGGGGGCGGTGGACACCGGCTGACGCCCCGGGCGGACCGGGGCCGGCCGGTGGCCGCTCACCCGGCCAGGTGAGCCTTGTCCCCCATGACCACGACCGGGTGCAGCTTGGGGTCGAGGTTCTTCAGCAGGTACTCCATGCCGGACTTCGACAGGCTCACGCACGCCGAGGTGCCGCTGCCGTGGTCCATGTGCAGCCAGATGGAGCCGCCCTTGCTCTGGCCCTCGGGCCGGGTCGGGTCGAGCGGTGAGGTGCCCTTGACGCGGTTGTAGTCGATGGCGATGACGTAGTCGAAGTCGTGCCAGTGGGTCTTGGGCCAGTAGTGCGGGGCGGCGAAGGCCGCACCTTCCGTGTAGGGCAGCCGCGCGCCGGGGTCGGGCAGCACCCCGCCGGCGTCGCTGAGCGTGTAGACCCCGACCGGGCTGCGCTTGTCGCCCTCGCGATGGTCCGTCGTCCAGCCGCGCTTGCCGTTGTGCCCGGCCCAACTGCGGGTCCGCTCCCAGTTCTCGCCCCGCTTCGTATAGAGCACGACGGTGGCGTCCGCCGAGTTCACGCCCTTGCCGTACACCGCGACGACCTGCCGCGAGTCGTCCGGAATCCTGCCCTGGAGGGCGTCGCCCACGCCCGGGACGCGGGTGGGGTCCGGCGCGGGGGAAGCGCTGCGCAGCGCTTGCCTGCCCTGGCCGCCGCCCTTGTCGCCGTCGCCGCCCGCGCCGCCGCCGCAGGCCGTCAGGAGGATGAGGGCGGCGCCGGTGGCGGCGGCCGCGCGCAGGGAGGTCGTGCCGGGAATACGCATGCCCCCCATCGTCCCACCCCCGCCCCAGCGTCACGCACAGGGGATTGGCGTGTTCCGTGTGCCGCCCCCGGAAAACCAGTTGAATGCCGCGGTGGAAGGGCGCGAGTCTTTCACGGCTCCTGCCTGCCCGTCACCCCGCCAATGCACCTGGGACGTCATGCACATTCGAGATCTCCCCTACCCCGATCCCGGCCGACCCGACGTCCGATCAGGACCCCGCTTCCTGTTGTGGCTGGGCAGAAACCAACTGGGCGGCCAGGTGAAGGCGGCCCTGTGGGGTCTGCTGCACATGGCCGCCCTGGTGTGCTTCCCCGTGGCCATCGGCTTCGGGGTGCAGGCGGTCGTGGACCGCTCGGGCGCACGGCTGGCGCTGGCCGGCGGGCTGATGGCCGGGTTGACCGCGCTCACCGCGCTCGGCGACACCATGCTGCACCGGGCGGCGGTCACCAACTGGATCACGGCGGCGGCACGGGTGCAGCAACTCCTGGCGCGCAAGGCGGTCGAGCTGGGCTCGGCGCTGACGCGACGGGTCGCGGCGGGCGAGGTGGTGGCCGTCTCCACGGGCGACGTGGAGAAGATCGGCTGGTTCGTGGAGTCGCTGTCCCGCTTCACCGCGGCCGCGATCACCACCGTCGGGGTGTGTGTGGCCCTGGTGGTCTACCAGCCGGCGCTGGGCCTGGTGGTGGCCCTCGGCGTGCCCGCGCTGGCGCTGGCGGTCTTCCCGCTGCTGCCCCGGGCCACGCGGCGGGCGGACGAGCAGCGGGAGAAGGCCGGCCGGGCGACCGAGCTGGCCTCGGACACCGTGGCGGGGCTGCGGGTGCTGCGCGGCATCGGCGGCGAGGAGCTGTTCCTCTCCCGCTACCGGCAAGCCTCGCAGGAGGTGCGCACGGCGGCGGTGCGCAGCGCCCGGATGTGGGCGCTGATCGCCGCGGTGCAGGTCGCCCTGCCGGGGCTGCTGCTGATCGGCGTCGTCTGGTACGGGGCGACCCTGGCCCGGGAGGGGCGGATCGCGGTGGGCGAGCTGGTCACCGTCTACAGCGCGGTGACCTTCCTGCTGTTCCCCTTGAGGAACTTCGAGGAGATCGCGATGGCCTATTCCTTCTCCCGGCCCTCGGCGCGGCGCGCCGCCCGGGTGCTGGCGCTGCGGCGCTCCTCGTCCGGCGCCCGGGACCCGGGCGCGGACGCGGCGGCCGGCGGGCCGGACGGGGAGGGGCTCGGCGGCGATCTGTACGACCCGGCGAGCGGGGTGCTGGCGCCCGCCGGGCGGCTGACCGCGGTGGTGTGCGGGGACCCGGACCTGGCGGGACGGCTGGCCGACCGGCTCGGCGGACACGCGCCGGACGACGGCGGCGCCGTGGAGGCGGAGCCCGGGCGGGCGCCGTCGGCGCTGCTGGGCGGCGTCCCGCTGGACGAGGTGCCGCTGGAGGCCGCGCGCCGGGCCGTGCTGGTCCAGGACAAGGACCCGGTGCTGCTGTCGGGCACGCTCGCCGAGCTGCTCGATGTGCCCCGGTCGGGGGCGGTCACGGTGGCGGAGGCGCTGGAGGCGGCGCAGTGCGGCGATGTCCTGGACGCGCTCGCGCGGGCGTCGGCGGACGGCTCGGGCGCGGCGGACCCGCTGGACGCGCGGATCACCGAGCGCGGCCGCTCCCTGTCGGGCGGTCAGCGGCAGCGGCTGGCGCTGGCGCGCTCGCTGGTGACCGACCCCGAGGTGCTGGTGCTCGACGAGCCGACGTCCGCGGTGGACTCGCACACCGAGGCGCGGATCGCGCAGGGCCTGCGGCGGCTGCGCGCGGGGCGGACCACCGTCGTCTTCACCTCCAGCCCGCTGCTGCTGGACCGGGCGGACCGGGTGGTGTTCCTGGCGGACGGGAAGGCGGCGGCCGCGGGCGGCCACCGCGACCTGCTGGCCACCGAGCCCGGCTACCGGGCGGTGGTCACCCGCGAACCGGACACGGACACGGACGCGGGCCCCGAAAAGGACGCGAACACTGACACGGATCCGAACAGGTCCCCGGGCGCGGGTACGGGTCGGGGCGCGGGCGGGGCCGTGACCGCCGGGCCCCGGACCGGAGCCGGGACCGGAACCGCCGCCGGGACCGGAACCGTGGGGCGGATCGACACGATCGAGGAGTCGGCATGATCGGAGTGGCCCCACCGGCCTATGACCCGGCCGCACCGCAGTCGGCGGCGACGCTGCCGGTCGGCACCCCGGCCACCGTGCGGGCGTACGTCCGCGAGCTGCTGCGGCGGCACCGGACGGCCTTCGCGGTGCTGATGGCCGTGAACGCGACCGCCGTGATCGCCTCCATGGTCGGCCCGCACCTGCTGGGCGGCCTGGTCGAGGACCTCTCGGAGGGTGAACGGGACCTGCACATCGGACGCACCGTCGCCCTGTTCGCCGTGGCCCTCGCGGTGCAGACCGCCTTCGTCCGGCTGGTGCGGCTGCGCGGTGCGATGCTGGGCGAGCGGATGCTGGCGGACCTCCGCGAGGACTTCCTCGTACGGTCGGTGGGCCTGCCGCCGAGCGTGCTGGAGCGCGCCGGGACCGGGGATCTGCTGTCCCGGATCACCACCGACGTCGACCGGCTGGCCAACGCGATGCGCGAGGCGGTGCCGCAGCTGGCCATCGGAGTGGTGTGGGTCGGGCTGCTGCTCGGCGCGCTGACCGTGACCGCGCCGCCGCTGGGGCTGGCGGTGCTGGTCGCGCTTCCGGTGCTGGTGATCGGCTGCCGCTGGTACTTCCGGCGGGCGCCGAGCGCCTACCGCTCCGAGGCGGCCGGATACGCCGCGGTGGCCGCGTCCCTCACCGAGACGGTGGACGCCGGACGGACCATCGAGGCGCAGCGGCTGGGCGCCCGGCGGACCGCCCTGTCCGAGCGGCGGATCCGGGAGTGGACGGCGTGGGAGCGGTACACCCTCTGGCTGCGCAGTGTGCTCTTCCCGGTGATCAATGTGACGTACTCGCTGATCACCGGGTCGGTGCTGATGATCGGCGGCGCCTTTGTGCTGCAGGGCTGGATGACGGTCGGCGAGCTGACGACCGGGGCGCTGCTGGCGCAGATGCTGGTGGAGCCGATCGGGCTGATCCTGCGCTGGTACGACGAGCTGCAGGTGGCGCAGGTGTCGCTGGCCCGGCTGGTGGGGGTGCGGGAGATCGAGCCGGAGGCGGCCGACGACTCGGTGGCGCCCGGCGGCCGGGATGTGCGCGCCGACGAGGTGCGCTTCGGGTACCGAGCGGACGACGATGTGCTGCACGGGGTGACGATGCGGGTGCGGCCGGGGACGCGGCTGGCGCTGGTCGGACCGTCCGGCGCGGGCAAGTCGACGCTGGGCCGGCTGCTCGCCGGGATCTACGCGCCCCGGACCGGCACGGTGACACTGGGCGACGCGGAGCTGGCCCGGATGCCGGCCGAGCGGGTGCGCGAGCATGTCGCGCTGGTCAACCAGGAGCACCATGTGTTCGTGGGGTCGCTGCGCGACAACCTGCTGCTGGCCCGCACCTCCGCCGGGGACACCGAGCTGTGGGCCGCGCTGAGCGCGGTGGACGCCGACGGCTGGGCGCGGGGGCTTCAGGACGGCCTGGACACCGAGGTCGGATCGGGCGGGCTGGCGCTGACGCCGGCGCAGGCCCAGCAGATCGCCCTGGCCCGGCTGGTGCTGGCCGATCCGCACACCCTCGTCCTGGACGAGGCCACCTCGCTGCTCGACCCGCGGGCGGCCCGGCACCTGGAGCGGTCGCTGGGCCGGGTGCTGGAGGGCCGGACCGTGGTCGCCATCGCGCACCGGCTGCACACCGCGCACGATGCGGACCTGATCGCGGTGGTCGAGCAGGGCCGGATCAGCGAGCTGGGCAGCCATGACGAGCTGGTCGCGGCGGACGGCGCCTACGCCGCGCTGTGGCGCTCCTGGCACCAGTAGCGTCGCCAGGGGGTGTCTCCCTGGTCCCTGGCGGTCGCCCCCGGCGGCGCGGTCGGCTCCGCGCCGCCGGGGGGCCGCGTCGGATGACGCCGGTCCGTCAGATGATGCCGAGGGCGCCCAGGCCGCTCAGGCCGCCCAGCACCATGAAGACCGGCATCAGCACCTTCACCTCGACCCAGCTGCCGGCCCGGAACCGCATCGCCTTCGGCGGTCCGAGCGGGTACCACCGCTTGCGGCCTATCGGTATGGGCCACAGGATCGGGCAGCCGGAGACGGTGAGCGCGTCCCCGATGTCGTGCACCAGGGCGCCCAGGACGATCGGCAGGCCGAGCCACAGGTACTCCTGGCCCGGATCGGTGAACAGCCAGTCCGCGCCGTTGCCCGGCTCGTGCAGGATGTCGGCGAGGATCCAGGCACTGGTCGCGCCGAGCAGCCACACCAGCACATCGCTGGACACCCGGGCCATGCGCCACAGCAGCCCCTCGACGGCCAGCACCATGTGGACGAAGAGGATGCCGAGCACCGCCCAGCGGCCGCCGGTCATCGCGAGCAACGAGGCCCCCGCGCCGATCAGCACCGCCCACAGCCAGGTGTGGGTGAGGGTGCGGTGGCCGCCCGAGCGGCGGGGGTCGCCCCGCTTCTTGGTCGCCTTGTAGACCGCGTACGAGATCTTGTCGATCACCTCGCACAGGCCCCGGGAGACCGGTCCGAAGGAGCGGGATATCGTGGCCGCCTTGTGGTCGAGATCGGGGGCGAGCGCCGCCCCGGCGCAGATCAGAGCGCCGACGACGAGCACCGGCCAGGGCATCGCGTGGCCCGCCGCCGCGGTCGCCGCCCCCACCCCCAGCCAGGCCGCCGCCCCGGACAGCGAATGCGCCGGTCCCATCATGGTCAACCCCGCCCCTGTTCATTCCCCGCCTGAGCGGGAGTCGGTCTGTTCGCAGCTTCTGGCTCGGTTCGCCTCCGGGGCGCCTGAGCCCCTGTCGACGGTCGACCGTGCTCGCCCCGTCGTTCCTCGGGGCCTGTGCGCGCTCTCCCTTTCGACAGCGGCGCGCCCCTTCGGCTCACTCGCCGGCCACACCCTATCGGCGAACGATCTTCGTCTCGGCAGCCGGTTCCCGGCTCGCGTGGGAAAGCAGGCAGTATAGGGGCGTGACTCTTATCGATCAGCTGCCGAGCGACGCCGACCCCGACGCCCTCTTCGAGGCGTTCTCGACGTGGGTCGAGGAGCGGGGCATCTCGCTCTACCCCGCCCAGGAGGAAGCGCTGATCGAGGTGGTGTCCGGGTCGAACGTCATCCTGTCCACCCCCACCGGCTCGGGCAAGAGCCTGGTCGCGGCGGGCGCCCACTTCGCCGCGCTGGCCCGGGACGAGGTCACCTTCTACACCGCGCCGATCAAGGCTCTTGTCTCGGAGAAGTTCTTCGAGCTGTGCAAGCTCTTCGGCACCGAGAACGTCGGGATGCTCACGGGCGACGCGTCGGTCAACGCGGACGCGCCGGTCATCTGCTGCACCGCCGAGGTGCTGGCGTCCATCGCCCTGCGGGACGGCAAGGACGCCGACATCGGCCAGGTCGTCATGGACGAGTTCCACTTCTACGCGGAGCCGGACCGCGGCTGGGCGTGGCAGATCCCGCTGCTCGAGCTGCCTCAGGCCCAGTTCGTGCTGATGTCGGCGACGCTCGGCGATGTGACGCGGTTCGAGGAGGACCTGACCCGGCGCACCGGGCGGCCCACCTCGGTGGTGCGGTCTGCGACCCGGCCCGTGCCGCTGAGCTATGAGTACCGCACCACCCCGCTGACCGAGACGCTGACCGAGCTGCTGGAGACCCGGCAGGCGCCCGTCTACATCGTGCACTTCACCCAGGCGGCCGCGGTGGAGCGGGCCCAGGCCCTGATGAGCATCAACATGTGCTCGCGGGCGGAGAAGGACGAGATCGCGGCGCTCATCGGCAACTTCCGGTTCACCACCAAGTTCGGCCGGAACCTGTCCCGCTATGTGCGGCACGGCATCGGGGTGCACCACGCGGGGATGCTGCCCAAGTACCGGCGGCTGGTGGAGAAGCTGGCGCAGGCCGGGCTGCTCAAGGTCATCTGCGGTACGGACACCCTGGGCGTCGGCGTCAACGTGCCCATCCGGACGGTGCTGTTCACCGCGCTGACGAAGTACGACGGCCAGCGGGTGCGGACGCTGCGGGCCCGGGAGTTCCACCAGATCGCGGGCCGCGCCGGCCGGGCCGGCTTCGACACCGCGGGCTTCGTCGTGGCACAGGCCCCCGAGCACGTCATCGAGAACGAGAAGGCGCTGGCGAAGGCCGGGGACGATCCCAAGAAGCGGCGCAAGGTGGTGCGCAAGAAGGCGCCCGAAGGGTTCGTCAGCTGGGGGCAGAACACCTTCGAGAAGCTCATCGCCTCCGAACCCGAGCCGCTCACCTCCCGGTTCAGGGTCACCCACGCGATGCTGCTGTCGGTCATCGCCCGGCCGGGCAACCCCTTCGAGGGGATGCGCCGCCTCCTCGAGGACAACCACGAGCCGCGCCGCAACCAGCTGCGTCACATCCGCCGGGCCATCGCGATCTACCGTTCGCTGCTGGACGGCGGCGTGGTGGAGCAGCTGAAGGAACCCGACGCCGATGGGCGGACCGTGCGGCTGACGGTGGATCTGCAGCAGGACTTCGCGCTGAACCAGCCGCTGTCCACCTTCGCGCTCGCCGCCTTCGAGCTCCTGGACCCCGAATCCCCCTCCTACGCCCTGGACATGGTCTCGGTCGTCGAGTCGACCCTGGACGATCCGCGGCAGATCCTGGCCGCGCAGCAGAACAAGGCGCGCGGCGAGGCGGTGGCCGCGATGAAGGCGGACGGAGTCGAGTACGAGGAGCGCATGGAGCGGCTCCAGGACGTCTCGTACCCCAAGCCGCTGGAGGAGCTGCTCTCCCACGCGTACGGCCTCTACCGCAAGAGCCACCCGTGGGTGGGCGACCATCCGCTGTCGCCCAAGTCGGTGATCCGCGACATGTACGAGCGCGCCATGACCTTCACCGAGTTCACCTCGTTCTACGACCTGGCGCGGACCGAGGGCATCGTGCTGCGCTACCTGGCCAGCTCCTACAAGGCGCTGGACCACACCGTGCCGGACGACCTGAAGTCCGACGAGTTCCAGGACATCGTCGCCTGGCTCGGCGAGATGGTGCGGCAGGTCGACTCCAGCCTGCTGGACGAGTGGGAGCAGCTGGCGAACCCCGAGGAGGAGTCCGCCGAGGAGGCCCAGGAGCGCGCCGACCAGGTCAAGCCGGTCACCGCCAACGCGCGCGCCTTCCGTGTCCTGGTGCGCAACGCGATGTTCCGCCGGGTGGAGCTCGCCGCGCTGGACAAGGTGGCCGAGCTCGGCGAGATGGACGCGGACTCCGGCTGGGACGAGGACGCGTGGGCGCGGGCGATGGACGCCTACTGGGAGGAGTACGACGACCTGGGCACCGGCCCGCAGGCGCGCGGCCCGAAGCTGCTGCGGATCGAGGAGCAGCCCGAGCACGGGCTGTGGCTGGTGCGGCAGACCTTCGACGACCCGAACGGGGATCACGACTGGGGCATCTCCGCGGAGGTCGACCTGGCCGCCTCCGACGAGGAGGGGCGTGCGGTGGTGCGGGTCACCGAGGTGGGCCAGTTGTAGCCTCCCGGGCGTCGCGGCCCCCGGACAGCCCCCGCCCAGGGGGCCCGAACGAACGGGGCCCGGCCCCGGCGTGAGCACCACCAGTGAAGGAGCAACCCCGATGACCGATCCCGCGGAGACCAACCCCGCCGAGCGCCTGGTCGATCTGCTGGACCTGGAGCAGATCGAGCTGAACATCTTCCGCGGCCGCAGCCCCGACGAGTCGCTGCAGCGGGTGTTCGGCGGGCAGGTGGCCGGGCAGGCGCTGGTGGCCGCGGGACGGACCACCGACGGGCAGCGCCCGGTGCACTCGCTCCACGCGTACTTCCTGCGCCCGGGGCGGCCGGGGGTGCCGATCGTGTACCAGGTGGAGCGGGTCCGGGACGGTCGCTCCTTCACCACGCGCCGGGTCGTCGCCGTCCAGCAGGGGCGGACGATCTTCAATCTGACGGCCTCCTTCCATCTTCCCGAGCCGGGCATCGAGCAGCAGCTGCCGATGCCGGAGGTGCCTGAGCCGGAGAGCCTGCCGAAGCTCGGCGACGAGATCCGCGAGCATCTCGGGACGCTTCCCGAGGCGCTGGAGAGAATGGCGCGCCGCCAGCCCTTCGACATCCGTTATGTGGAGCGGCTGCGCTGGACGCCCGAGGACCTGGAGGGCGCCGAGTCGCGCAGCGCGGTGTGGATGCGCGCGGTCGGCCCACTCGGCGACGACCCGCTCGTGCACACCTGCGCGCTCACCTACGCCAGCGACATGATGCTGCTGGACGCGGTGCGGGTGCCGATCGAGCCGCTGTGGGGGCCGCGCGGCTTCGACATGGCCTCGCTGGATCACGCCATGTGGTTCCACCGGCCGTTCCGCACCGACGAGTGGTTCCTCTACGACCAGGAGTCGCCGATCGCCACCGGCGGCCGGGGGCTGGCCCGCGGCCGGATCTACGACCGGGCCGGCTGGCTGCTGGTGTCCGTGGTGCAGGAGGGGCTCTTCCGCCCCCTGTAGGCAGCCGCCAGGCGGTCCCCCGCGCTCCGGCGCCCGCGGAGCAGCCGGTGCCAGAGCCCACGGGGCCGCACGGAGGGCAGGGCAGAGGGCCGGGCGGGCTCGCCGCCCGGCGGCTGGGCCGCCCCGGCCGGCCGCGGGGCGGGCCGCGCCCGCCGGGCGTCCCCCACACAGGTGTCCAGGGCGGCCCGGCAGCGCCGGATCTCCACGGGGTCGTCGGCCGTCACCACGGCGGCCACCACCTCCGCCGCCGGGCCGCCCCCGGCGGGCACCGGGGCGAGCCGCGGCATCAGCTCCCGCACATGGGCCCGCTCGGCCGCATCGGCGACCACCGCCTCCAGCTCATCGGGGGGCAGCACCGCGGCCCACACCGCGGCCCGCTCCCAGGGGTCCTCGGTCCTGGCGAGGAGCTGCTCGACGCGGCGGCCGCGCCATCTGGCGGCCCGCTGGTCCTCCCCGGCGCTGAGGGTGGCGCGCAGCCCGGCCGGAACGCGGCCGGTCAGCAGCGTCGGCTCCCGCTCGGCGAACGCGGCGAGCTCCGCGGCCGGATACAGCCACACCACGGCCCGGTAGCGGTTGACGTAGAAGCGAACCGGCGTGAGGAACCCGCCCCGCGCCAGGCGGGTGAACCGGCCGGGGCTGATGCCCAGCAGCTCGGCCCCCTCCGCCGTGCCCACCACGCGGAGCCGGGCGCGCAGCGCGCCGGGGAAGCCCTCGGCGGCCGCGACCCGAAGCAGCTCCGCGCGCGCCACCCGCCGGCCCATGGCTCCCACGGCTCCCATGGCTCCCACGGCCACGGCGCGCACCTCGCCCAGCTGTACGGCCAGCTCCAACTCGCCCAGCTTGAGGCCCAGTTCCCGGGCGGCCCGGGCGAACGCGACGGTCTCCTCGGCACCGCCCGGCACCGGCGGCACCCGGCCCCCCGGCGGCGCCTGACCCGGCGCCCGACCCGTCCTCCGCCCCGGCGCTCGGCCCGGCTCGTGACCCTGATTCCGACGTACCTCCACCACCACGACGGTCCTCCCCCGCGACTGGTCAATCACTGACAGTCACGACGGTAGCCGCCGCGCGAGCCCGCCCGTCAGGCCTGTGGATAACTTACGGATCACAGCCCGCTGGGCGCGCCGCTCTCCTGTCTCGCCTCGACGCCCAGGTGCTCCCCCACCCGGTTGACCAACAGGGCCATCTCATAGGCGACCTGGCCGACGTCGGCTTCCGGGCCGCTCAGCACGCACAGACAACTGCCGTCGCCGGCGGCCGTCACGAACAGCACGCCCTCCTCGAATTCGACCATCGTCTGCCGCACCCCACCCGTGCGGAAGTGATGCCCGGCTCCCTTGGCCAGGCTGTGTAACCCCGAGGCGACGGCGGCCAGGTGTTCGGCGTCCTGCCGGCCGAGTGAGGAGCTGGCGCCCGTGACCAGCCCGTCGTTCGACAGCACCAAGGCGTGCCGTACCTGTGCGATCCGCTCGGTCAGATCGTCCAGCAGCCAATCGAGTCCCTTGCTCAGTGCCATACCGTTCCTCCCCGTCCGGCCATCCACCCAGAGCTGCCGGGCCAGCCTTTCTCACTGCCGCCCTCCGGGCAACCCGGCCCGCCCCCCGGCGCGCCGATGTGCACCGCTTGACACAAGATGGAGACATGGCAAAGAAAATGACCAAGGATCAGTGGCACGCCTTCGTCTCGGCAGGCACTCGCACCGCCAAGCTGGCGACGGTGCGGGCCGACGGCAGGCCGCACATCGCGCCCATCTGGTTCCTGCTCGACGGCGACGACCTCGTGTTCAACACGGGCGAGGACACCGTCAAGGGCCGCAATATGGCCCGGGACGGGCGGATCAGCCTGTGCGTGGACGACGACCGGCCCCCGTTCTCCTTCGTCACCGTCGAAGGGCGCGCGGAGCTGAGCGACCGGCTGGAGGACGTCCGCCACTGGGCCACCCGGATCGCGGCGCGCTACATGGGCGAGGAGCTCGCGGAGCAGTACGGAGCCCGCAACGGCGTCCCGGGCGAGCTGTTGGTGCGGGTCCGCGTCGACAAAGTCGTCGGCCTCGCCGACATCGCCGACTAGCCGGATTCGGCCGAAACCCATCGCTCATCCGACATAGCGCCGGGCGGTGGAGTGCCGCTGGGCGCGCTCGAGGAGCTTCAGCCGTGCCTCCACCCCGGCCGGCACCACCCGCCGCTCGCGCAGCACCCAGGGCAGTCCCGCGGCCGCCTGCCCGAAGGCCCGCAGCGACACCCGGTCGGGAGGCACCGTGCGGGCCAGGTGGAGGGTGCGCCGCAGGGCGGCGGGCGCGGGGCGGCGCAGCCAGGAGAACCACAGCGTGTTCCGTATGCCGTGCATGCGGCGCAGGGTGGGGTCGCGCAGCGGCGACGGCTGGTGGTGGCAGGTCAGCTCCGCCACGTACGCCAGCCACCAGCCGCGGGCGATGAGGTCGGTGGCGAACAGCTCCTCCTCCCCGCCCAGCCACATGCGCGCGCTGAACCCGCCGACCTCGCGGAAGGCGTCGGTGCGCAGGCAGGTGGCGGCGGCGAGGACGGAGCCGAGCGCGGGCCCGGGCAGCCAGGGCGGGCCGGGCAGCGGGGAGTCGCGCAGCTCCTCGACGATGGGGTCGACGGTGCCGGCGGGCTGGACCAGGATGCGGGCGGTGACGGCGGCCAGCCGCGGGTGTGCGTCGAGGAGGTCGGCGGCGCGGGACAGCGAGCCCGGCTCCCACCAGGAGTCGTCGTCGCAGAAGGCGATGTAGGGCGTGCGGACGTACCGTACGGCGAGGTTGCGGCCGACGGCGCCGAGGTTGCGCCCCGGCCGCAGCAGTCGTACGCGCGGATGGAGCCGGGCCACGGCGTCCGCCGTGCCGTCGGTGGAGCCGTTGTCGGTGACGATGACGGGCGGGGCTTCGGGCAGCCGCTCCAGGCGGTCCAGGGTGCGCAGGACCTCGTCCCGCCGGTTGTGGGTGATCACGACGACGGTGGTGCGGTCATCGGTCACGACGACGCTCCTTCGACGAGCCTGACGGCCTGCTCGATGCGGTCCGGCAGGGGTGTCCGGGTGCGCAGGGCGGCCGGGATGCGGACGAGCGCGCCGCGCAGCGCCCGGCGGGCGCCGCTGTCGTGGCGGGCGTCGGCCGCCAGCGCCCAGGTGCGGCGGACGGCCACCGGCAGCGGCCGGCGCAGCCAGGCGGTGAGCACCTCGTTGCGGCGGATGAGGGCGGTGCGGTGGGGCCTGGGGCCGACCGCCGGATGGTGGTGGGCGACCACGTCGGCGCAGTAGCACACCCCCCAGCCGCGTGCCGTGAGGTCGTGGGCGAGCAGTGTCTCCTCGGCGCCGAAGAACAGCAGCGGGTGATAGCCGCCCGCGTCGAGGTAGGCGCTGCGCCGGGCCACGGCGGCGCAGCCGAGGAAGCCGAGGCTCTGCCGGCCGGGCAGGCCCGGGACGTGGCCGAGCGGGGAACCGGCGAGGGCGTCGTTGAGCGGGTCCGAGTCCTGGCCGGGGCCGACGTGGGTGCGGGCGGCGACCAGGCCGAGCCGGGGGTGCTCGCGCAGCATCCGTACGGCGGTGGCCAGGGATCCCGGGGCCCACCAGGAGTCGTCGTCGCTGAACGCCACGTACGGGGTGTCGAGCGCCCGGACGCCTTCGTTGCGCGCCAGGGCTCCGCGGTTGATTGGTAGCGGCAGAAGCCGGACGGCGGAGAAGTGGCGGGCGATCATGGTGCGCGTGTGGTCGGTGGAGGCGTTGTCGACCACCAGGACCGTGGGACGTTCGGGCAGGTCGTCGAGGTGGCGCAGGGTCACGGCGAGGGTGTCGGCGCGGTCTCGGGTGGCGATGACCACCCCGATGGGCGAGTCGCTCACGTGTCCTCCCTCCGCTGGTCGGATCCCCGGGACCGGTCGCCCCGGGACCGGTCGCGTCCGGGGGGCACGTCGGGGCGGTCACCTCGGGGCCGGTTACTGGCTCGGGGGTCCTCTTGGTAACCCCCAGCAGTGACGTCGAAACAGATCACATCGGTCGATGACGCAGATGGCCACGCCCGTCACAGCATGTGGCGGGCGTGGCGGCCCGTCGGCGCCGGCGCTTGGGGCGGTGGCCCGTGACGTTCGCCGGAAAACGGGCACTCACAGGCGATGAAGGTACTGCTCACCGGCTGGTTCAGTTTCGAGGACGGGGAGGCCACCGCGGGGGACGTGCTCGCCCTGCACCGGGTGCGGGCCGCCCTCGACCGCACCGCCACGCCGTACGACGTGGCGTGGAGCCCGGGTTACCGGGCCGGCGGCCTGCATCTGCCCGAGGCGGCCGAGGACGCCTACTCGCACCTGGTGCTCCTGTGCGGACCGCTGCACGGGCCTCAAGTCGAGGAGCTGCACCGCCGGTTCGGGCGGTGCGTCCGCATCGCCGTCGGCACCTCGGTGATCGACGCGTCGAGTCCGGCGGTCACCGGGTTCCACACCGTCCTCGCCCGGGACTCCCCCGGCCTGCCCCCCGCGCGTGACCTGGCCGCCGGGGCTCCGGCCGGCCCCGCCACCCCGGTCGTGGGGGTGATCCTCACGCACGGCCAGGGCGAGTACGGGGGGCGGCGGCGCCATGCCGAGGTGGCGGACACGGTGACCCGCTGGCTGGCCGCCAAGGACTGCGCGCGGCTGGAGATGACCAGTCGGCTGGATCCCACGACTGGCGCCTGTGCGCGACCCCGGGGCAGTTCGAGTCGGCTCTGGCGCGGCTCGACCTGGTGGTCACCGACCGGTTGCACGGGCTGGTCCTCGCCCTGCGGGCGGGCACCCCGGCGCTGGCCGTCGATCCCGTCGAGGGCGGCGCGAAGGTCACCGCCCAGGCGCGGGCCTGTGGCTGGCCGGCCGCGCTCGGCGCCGAGCGGCTGGACCCCGCCGAACTCGACCGGTGGTGGTCATGGTGTCTGACCTGGGGGCGCGCGCTGGCCCAGCGGCGCCGGCGCGCGTTCCTGAACGCGCCCGCGCACGAGCCCGCGGACGGAACGGAAGCGCTCGTGCGGGCGTTGTCGGGCGCCGGGCCCGGCCATCCGGCCCCGGACTCGCGACGGGCGCCTCAGCGCTGGTAGAGGCCCACCAGCGTGCCGCTCGCGAGCTGGCTGCGGTCGACGGCGCGGTGCACCTGGTCGGCCGAGGGCTCGTCGGGCAGGACCAGCGGCTCGGGCAGGGCGTACAGCCGGAAGAAGTACCGGTGCGGCCGATCGCCCTGCGGCGGATGCGGACCGCCCCAGCCCTCCTGGTGGTATCCGTTGGTCCTGGGCAGACCGCCCGCGGGCGTCTGCCCGGCGGCCACCCCTCCGCTGGTGGGGGCGATGCCGGTGACCAGCCAGTGGACGAACGTCCCGGACTGCGCGTCCGGGTCCTCGCACAGCAGGGCCAGTTCGGCCGTGCCGGCGGGCACTCCGGACCAGGTCAGCGGCGGCGAGAGGTCTTCCCCGTCCTTGGTGTACCGGCGGGGGATCACCTCGTGGTCGTCGAACGCGGCGCTGTTCAGCTCGATTCCAGCCATGAGCACGTGAGTACCCGCGAGGTGCGCCGACAAGCGGTGAGAGGTGACGGCCTTACGACGGCCAGGACGTCACGGCTGGTCAGGACGTCACGGCCGCATGAGGATCTTCACCGCGCCGTCCTCCTTGCGCTGGAACATCTCGTAGGCGCGGGGCGCCTCTTCCAGCGGAAGGTGGTGGGTGGCGAAGTCCTCCACCCCCAACGGGTCGTCGTCGGTCAGGAAGGGCAGGATGTCGTCCACCCAGCGGCGGACGTTCGCCTGTCCCATCCGCAGCTGGATCTGCTTGTCGAACATCGTCAGCATGGGCAGCGGATCGGCCATGCCGCCGTAGATCCCGCTGAGGGAGATGGTCCCGCCGCGCCGTACCAGGGCGATGGCCAGCCGCAGCGCCGCCAGCCGGTCCACCCCGGCCCTGGCCGTGAGCTTGGCGGCCCACTCGTGCGGCAGGAACCCGGTGGCCCGCTGGGCGGTCTTGCCGAGGGGGCTGCCGTGGGCCTCGGTGCCCACGGCGTCCACGACCGCGTCCGGGCCCCGGCCCGCGGTCTCGGTGAGGACGGCGTCGACGAGGTCCTCCTGGCTGTCGTACGCCCTGAGGTCGTAGACCTCCACGCCGCGGTCGCGGGCCCGGTCCAGCCGCTCGGACACCAGGTCCACGCCGATCACCCGGCCGGCGCCGCGCGCCTTCGCGATCCGGCAGCACATGTCGCCGATGGGGCCGAGGCCGAGGACGGCCAGCGTGCCCTCCGGGGGGACGTCCGCGTACACGACGGCCTGCCAGGCGGTGGGGAGGACGTCGGAGAGATAGACGAAACGGTCGTCCGGCGGGCCCTCGGGCACCTTGATCGGCCCGTACTGGGCCTGCGGGACCCGCAGGTACTCCGCCTGGCCGCCGGGCACCGCGCCGTACAGCTTGGTGTAGCCGAACAGCTCGGCGCCCATGCCGTGCTCGACGACCTGAGTGGTCTCGCACTGGGTCGGCAGGCCGGAGCGGCACATCCAGCAGTGGCCGCAGGCGATCTGGAACGGCACGACCACCCGGTCGCCGGGGCGCAGCCCGGTCACCTCGGACCCGGCCTCCTCGACGATCCCCATCGGCTCGTGGCCGAGGATGTCGCCGGGGGTCATGAAGGGGGTGAGCACTTCGTACAGATGGAGGTCGGAGCCGCACAGCCCGGTGGACGTGACCCGGATGACCGCGTCCGTCGGCTCCTTGAGGATGGGGTCGGGCACCGTCTCCACCCGTACGTCCCGCCTGCCCTGCCAGGTCACCGCTCGCATCGCCGCGTCCCTTCACCATCGCTTTCCGGGACGCCCCGGGTACCCCGTGCGATCGCGGCGAACCGGACGCGGGCGTGGTGCCACCTGCGGCGGGCGGGGCGGGAAGGGGGCGGTGAGGGGTCAGGCGGGGGCGGCGGGGGCCTGCGGGAGGCGCGGGCGGGCGCGCAGCCGCTCCTCCACCCGCTCGACGAGCCGGGCCGTCTCGGAGGCGATCAGCGCCGGGTCGGCGTCGGCCGCGCCGAGGACGGCCAGGTACGACCCCTCGCCCGCCGCCGCGACGAAGAGACGGCCGGCCTCCGTCTCCACCACGGTCTGGCGCGCCGCGCCCCGCGCCCGCCGGCGTGCCGCACCCCGTGTCCATCGGCGTGCCGCTCCCCGCGCCTGTCGGCGCGCCGCGCCGACGGCGAGGCCGTGCAGACCGGAGGCGACGGCGGCCAGTTGCTCGGCGTCGCGGCGGCCCAGCCCCCGGGAGGCGCTCACCGTGGCTCCGTCACCGAGGAGCACGACGGCGTGTCGCACGCCGCCGACGCGGGCCACCAGCTCGTCCAGAAGGGAGTCGAGACCGTCCGGGAAACGGGCGGCGATGCTGCGGTCCTCGGTCATGGCCGTCTCCTTCTGCCGGGAGCTGTCCCATGGCCCCCGGACCCTAGCGAGGAGGGGGCGCATTCAGGGGGCGCATTCGGAAGAATGCTGGAATTTGACAGGGATAGCTGCCAGAACGATCGGCGGATGCTCGAACGTGCACACTATTCGGGTTCCCGCTCAGGGTGCGCCCCCCAGGGATCGCCCCTCAGGGATCGCCCCTGAGGGTGCGCCCTTCAGGATGTGCCCCTCAGGATGTGCCCTCTGCCTCCTGAAGATCCGTCTTCCTCACCCATCCCATCCGCACGAGGAGTCGCATGAGCCACCAGAACACCCCCGCCGACCGCCTGGCCGAGGTCCGGGACTTCTTCACCCCGAGGGCCGCCGACTGGGAGGCCCGCTTCCCCGACGACGGCCCCGCCTACGCCGCCGCCGTCGCCGACCTCGGCCTGCGCGCCGGGGACGCGGTGCTCGACGCCGGCTGCGGCACGGGCCGCGCCCTGCCCGCGCTGCGCGCCGCCGTCGGCCCCGCCGGAACGGTGCTCGGCGCCGACGCCACGCCCGCGATGCTGGACGCCGCCGTGCGCGCCGGCCGGCACCGGGACGCGGCGCTCGCCCTGGCCGACGTCACCAGACTGCCGCTGCGCGACGGCTGTCTGCACGCGGTGTTCGGCGCCGGCCTGATCTCCCACCTCCCCGACCCGGAGGCCGGGCTGCGGGAGCTGGCGCGGGTGGTGCGCCCCCAGGGGCTGCTCGCGCTGTTCCACCCGGTGGGGCGGGCGGCGCTGGCCGCGCGCAAGGGCTTCGCGATCACGCCGGGCGACCTGCGGGCCGAGCCCAATCTGCGCCCGCTGCTGGCCCGTTCGGGCTGGGAGCTGACCTCGTACACGGACCGGGACACCCGCTTCCTGGCCCTCGCGGTCCGTCAGGGCTGAGCGGCGACCGCCGCGGCGAAGGCGACCGGGTCGTCGAACATGACGTTGTGTCCCGCGCCGGGGACGGTCCGCACGACGACCCCCGCGGCCTCCAGCTCCGCACGTCCGGCGAGCCCGTCGCCGTTCCCTCCGACGAGGTACGTGCGCGGAACGTCCAGGCCGAGCAGCATCCGGCGCATGGTCGGCTCGGTGCCGCGCACCAGGGCGCTCGCGCTGCGGTGCAGGGCCGTGGGGTCGGCGAGCCGCATCGTCGCCCGCCACACCGGGCCGACCCGCTCCAGCGTCCGCTCCCAGCCCTCGCCGCGCACGAACTCCTCCTCCGGGTACGTGGCGATCCCGCTGCTGGCCGCCGACGGGCCCGGCCGCGGGTCGAGGTTGGCCTCCGTGAGCACCAGCCGGGACACCAGGTCGGGGCGGCGCACGGCGAGCACGACGGCGACCGACCCGCCCATGCTGTGCCCCACGACCTCGGCGCCCAGGGCCCCGGCCGCGTCGAGCGCCGCGGCGAGCGCGTCGGCGTGTTCCTCCAGGGTGTAGCCGAAGTCGGCGGGGCGGTCGCTGATGCCGTGGCCGGGCAGGTCGACGAAGAGCGAGCGCCGCCCGGCGAGGGCCGGGTCGGCCGCGATGTGCGCGTGATAGACGGCCGACGACGCGCCCAGCCCGTGCACATACACCCGGGGTGCTCCGCCGTCACCGCCTCCGGGCGTCTCGGTCCAGCGGATATGGGCGCCTTCCTGGCCGAACGGAGCGTGGCGCATGGCCGTCTCTCCCGCCTTCCTGGGCTCGATGGGCGTCGGGGGATCTTCCGCCCCGCACCATACATCGATGCCGAGGTATTGCGAAGCCGGGGTATTACGTAGGCGAAGTATGGCGTAGGCGTCGTATGGCGCAGCCGGGGTAATGCGTGGAAGAGGTAATACGTGCCCGAGGTACAGCGTCGGTGCGGCACAATGCGCCCATGCTCGAACTCGCCATCCTGGGCTTTCTCTGCGACACACCGCTGCACGGCTACGAGCTGCGCAAGCGGATCGCCGCGCTGACCGGCCACGTCAAACCCGTGGCCGAAAGCACGCTCTACCCGGCGATCAAGCGGTTGGAGAAGGCCGGGCTGCTGGCCCGCGAGAGCCGGCCGGGCGCGGGCGCCGCGCCCCGGCACGTACTGACGCTGACCCCTGAGGGCCGTGCCGAACTCCGTCGCCGTCTCGCGGAGCCGGCCCAGGCCGACATCACGGACGAGAACCGCTGGTTCACCCTGCTCGCGTTTCTGCGCCACCTGGAGGACCCGGCGGCCCAGGCGGGGGTCCTGGAGCGGCGGCTCGCGTTTCTGCGGCAGCCCACGAGTTTCTTCTACGACGACGACCGGCCGCTGCGCGCGGAGGAGGTCGAGGACCCCTTCCGGCGCGGCATCCTCACCATCGCCCGAGCCACCAGCCAGGCCGAACAGTCCTGGCTGCGCCGCACCCTCGACTCGCTGCGGGCCGCCGGCGAATCCTGACGGCGGCGCGGCGGACGCGGCACACGGGGCGCGGCCGGCGCCCGGTCGGCACCCGGTCGGCACCCGGTCGGCACCCGCGCACGGAGTCTCGACGGCGTGGCTACTGGCTGGTTAAGGTGCGCCGGACAACGGATGGGACCCCCGGATCCATACCGCTCCGTACCGCCCCCTACCGCCAGAGGAGGCTGCCGTGCCCGCCAGTGAGGAGTCGGACGACGACGCGCTGTACGTGCTGACCGCGGTGGTGCTGACGCCCGCGCGGTTCCCCAGCGTGCTGGGCGACGACTATCCCGAGGCCTGCGCCGCGCTCGGCCTGGCACCGCACGAGGCCGGATACGGCCTGGTGCTGGGCCAGGACGGCGACGGCGCCCGGTGGACGGTGGTCACCGAGGACGTGTCGCTGGTCGCCTGCGCCATCGCCGCGTGGGACTGCGGGATGGAGTACGGCCTGGCCGTCGACGACCGGACCGTGGTCGCCTCCCTCCCCGGTTGGCCCCTGGCGGTGGCCGTCGCCGCGCCGGGCGTCCCCGCGCCGCACGACCCCGCCCCCGACCCGGAGCCGGCCGCCGGAGGGGCGGCCCGCCCGCCGCTCGCGCCACCGGACACCGGCCGCTGGGGCCCGGCGCAGCGGCGGCTGGGCGCGGACGAGATCGCCCTGCGCTGGGCGGTGTGGCGCGGGCAGGTCGACAGCGACGTGACGTTCGTGGCCCCGGGCGAGAAGCCGCACGGGGGCGTGCGACGCGTACTGGAGGAGGCACGCGGATATCTGAAAGCGCCCCCGCCGCCCGGCCGCGTCCGCTCCGCGTTCGCCTCCGGCGACGCGCGGACCCTGCGGGCCGACGGGCCCGGCTGGAGCATCGTGGCCCGCACGGACGACATCGCCTTCGTCCTCATGGACGACGCGCCGGGCGAAGTGCTGCCGGTCGGCCGCGGCCCGGAACTGCCCGCCCTGCTGACGGCCCTCGACGAACTGGCCGTACGCCCCACCTGAGTCGACGACGGTCCGCCCGCGGCCACCACCGGTCGCGGGGCCCCGGGGGCGCGCCGCCTGGCGCGGCGGGCGGTCGGGGCAAACACGGCGGGCGGTCGGGGCAAAGGGGCGCACCGCCTGACGCAGCGGGCGGTCGGCGTGTCGCGGCTGGACGGGGTCCCGGGTGACCCGCGATCGGTGTTGCGCGGTCACTCCCAGGCGCGTGTCACCCCGGGCCCCGAGCCGGTCGGCGGTCCGGCCGGTACCGCCGTCGTCCCGCCG
Source organism: Streptomyces sparsogenes subsp. cuspidosporus (assembly GCF_039532705.1). Classification (NCBI taxonomy): domain Bacteria; kingdom Bacillati; phylum Actinomycetota; class Actinomycetes; order Kitasatosporales; family Streptomycetaceae; genus Streptomyces; species Streptomyces sparsogenes. The sequence goes on along the minus strand of NZ_BAAASD010000006.1, from coordinate 229,857 downwards.
TGTGTCTTGTGCCCGTTTCCATCCGGGAATTCGCCCTCCTGGCGAGGGCGGCGGTCAGCGTCCCAGCTCCTTGCCCGACACCCGGCGCAGTCTGCGCCGCTGGGAGGGGTCGAGCGCCAGATACGCCAAGGCGGGGACGCCGACGATCACCAGGATCGCCACCCAGAACGGCAGCAGCTGACAGAGCAGGACTACTCCCACCGCCGCGCCCCCGGCGACGGCCACAGCGCGCTTGGACATTGCCCTCTGCCTCCTTCGCGGCTCAAGCCGCTTCACTTCCGTCAACGGATACGAGCGGCTCACGGTTCCTGAGCACCCGGGGTCGGGGTGAGGTGCCTCACATCGGAGGACCGTCCGGGCGGGGCGCTCGTCAGGTACTCTCGGCCGCTCCCACTAGTCAAATTTGAGGAATGCATCAGCTCCGTGACACCACCCACCGTGGCAACGCCCTCCGACATGGCCGAACTCTGCGGCTGTACCGCCGTCTTCCTCCCCGCCGACCCGGCGCGGGCCGGGCGGGTCGCGTTCTGGCGGCCGGACGGCCAGGACCCCGCCGCCCTCAGTCCGGACCCCACCGGCCCGGTCGGCGCCACCGAAGAGATCACCGTCGTGGTCCCGGACTCCCCCGGCCAGGGCGCGGGGGTCCGTGCCCTGGCCGTACGCGCCCGCGTCCTGGCCCTGAGCGAGGCGCTTCCGGTGCTCACCCGGGCCAGGGCGCGCGCCGCGCACACCGTCTCCTCCTCCCCTTCCGCGCGGATCGCCCCCACGGCCGCCTTCTGGGGTGCCGCCGCCGTGCTCGCCCTCCAGCTCGCGGCCCGTGGGCGGCTGCTGCCCGGGCTCACGGCCACCGACCACGACGCCTGGCGCGTCGGCCCGCTCGCCGACGAGGATCTGCGACGGGTGCGCGAGCTGGCCGCGGCCATGCCTCCCGCCGCACACGCCGTGCCCCTGCCGGGCACCGATCCGGTGCTCCTGCCGGAGCCGGAGCGGCATCTGCGGGCGTTCCTCGACGCGGTCGCGGACGGGCTGCCGCGCTCACCCGCGGCGGCCCTGGCCGCGGGCGGCCCCGCGTTCGCCGCGGCCGAGCCGCGGCGCCTGCCCGAGCTGCGGGCGTGGTCCGCGGACCTGGCCGCCGGGCATGACGCGGGGGTCCGGCTGTCGCTGCGGATCGAGCTGCTGGACAGCGACCACGACACGCACGGCGACCACGACACGCACGGCGACCTCGGCGGCCCCGAAAACCAGGGCGGCCACGACGGGCACAGCAACCACGGCAACCACGACGGCGAAGAGGCCGGCCAGGGCAAGGGAGGCCCCGGTCCTCGGTTCCGCGCCGTCCTCCAGCTCCACAGCCTGGCCGACCCGGCCCTGGTCGCGGACGCCGCCGACGTATGGGCGGGCAGCTCGGCCGCCGCCGCGGCCCTCGGTCCGCGCGCCCGCATGGACGCGCTGCTGACGCTGCGGCGGGCCGCCCGCGCCTGGGCACCGCTCGCACCGCTGCTGTCCGCCGCCGCGCCCGAGGCGCTCGACCTCGCCGACGAGGAGGTCGTCGAGCTGCTCGGCGCGGCGGCCGGGGCGCTGGACGCCGCCGGCGTCCAGGTGCACTGGCCGAAGGAGCTGGCGCGGGGGCTGACCGCCCGTGCCGTCGTCGGCCCGCGTGGCGGTGCCGACGGCGAGCGGCCGGACGTGTCCGGGTCCGCGCTGCCCTCGTATCTGTCGGCCGACGCGCTGCTCCGCTTCAGCTGGCGGTTCGCGGTCGGCGACCAGGAGCTGACCCGGGCGGAGCTGGACCGGCTGGCCGAGGCCGGCCGCCCGGTGGTGCGGCTGCGCGACCAATGGGTCGTGATCGACCCGGAACAGGTCCGCCGGGCCCAGGACCGTAAGGACCGCGACATCGCCACGGCCGACGCGCTCGGCGCCGTGCTGACCGGCCGGACCGAGGCCGAGGGCACCGGCGTGGAGGTGCGGGCTGCCGGCTGGCTCGCCACGCTGCGGGACCGCCTCGCCGACCCCGAGGGACCGGGGCACGGCCCCGTGGCCCAGCCCCCGGCCCTTGCCGCCACGCTGCGCGACTACCAGCTGCGCGGCCTGGGCTGGCTGAGCCGGATGACCTCCCTCGGCCTCGGGGGGACGCTCGCGGACGACATGGGCCTCGGCAAGACCATCACCCTGATCGCCCTCCACCTCCACCGCCAGGGCGTCCCCGAGACCGCCGGTCCCACCCTCGTGGTCGCGCCCGCCTCCCTGCTGGGCAACTGGCAGCGCGAGATCGAGCGGTTCGCGCCCGGCACCCCGGTGCGCCGCTTCCACGGCGCCGCCCGCACCCTGGAGGACCTGGCCGACGGGGAGTTCGTGCTCACCACGTACGGGACGATGCGGCTGGACGCGCGGCGGCTGGCCGACGCGGTGCCCGGGGGCTGGGGCCTGGTGGTCGCCGACGAGGCGCAGCACGTCAAGAATCCGTACTCGGCGACCGCGAAGCAGCTGCGCGCCATCGGCGCCAAGGCGCGTGTCGCGCTCACCGGGACACCGATCGAGAACAACCTCTCCGAGCTGTGGGCGATCCTCGACTGGACGACGCCCGGGCTGCTCGGCGGGCACGGGTGGTTCCGCACCCACTACGCCCAGGCCGTAGAGAGCGGAAGCGACCCGGCGGCCACCGAGCGCCTGGCGAAACTCGTCCGCCCGTTCCTGCTCCGGCGCCGCAAGTCGGACCCGGGCATCGCGCCCGAACTCCCGCCGAAGACCGAGACGGACCGCGCCGTGGCGCTCACCAAGGAGCAGGCCGGGCTGTACGAGGCGGTGGTGCGCGAGATGCTCGCCGAGATCTCCGGCGCCGACGGGGCGGCCCGGCGCGGGCTCATCGTCAAGCTCCTGACCGGGCTGAAGCAGATCTGCAACCACCCCGCGCAGTACCTGAAGGAGGACCGGCCCGTCATCACCGGCCGCTCGGGGAAGCTGGAGCTGCTCGACGAGCTGCTGGACACCATTCTCGCCGAGGGCGCGAGCGTCCTCGTCTTCACCCAGTACGTGCGGATGGCGCGCATCCTTCAGGAACACCTGGCGGGGCGCGGCATCGGCGCGCAGCTGCTGCACGGCGGCACGCCGGTGGCGCGCCGCGAGGAGCTGGTCCACCGCTTCCAGGAGGGCGAAGTCCCCGTGTTCCTGCTGTCGTTGAAGGCGGCCGGCACCGGTCTGAACCTCACCCGGGCCGGGCATGTCGTGCACTACGACCGCTGGTGGAACCCGGCCGTGGAGGCGCAGGCCACCGATCGCGCGTACCGGATCGGGCAGACCCAGCCGGTGCAGGTGCACCGGCTGATCGCCGAGGGCACGGTGGAGGACCGGATCGCCGCGATGCTCGAACGCAAGCGGGAGTTGGCGGACGCGGTACTGGGCACCGGGGACACGGCGCTCACCGAACTGACCGACGCCCAACTGGCGGAGCTCGTGGAGCTGAGGGGGACCGAACGATGACCGACACCTGGGACGCCGGGGACACCTGGGACGCCGGGGAGACCTGGGACGCAGAAGACACCGGAGACACCGGGGACACCGGGGACACCGGGGACACCGGGGACATACGCGCGGCGCACGACGGGCGCGAGCGCGTCTTCGAGGCCCTGCCGCCCGCCCGTGGCCGCGGCTTCGCCCGCACCTGGTGGGGCCGGGCGTGGCTGAAGGCGCTGGAGGACACGGCGCTCGACGGAGAACAGCTGGGGCGCGGGCGCAAGCACGCGCGCGAGGGCGCGGTGGGGGCGGTCGCCGTACGGCCGGGCCGGATCACGGCGGTGGTCCGGGACCGCGACCGCACTCCCCATCGCTCGGATGTGCTGCTGCAGGAGTTGAGCGACGCCGAGTGGGAACGGCTGCTGGACGTGGTCGCCGACCGGTCCGGGCATATCGCCGCCCTGCTCGACCGGGACATGCCCCCGCAGCTCGTCGAGGACGCGGCGGCCGCGGGCGTCGAACTGCTCCCGGGGATCGGCGATCTGGAGCCGCGGTGCGGATGCGAGGCGTGGGACCACTGCCCGCACACCGCCGCGCTGTGCTACCAGGTCGCCCGGCTGCTGGACGAGGACCCGTTCGTGCTGCTGCTGATGCGCGGCCGCGGGGAGCGCGAACTGCTGGACGACATCCAGGCGCGCAGCGTGGCCCGCGCCGCCCGGGGGGTGGCGGGCGGCGCGGCGGGCGACGCCGCGGAGGAGGCCACGATCCGGGTTCCGGAGGGTGTGCCGGCCCGGGAGGCGTTCGCCGCGGCCGCCGCCGTGCCGCCGCTGCCCGCGCCCCCGCCGGCGGTGGCCGCGCCCGGCCGGCCGCCGGTGCTGAGCGGCGGGGGCGAGCCGGCCCCCGGAGTGGACGTCGCCGCGCTGGAGTTCCTGGCGGCGGACGCGGCGGTACGCGCCCGGCGGCTGCTGGCCGAGGCGCTGGCGCCGGGCCACGCCACGGCCCCCGTCCCCGCCGCGCTCGCGCCCCGGCTGGACGCGGTGCGGCTGGCCGCCGCCGGTCCCCCGGCCGGTGTCGCCGACCGCCTCGCGGCGGGCTGCGGCCGCGACCGCGGCGAGCTGGCCCGGGCCGTGCGCGCCTGGGAGCACGGGGGTCCCGCGGGGCTCGCCGTCCTGGAGGAGGAGTGGACCCCCTCCGGCGAGGCACTGGCGCGCGCCCGCGCCTCGCTCGACGCCGCCTGGGAGGGGGAGGAAACCGCGCCGCGGCTGCGGGCGGTGGGCAACCGCTGGACCGTGGTCGGCGCGGACGCGCAGCTGCGGTACGGCCGGGACGGGCGCTGGTGGCCGTATCGCAAGGAACGGGGCCGCTGGTGGCCGGCCGGCCCGCCGGCCCCCGACCCGGCGGCGGCACTGGGTCCCGTCTGACGCGGGGGCGCCTGACCGGAGGCGGGGGCGGAGCGCTCGGACCGACGAACCCGGGGCGGTGGCCCTGTCCGGGACAGGGGGCACCGCCGTCCCCGGCCCGTCGGCTCGCCGACCGGCCGGCGCGTCGGCCGGCGAGGCACCACGGGGCCCGGTGCTGCCGCGTCCCGGTCGGCGCCGGGCCCCGCGACGCGGCCCGTGCGCCGGACCGCCGGCCGGTCGCATGACGGGCAGCACGGCGCGGACCCGGCGAAGGCGGTGGGCCGCCGCACCCCCCGGGTCGGCCGGACACTCCGCAGCGCGACCCTGAGGCGGAGCGGAAACGGGGCCGCGGGGTCTGCCCGCGGCCGACGGCTCCCTGAGCCCTCGGCGGCGGGGGCGCGGACCCGGAGCGGCCGGGGAGAGGGGTCGGGCTCGCGCGGTGGCCCGCTCGGTGACGGCCGCCCCCGAACGGGTCGGCCGGGCCCCGAACGGGTCGGCTGGGCCCGGCAACCTTTCCGTCCCGCGCGGCAACCGCAGGGCATCAGCATGTCCGGCACGTCTCCACGGGACGGAGTCACCCCCATGCCCACAACGGCCCGGCGCCCCCGGCGGCGCCTCACTGGACCGCTCGTCAGCGCGCCCCTCGCCCTCGCCACGGGGGCCGCGCTGATCGCCGCGGGCGCCCCCGCGGCGCAGGCGAAGGCCGCGGCGACGATCGTGGTCGCGAAGGACGGCAGTGGCAACTACACCTCCGTGCAGGCCGCGGTCAACGCGGTCCCGGCGAACAACCCGTCCGCGGTCACCATCTCCGTCAAGCCCGGCACGTACCGCGAGACCGTGAAGATCCCCAGCAACAAGCCGCACATCCGGCTGGTGGGCACCACCAGCAGCAAGAACGACGTGACCATCGTCTACAACAACGCCTCGGGCACCCCCAAGCCCGGCGGCGGGACCTACGGCACCAGCGGCAGCGCGACCTTCGCCGTCGAGGCTGACGACTTCCAGGCGCGCAACCTGCAGTTCGTCAACGACTTCAACGAGGCCGACTCCAGCATCACCGCCAAGCAGGCGGTGGCGCTGCGCACCGCGGGCGACAAGATCGTCCTGGACAACATCGGCGCCCTCGGCGACCAGGACACCCTGCTGCTGGACTCGGCGAGCAAGGACAAGGTCGGCCGGGTGTACGTCAACAACGCCTGGATCCAGGGCAATGTCGACTTCATCTTCGGCCGGGCCTCCGCCGTCATCACCAAGTCGACGATACGGCTGGTCAAGCGGTACGACGGAAGCTCGGCCGGATACGTGGCCGCGCCCTCGACCGCTGCCGGCAAGCACGGTTTCCTGATCATCAACAGCAACATCACCGGCGATGTCAGCGACCGCAGCCACTACCTCGGCCGCCCCTGGCACGCGGGCGGCGACGCGAGCCTGGACCCGCAGGCCGTCGTCCGCAACACCTCCCTGAGCGCCGCGATCCGGACCACGCCGTGGACCGACATGAGCGGTTTCTCCTGGAAGGACGACCGCTTCGCCGAGTACAGGAACACCGGTGCGGGCTCCGGGCCGGCGAGCACGGACCGGCCGCAGCTCAGCGACTCCCAGGCCGCGGACTACGAGATCGCGGACTGGCTGGCCGGCTGGACCCCCTGACGGTCCGGCCCGCGTACCCGGCCGCCGGTCCCGTCGGGGGGCTGGACCGGCGGCCGGCCTCACCGCGTACGCCCCGGCCGGCGGCCGGCCTCACCCCGGCCGCACCGACCGGCGGCCGGCCTCACCGCGCAGCCGCCGGCCTGCCGCGCCCCGTACGCACCGACCGCCGACCCGACGCACGCCATACGCCCCGGCCGGCGGCCGGGCGTGGTCAGCCGCGGGCTCCGAGCAGGTGGTCCATCGCGAGCTGGTCCAGGCGCTCGAAGGCCATGCCGCGCTCCGCCGCAGCGGTGACGTCGAACTCCTCGAAGGCGGTCCGGTCCCCGAGCAGCCCGGCCAGGGTCTCCCCCTCGCCCAGCGTCGGAAGCGCCAGTTCGTCCAGGCGCGAGGCGCGCATGGCCTCCTGGACCTCCGGGTCGGCGCGGAAGGCGGCGGCCCGCTCCTTGAGGATGAGGTAGTTGCGCATGCACCCGGCGGCCGAGGCCCACACGCCCGCGATGTCCTCGGTGCGCGGCGGCTTGAAGTCGAAGTGGCGCGGGCCCTGGTAGCCGGCCGTCTCCAGCAGGTCGACGAGCCAGAAGGCGGCCCGCAGGTCGCCCGCCCCGAAGCGCAGGTCCTGGTCGTACTTGATGCCGGACTGGCCGTTGAGGTCGATGTGGAAGAGCTTGTCCGCCCACAGCGCCTGGGCGATGCCGTGCGGGAAGTTCAGCCCGGCCATCTGCTCGTGGCCGACCTCGGGATTGACCCCGTACAGCTCGGGCCGCTCCAGCCGCTCGATGAAGGCGAGGGCGTGGCCGACGGTGGGCAGGAGGATGTCGCCGCGCGGCTCGTTGGGCTTGGGTTCGATGGCGAACCGCAGGTCGTAGCCCTGTTCGGTGACATAGGCGCCGAGCAGGTCGAATGCCTCCTTCATCCGGTCGAGCGCGGCGCGCACGTCCTTGGCCGCGCCGGACTCGGAGCCCTCGCGCCCGCCCCAGGCCACATAGGTCTTGGCGCCCAGCTCGACGGCGAGGTCGATGTTGCGGATGGTCTTGCGCAGCGCGTAGCGGCGCACGTCGCGGTCGTTGGCGGTGAAGGCGCCGTCCTTGAAGACCGGGTGGGTGAAGAGGTTGGTGGTGGCCATGGGCACGGTCATGCCGGTGGCGTCCAGGGCCTGCCGGAAGCGCTTGATGTGCGACTCGCGCTCGGTCGCGGAGGCGCCGAACGGGATCAGGTCGTCGTCGTGGAACGTCACGCCGTACGCGCCCAGCTCGGCGAGCCGCGTCACGGACTCGACGGGGTCGAGCGCCGGGCGCGTGGCGTCCCCGAAGGGGTCCCTGCCCTGCCAGCCGACCGTCCACAGGCCGAAGGTGAACTTGTCCTCGGGGGTGGGGTTGTAGCTCATCGCGGCTCCCTCGCCTATTTCGTCATGGCGCTTTACAAATTAGTATGCGCGAGCATTCCGGGGAAGCCCCACCCAGCCGCACACAGGGACGTGAAAGGGAGAGCGCGATGGCAGCAGCAGCCGTGCCCGTGCCGGAGGGACCGCTGGTCGTCGGCGTGGACAGCTCCACGCAGTCCACCAAGGCGCTGGTGGTCGACGCCGCGACCGGCCAGGTCGTCGCGCGCGGCCAGGCGCCGCACACCGTCGGCGGCGGGGCGGGAGGTGACGGCAAGGAGAGCGATCCCGAGCAGTGGTGGCGGGCGCTGGGCGAGGCGCTCGAGCAGTGCGGGGCGCACGCCCGGCAGGCGGCGGCGGTCTCGGTCGGCGGCCAGCAGCACGGCCTGGTCACCCTGGACGCCCGGGGCCGCCCGGTGCGCCCGGCGCTGTTGTGGAACGACGTGCGCTCGGCCCCGCAGCGCGACCGGCTGGTCGAGGAGCTGGGCGGGCCGAAGGTGTGGGCGGAGCGGGTCGGCAGCGTGCCCGCCCCCGCCTTCACCGTCACCAAGTGGGCGTGGCTGAAGGAGACGGAGCCGGAGGCCGCGCGGGCCACCGCGGCGGTGCGGCTCCCCCACGACTACCTCACCGAACGGCTCACCGGCCAGGGGACGACCGACCGCGGCGACGCCTCCGGCACCGGCTGGTGGGCGTCGGCGACCGAGTCGTACGACGAGGAGATCCTGGAGCTCGCCGGGCTGGCCCCCGGGCTGCTGCCGCGCGTGCTGCGGCACGGCGAGGCGGCCGGGACCGTGCGGCACCTGGCCGGCCTGCCGCTGCCCGCCGGGGCGCTGGTGGCCACCGGCACGGGCGACAACATGGCGGCGGCCCTGGGCCTCGGCCTGCGGCCGGGGCAGCCCGTGCTGAGCCTGGGCACCTCCGGCACCGTCTACGCCGTCTCCGCCCACCGGCCCGCCGACCCCAGCGGGGTGGTCGCCGGGTTCGCGGACGCCCGTGACGCCTGGCTGCCGCTGGCCTGCACGCTCAACTGCACGCTGGCGGTCGACCGGATCGCCGCCCTGCTCGGCCGGGACCGTGAGGCGGTGGAGCCGGGCGGCCCGGCCGTCCTGCTGCCCTTCCTCGACGGCGAGCGCACCCCCGACCTGCCGCTGGCCTCCGGGCTGCTGTACGGGCTGCGCCACGACACGACGCCCGGGCAGGTGCTCCAGGCCGCCTACGACGGGGCCGTGTTCGCGCTGCTCACCGCGCTCGACCGGGTGCTGGACGCGGACGCCGCGCCCGACGCGCCGCTGCTGCTCATCGGCGGCGGCGCCAGGGGCACGGCGTGGCGGGAGACGGTGCGCCGCCTCAGCGGCCGGCCCGTCCAGGTGCCGCGCGCCGAGGAGCTGGTGGCGCTCGGGGCCGCCGCCCAGGCCGCGGGCCTGCTGCTGGGCGAGGACCCGGCGGCGGTGGCCCGGCGCTGGCGGACGGCTGACGGGCCCTCCTACGAGCCGGTCGAGCGCGACCGGGCGGCGCTGGAGCGCGTCGCCCACGTCCTGTCCGACGCCGACGCGCTGCTGCGCCGGGCGGCGTCGTAGGGTCGGGTGGTCCCAGGTCGCCAGGAGAGGAGAACCGTCAGGTGGCAGCGGCACTGCCCAACACCCAGCAGTCGATGCGCAGACGCAACCTCTCCCTGGTGCTGCACGCCGTGGCCGCGCACGGCCCGCTGTCCCGGGCCGCCGTCGCGGCCCGGATCGGGCTGACCCGGGCCGCCGTGTCGACCCTCGTGGACGAGCTGGCCCGGGACGGGCTGCTGGTGGAGCTCGGGCCGTCCCGGCCTGGCACGGTCGGCCGCCCCGGCAGCGCGCTGTCGCTGGGCGAGCACGGGCCGGCCGGGATCGGCGCCGAGATAGGCGTGGACCACCTGGCCGTGTGCGCGATGGACCTCGGCAGGCGGGTGCGGGTGCGGGCCCAGGTCGAGTCGGCGAACCGGGGCCGCGCCCCGGGCCCCGTGCTCGCGCGGCTCGCCGAACTCGTACGGCGGGTCGCCGCGGAGGCGGAGGGCGAGGGGCTGCGGCCGGTGGGGGTCGCGGTGGCGGTGCCGGGCCTGGTGGCGCGGGAGTCCTGCGTCGTGGTGCGCGCCCCGAACCTCGGCTGGCAGGGCGTGGACGTGGGCCCCGCGCTGCGCGAGGCCCTGCCCGACCTGCCGCTGACCGTCGACAACGAGGCCAACCTGGGCGCGCTCGCGGAGCTGTGGCTCGGCGGCCACGACCCCGCGCCGCGTGACTTCGTGCATGTGTCGGCCGAGATCGGCATCGGCGCCGCCGTGGTGATCGACGGGCGGCTGCTGCGCGGCACGCACGGCTTCGCGGGCGAGCTGGGCCATGTGCCGGTGCGGCCCGAGGGGCCGGCGTGCGCGTGCGGCGGGCGGGGCTGTCTGGAGCAGTACGCGGGCGAGGAGGCGGTGTTGCGGGCCGGGGGCGTGCGCCTGGAGCAGACCGCCGCCGAACACCGCACCCCCGGTGGGCGGGTCGCCCTGCTGGCCCGGCGGGCGGCGGAGGGCGACGGGCGGGTGCGGCGGGCGCTGCGCGGCGCGGGCGCGGCGCTGGGCATCGCCCTGGCGGGCACGGTGAATCTGCTGGATCCGCAGAAGGTGGTGCTCGGCGGGGCGCTCACCCCGCTGGCGCCCTGGCTGCTGCCCGCCCTGGAGCGGGAGCTGGCGCGGCGGCTGACGGACCCGGCCCGGCCGGGCCAGGGCATGGTGACCGTCTCCCGGCTGGGCTCCGACGGCCCGGTGCTGGGCGCGGCGGGCTCGGTGGTGCAGGCGGTCCTGGACGACCCGGCCGCGCTCCGGGCGCGCGACGCGTGACGCGCCCGTGAGGCGGCCCCGGGAGCGCGCCCGTGAGGCGCGGCCCCGGGGGCGTGGCTTCCCCGGCGTGTCGGAACGGCTCTGTCCGCCTCGGGAACGGCTGCCCCGGCGTCTCGGGAGTGCTGTCACCCGGCTGGCCGACACGCGCCTCCCGGGGAGGCGCGTGTGGTGATCATACGATTTTCCGGTGACTGCCGTGAGCCCGCGGTGCGGGTCAGTGTGCGCCGCGCAGAAAGTCCTCAAGACCCGCCAGATCATCGGTGTTGAGGTAGTCGACGTCGGCGGCCAGGAGTTCGCGCCACAGCGCTTCGCGCTCCGGCCCCGCCAGGTCGGGGGTGGCCCAGAAGCGCACGCGCTGACCGCTCGCGTGCGCCGCGCCGACGATCCGGCGCAGCTTGTCCCGCTCGGCCGGCGGCATCTCGCCGGCGCCCAGCCAGCTGAAGCTCTGGGTCCAGTTGCTGCTGATGAGCGGTATGAAGGAGGCGGGCACGCCGGACCCCAGGTCGTCGAGGCGCCCGTCGTAGAAGGCGCGGCGGACCCGTTCGGCCTCCATGGGGGCCCGCGCGCCGCGGTCGCCGGAGATGACGGCGGTGACCGCGCCGCGGCGCACCCGGCCGCCCACCCCGCCCTGAGCCCAGGTCAGCATCGGGTGGTAGCGGCGCAGCACCTTGGCGAGTTCCAGGTAGGTGGGCTCCCCCGCGGTCTTGATGTCGATGAGCAGTTGCAGCGTCAGGTCGTGGCCGCGGTAGACCCGGCCGCCGTTCCGCTGGACGCGCCGCGCCAGCGGATCGAGGTAGAGCCCCTCCAGGGTGCGGGAGGGGTCGAGGTCGGCCTCGTCGTGGGCGATCAGCAACTGGCCGTCCACCAGCCAGATGTCGGCCTCCACGCTTCCGAAGCCGTGGGAGAGCGCGTCCGTGAGCGGGTGCGGGTGTTCGTAGTCGTTGTGCGCGTGGGCTCTGGCCAGCGGCGCCTTGCCCCTGCCGGAGGCCGAATCGGCGTACGCGGGGGCGGCGATACCGCCCGCCAGGGCTGCTCCGAGGGTGACGACAAAGGCGCGGCGCGTACGGCGGACCATGGGGGCCTCCCGGCTGTTGCCCCGGCGCTCGGCCGGGGGTGCACGACGGACGCCAGTGAGTATCGGGGCGGGGCGGGCCTGTTGGGCAGGGGCGTGCGAAGAGTTCCGCAGGTGGTCTCCGGCCATTTCCGTGCCGTTCCCGGAGCGCGGGCGGCACGCGCCGAAGGGGTGGGCGCCGACGCGGTGGGCGCCGACGCGGTGGGCTTTGAAGCGGGGGGCGGGGCGGGGCGGTTGACGGCGAAGGGGACGGGGGCGGCGGCGAGACGGACGGCTTACTCGGCGGGAGGTGCCGGATGGCGGTGAAGGGACGTGGCGGAACCGGGCGGGTGCGCGCGGCGGTCGCGGTGGCCCTCGCGTGGGGCGTGCTGACCGGCGCTGGCCCGGCCGGTGCGGTCCCGGTCCGGCCGGCCGGCGCGGCGCCGCACTCCTTGCTGCGCACCTCCCTCGCGCCGGGCGTGGCGTACGAGGAGTTCACGCTGGCCTCCTCGCACGGCACGGCGCTGGGCCATCTGGTCACCGTCGATCTGCGGGAGCCGGGGGTCTCCCTGGACCTGCTCCACCCGGGCGCGGTCGCCTCGCGGCTCCGGCTGTCCGAGATGGCCGCGAAGCGCTCCGCGATCGCCGCCGTGAACGGCGACTTCTTCCACATCACCGAACTCCAGCACCCCGGTGTCGAGGCGACGGGGGCCGCGGTGGGCCCGGAGGTCGCGGGCGGGCGCCTGCTGAAGGCGGCGGTGCCGCAGGGCCAGCGCTTCGGCCCGGCGCCGCCGCCCGGCACCTCCACCGAGGACGTCATCGGGGTCGGAACCGACCGGATCGCCCGGGTGGGCCGGCTGACGCTGCGCGGCACGGTGACGGCTGTGGGGAGGGGCACGCGGCCGCTGCGCGGGCTGAACCAGTACGCGGTGCCCGTGGACGGCATCGGGGCGTACACCCCGGACTGGGGGAGCGCCTCCCGGGCGCGGGCGACCTGCGGGGTGGACACGTCCCGGTCCGCGCCCCGGAGCGAGCAGACCTACGAGGTGACGGTGCGGGGCGGACGGGTGGTCAAGCGGACGGCCACACCGGGCAAGGGGCCGATCGCCGCCGACTCGTTCGTCCTGGTGGGGCGGGAGTCGGGGGGCCGGGCGCTGCGCGAGCTGAAGATGGGCGACCCGGTGCGCTTCGACTACGGGCTGCGGGAGGCCCCGGGTCCGCGGTTCACCTTCGCGATCGGCGGCTTTCCGATCGTGCGCGACCACCGCAGGCTCGGCGGGCTCGACCGGCTCACCGGGGCCGTGCGCACCGCGGTGGGGATCGGCGAGGGCGGGCATCTGCTCCTTCTGCTGGCGCTGGACGGCGAGATGACCTACCGCGCCGGGCTGACCCTGAGGGAACTCGCCGACGTGATGCTGCGGCTCGGCGCGGACGACGTGGTCAACCTCGACGGCGGCGGCTCCTCCACACTGGTGGCGCGGGAGCCGGGCGGCAGGCGGGCGACCGTGCGCAACCATCCCTCGGGCGGCACCGAGCGGCTGGTCCCCAACGGGATCGGGGTGTTCAGCCGGTCCTGACCCCCTGACGCCCCTGACGGCCTGCCGGCCCTGACGCCCGGACCGGTCCCGATGGCCCGCCGGTCAGGGCCGGACGCTGCTGACCACGTCCGCGGTGGCCGCCAGTCCCTCGGAGATGGTCGGCGCGATGCTGCTGCTGGCCAGGTAGAAGCCCAGCGTGACGCAGACCAGCGCATGGGAGACGCGCAGCCCGCCGCTCCGCAGGAAGACCACCGCCAGGATCAGCAGCAGCAGGACCGCGGAGATGGAGATGGCCATGGCGAGCCTCCTCGGGCGCTTCATGAGGATCGGTGGATTCCGGCCGCCAGTCTGGCCCAGCCCACTCCTCGATCCGCGCCATCTCGGTGCTCCATACGGGTGCCGATCACGGGTGCGAACACCCGGACGGCCCCCGGCCGGTGCGCGCCGGCCGGGGGCGGCGCAGCTCAGCCGACCGGGGCGGGGAGGTCCACGAGCCCGGCCAGCGCCTCGCGGTGGCGGCCGGGGGTGCCCAGGGCGATCTCGTCGCTCTTGGCCCGCTTGAGGTAGAGGTGCGCCGGGTGTTCCCAGGTCATGCCGATCCCGCCGTGCAGTTGTACGCACTCCTGGGCCGCGTGCACCGCGACCCGCGCGCAGTACGCCTGCGCGACCGCCACCGCGACGGGGACCTCGGGGCTGTCCGCGGCGAGCGCGTCGGCGGCGTGCCGGGCCGTGGCGCGGGCGGAGACCAACTCCAGCCAGAGTCCGGCCATGCGATGTTTGAGCGCCTGGAACGAGCCAATGGGGCGGCCGAACTGATGGCGCTCCTTGGTGTGCCGCACGGTTTCCCTCAGGCACCACTCGGCCAGCCCCAGTTGCTCGGAGGCGAGCAGCCCGGCGCCGGCCGTCAGCGCCCGGCCGACGGCGGCCCGGGCGCGGTCGGGCCCGGCGAGGCGGCGCGCCGGGGCCTCGGTGAGGTGGAGCGCGGCGAGCGGCCGGGTGAGGTCGAGCGGGGTCAACGGCTCGACGGTGACCCCGGGGACGGCGGGGGCTGCGGGGGTTTCGGCGGCGCCTGGGGCTGCGGGGGCACCGAGGGCGGTGGTTTCGACGGCGTAGAGGCCGTATCCGTCCGGGCCGTCGGCGGGGACGAGCAGCACCTCGGCGCCGGCCGCGCCCGCCACCGCCGTGACCCGGCCGGTGAGCGCGCCGTCGCCGCTGGCGGTGACGGTGGCGGGCGGCGCGCCGCCGCCGGGCGGGGTGGACAGCGGCAGTGCGAGCGCGCCGACCGCGCGCCCGGTGGCAAGGGCGCCGAGCAGCCGGGCGACGTGCTGCTCGTCGGTGTCGCAGCCCAGCAGGGCCGTGGTGGCGAGCACGGCGCTGGTGAGATAGGGGACGGGGGCGACGGTGCGGCCCAGTTCCTCCAGGACGACGGCCGCCTCCCGCGCGGTGGCGCCCTGTCCGCCGAGCTTGTCGGGCACCAGCAGCCCGGCCGTTCCCATCTCGGCGGCCAGGGAGCGCCACAGCGAGGGGTCGTACGGGCGGGGGCCCTCGGCCTCGGCGAGGACGGCGGAGGGCGGGCAGCGGTCGGCGAGCAGCGACCGTACGGCGGCCCGCAGATCGTCCTCGGCCTCGGAGTAGAGCAGGTCCGGGGTGCTCATCGGGGCAGGTCCTTCCAGGGGACGTCCTTGTCGGACCGCGGCTCGGGCGGCAGGCCCAGGACGCGTTCGGCGATGATGTTGAGGAGCACCTCGGAGGTGCCGCCCTCGATGGAGTTGCCCTTGGCGCGCAGATAGCGGTAGCCGGCCTCGCGCCCCGTGAAGTCGACCAGCTCCGGGCGGCGCTGCGTCCAGTCGTCGTACAGCAGGCCCTCCTCCCCCAGGAGTTCCACCTCCAGGCCGCTGATCTCCTGGTTGAGGCGGGCGAAGGCGAGCTTCATCGCCGAGCCCTCGGGGCCGGGCTGGCCGATCGCGAGCTGCTGGCGGAGCCGTTCGCCCGCCAGCCGGGCCGCCTCCGCCTCCACCCACAGGCCCAGCAGCCGCTGGTGCAGCTCGTGGGTGCGCAGCTCGGGCCGCTCGCGCCAGGCGCCGGCGAGCTTGCCGATCATGCCGCCCTCGCGGGGCACGCGGCCGCCGCCGATGGCGACGCGCTCGTTCATCAGGGTGGTCTGTGCGACCTTCCAGCCCTCGCCGACCTTGCCCAGGCGCCGGCTGTCGGGGATGCGCACCCCGGTGAGGAAGACCTCGTTGAACTCGGCCTCGCCGGTGATCTGGCGCAGCGGGCGGACCTCGACGCCGGGGTCGGTCATGTCGCAGACGAAGTAGGTGATGCCGCGGTGCTTGGGCAGGTCGGGGTCGGTGCGGGCGATGAGGATCGCCCAGCGGGCGAGGTGGGCGCCGGACGTCCAGACCTTCTGCCCGTCGACCACCCAGGTGTCGCCGTCCCGCACGGCGCGGGTGGCCAGGGCGGCGAGGTCCGAGCCGGCTCCCGGTTCGCTGAACAGCTGGCACCACACCTCCTCGCCGGTCCACAGCGGGCGCAGCAGGCGGGTGCGCTGCTCGTCGGTGCCGAAGCCGAGGATGGTGGGCGCGGCCATGCCGAGGCCGATGCCGATGCGGCGCGGGTCGTTGTCGGGCGCGCCCGCGGCCTCGAGCTCGGCGTCCACGACGGCCTGCAGCGCGCGGGGGGCGCCCAGGCCGCCGAGCCCGGGCGGGTAGTGGATCCAGGCGAGTCCGGCGTCGAAGCGGGCCCGCAGGAAGTCCAGGCGGTCGGTGGTGGCCACGGGGTGTTCGGCGAGCAGTCGCCGGACGCGGTGCCGCAGTTGCTCGGCGGTCACCTTGTCCCCTTCGGTGGCTTCCGTGGCTCCGGTGACCGTGGTCATCGACGCTCTCCCTCTTCCTGGACGGGCTCGGTGGGCTCGGTCCGCCCGGGCCGGCCCGGGACGACCACGACGCGGCCGGTGGTGGTGCCGTCCGCGACGCGCTGTACGGCGTCGGCGGCGGCGTCCAGCGGCACCCGTTCGCTGACCAGGGGGCTGATCGCGCCCTGGGCGGCCAGCCGCGCCAGTTCGTCGTGGCAGGCGCGGACGGCGGCGGGGTCGTGGGTGTTGTACAGGCCCCAGTGGAGGCCGAGGATCGCGTAGTTCTTGACCAGGGCGTGGTTGAGGGCGGCCTGGGGGACCACTCCGCTGGCGAATCCGACGACCACGATCCGGCCCTCGAAGGCCACGCATTTGACCGACTTGGCGAACGCGTCGCCGCCCACCGGGTCGTAGACCACATCGGCGCCCCGCCCGCCGGTGGCCTCCTTGACGGCCGCCACGATGTCCTCGCCGCGCCGGTCGACGACCAGGTCGCAGCCGAGTCCTCGGGCCACCTCGGCCTTGTCCGCGCCGCCGACGACGCCGATCACCCGCGCGCCGTGGGCCTTGCCCAGCTGGACGGCGGCGCTGCCGACGCCGCCCGCGGCCGCGTGCACCAGCAGGGTCTCCCCGGGCCGCAGCCGGGCCCGGCGGTGCAGGCCGAACCATCCGGTCTGGTAGCCGATGTGCAGCGCCGCGGCCTGCGCGTCGTCCAGCGCTCCGGGCGCGGGCAGCGCGGCCGCCGCGTCGGCGACCGTGGTCTCGGCGAAGCCGCCGGCGGGCAGCGCGGGGGTGGCGATGACGCGGTCGCCCGGCCGTCCCCGGGCGCCCTCGCCGACGGCGAGGATCTCGCCGCACACCTCGACGCCCGGGGTGAACGGCAGGGGCGGGCGCACCTGGTACTGCCCGCGGCACAGCAGGGCGTCGGGGAAGTTGACGTCGGCGGCCCTGACCCGCAGCAGCAGCTGCCCCGGCCCGGCGACCGGCTCCGCCACCTCCTCCAGGCGCATCACCGCGCGCGGCTCGCCCGTCTCGTGCACTCGCCATGCCTGCATACCGGTGGCCTCCCCACCCCGTCGGTCGGCGCGCGGTCCCCGCGCCGACCGCATACTAACCAGTCGGTACGGACAGCGGAACCGTCCCGCCCGGCGCGCCCCCGTCCGCTCCGCCGAGCGGTGGATGACCTCGTGTGCGACCCTGGACGGGCCCTGAGCCTGGAGGGCCCCTGAGGCACCCGCCGCCGACGACGGCGGGGGTGGCTCCCAGCGAGAGCCGGGAGCGAGCCGAGGGGGCGCGACCTTGTAGAGGGAGATGGCGACTGTGCCCGAGAACCGGCCGATCAGCGAGGCCGAGACGGAGGCCCGCATCCGCGGCATCTGTTTCAAGACCGGACCGCCGCGGCGGTCCGGTGTGGAGCTGGAGTGGCTCGTCCACGACGCCCACGACCCCGCACACCCGCTGGAGACCGCCCGGCTGGAGGCCGCGGTCACCGCGCTGCGCGGACTGCCGCTGCGGTCCGCGCTCACCTTCGAACCCGGCGGCCAGCTGGAGCTCAGCTCCCGGCCGGCCGACTCGCTCACCGCCCTGGTGGAGTCCGCCGCCGCCGACCTGGCCCTCGTCCGCCCGCTCCTCGCCCGCCACGGCCTCGGCCTCGCCGGCCACGGGCACGACCCCTGGCGCCCGCCGCGCCGCTTCCTCACCACCCCCCGCTACGCCACGATGGAGGCCTACTTCGACCGCCGGGGACCGGCCGGGCGCTCCATGATGTGCGGCACCGCCTCGGTGCAGGTGTGCGTGGACGCCGGCCTGGAGGAGCCCGGCCCGCTGGGCCTCGGGCGGCGCTGGCGGCTGGCCCATCTGCTGGGGGCCGTCCTGACGGCGGCCTTCGCCAACTCCCCCCTGTGCCAGGGCGCCCCGACCGGCTATCGCTCGACCCGGCAGGCCCTGTGGACGGCGATGGACCCGGGCCGGACGCTGGCGCCGCCCGCCGGCCCCGATCCGCGCGCGGCCTGGGCCGGGTACGTGCTCGACGCGCCCGTGATGGCCATCCGGGACGGCGCGGGGGCGTGGACCGTGCCGTACGGCCTCACCTTCCGCGACTGGATCCGCTCCCGCGCGCCCCGGCCGCCCACCCGGGACGACCTGGACTACCACATATCGACCCTCTTCCCGCCCGTGCGCCCCCGCGGCCACCTGGAGCTGCGCATGATCGACGCGCAGCGCGGCGAGGACGGCTGGATCGTCCCCCTCGCCGTCACGGTGGCTCTCTTCGACGACCCCCAGGCGGCGGAGACCGTCTACCGCGTGGTGAAACCGCTCACCGAGACGGCGGGGGCGCGGCCCGCGCCGGCCAACCCGCTGTGGCTCGCCGCCGCCCGCCACGGCCTCCGCGACCCCGAGCTGCGCGCCGCGGCCGTCACCTGCTTCGCCACGGCCCTGGAGGCGCTGCCCCGGCTCGGGGCCTCCCCCGCCATCACCGCCGCGGTCGCCGCCTTCGCCGACCGCTATGTCGCCCGCGGCCGGTGCCCGGCCGACGATCTGCTCACCTCCATCACCGGGAAGGAGTAACGGCCATGACCGCTTCCGGGCCCGACCCCGATCCCGAGGCACTGCGGCGGCGCGCCGAGGCGGCGCTGCGGGGGGCGCGCGAGCGCACCCGCACCCTCACCGCCTGCGTCGACGAGCGGGACCTCACCGCCCAGCACTCCCCGCTGATGTCACCGCTGGTGTGGGACCTGGCGCACATCGGCAACCAGGAGGAGCAGTGGCTGCTGCGCGCCGTCGCCGGGCAGGAGGCGCTGCGGCCCGAGATCGACTCGGTGTACGACGCCTTCGAGCACCCGCGCGCGGAGCGGCCCGCGCTGCCGCTGCTGTCGCCCGCCGAGGCCCGTACCTACGTCGCCGAGGTGCGCGGACGGGTGCTCGACGTCCTCGAGCGGCTCCCGCTGCGGGGCGGGCCGCTGGTCGACGCCGCCTTCGCCTTCGGCATGATCGCGCAACACGAGCAGCAGCACGACGAGACGATGCTCATCACCCACCAGCTGCGCCGTGGGCCCGCCGCGCTCGCCGCCCCGCCCCCGCCGGACACCCGCGACGGCGCCCCGCTGCCCGCGGAGGTGCTGGTGCCCGGCGGGCCGTTCACCATGGGCACCTCCACCGAGCCCTGGGCGCTGGACAACGAGCGCCCGGCCCACCGGCGCGTGGTCCCCGCCTTCTTCATCGACACCGCCCCGGTCACGGCCGGCGCCTACGCCCGGTTCATCGAGGACGGCGGCTACCGGCAGCGGCGGTGGTGGACCGGGCCGGGCTGGCGGCACGTGTGCGAGCAGCGCCTGACCGCGCCGCTGTTCTGGCGGCGGGAGGGCGGCCGGTGGCTGCGCCGGCGGTTCGGGGTGACGGAGCCGGTGCGGCCCGACGAGCCGGTGGTGCATGTGAGCTGGTACGAGGCCGACGCCTATGCCCGCTGGGCGGGGCGGCGGCTGCCCACCGAGGCGGAGTGGGAGAAGGCCGCGCGGCACGACCCGGCCGAGGGCCGGTCCCGCCGCTATCCGTGGGGCGACGCCGACCCCACCCCGGACCACGCCAACCTGGGCCAGCGCCATCTGCGGCCGGCCCCGGCGGGCAGCTATCCGCGCGGCGCCTCGCCGCTGGGCGTGCGGCAGTTGATCGGCGACGTGTGGGAGTGGACGGCCGACGACTTCCTGCCCTATCCGGGGTTCCGGGCCTTCCCGTACCGCGAGTACTCGCAGGTGTTCTTCGGCGCCACGTACAAGGTCCTGCGCGGCGGCTCCTTCGCCGTGGACCCGGTGGCCTGCCGTGGCACCTTCCGCAACTGGGACCTGCCGATACGCCGCCAGATCTTCTCCGGCTTCCGCACCGCGCGCGACGCGGGGCCCGGGGAAGCGTGAAACCCACCGGATCGGAAAGGGGTGGTGCCGATGTGCCGGCATCTCGCCTATCTCGGACCCAGCAGACCCGTGGGGGAGCTGCTCATCGCGCCACCGCACAGCCTGTGCCGGCAGTCGTACGCGCCACGGCGGCAGCGGCACGGGAGGATGAACGTCGACGGGTTCGGCGTGGGCTGGTACGCGGAGGGCGACCCGGTGGCCGCCCGCTACCGGCGCGCCGGGCCCATCTGGGCCGACATCTCGTTCACCGACCTGGCCCGGGTGATCCGCACCGGGGCGCTGCTGGCCGCCGTGCGCAACGCCTCGGAACCGAGCGCCGACCTGGAGGCGGCCGCCGCCCCCTTCTCCTCGGGCGCCTGGCTGTTCAGCCACAACGGCAGGGTGGAGGACTGGCCGCACTCCGTGGCCGACCTCGCCACCACCCTCCCGGCGCCCGACCTGCTGCGCCTCGAGGCGCGCTGCGACGCCGCGTTCCTGTGGGCGCTCACGCTGCACCGGCTGCGGCTGGGCCACGACCTGCCGACGGCGCTGGGCGAGACCACCGGCACGGTGGCCGCCGCCGCGCCCGGCTCGCGGCTCAACCTGCTGCTGACGGACGGCGAGACCATCGCCGCCACCGCCTGGGGCGACACCCTCAGCTATCTGGTCGAGCCCGGCCACAGCGTGGTGGTCGCCTCCGAGCCCTACGACGACGACCCGCGCTGGGCCGATGTCCCCGACCGCACCCTGCTGACCGCCACCCGCTCCGACGTCCAGCTCACTGCGCTCAAGGAGGCTTCCCCATGAGCCCCTTCACCCTCTCCCGCACCCTGCCCGCCGACGCCACGGCCGCCGCGCTGCGCGCCGACGTGGCCGAGGGGCTGACCCGCACCCCCAAACAGCTGCCGCCGAAGTGGTTCTACGACGCCCGCGGAAGCGAGCTGTTCGAGCGGATCACCAGGCTGCCCGAGTACTACCCGACCCGCGCGGAGCGGGAGATCCTGGTCGCCAGGGCATCGGAGATCGCCGCGGCCACCGGCGCCCGTACCCTCGTCGAGCTGGGCTCCGGGTCCTCCGAGAAGACCCGCCATCTGCTCCGCGCCCTGCCGGAGCTGCGCACCTATGTGCCCGTGGACGTGAGCGAGAGCGCGCTGAGCCTCGCGGGGCGCGCCCTGCTCGCCGCACACCCGGAACTCGTGGTGCACGCGCTGGTCGCCGACTTCCTGGCCGGGCTCGCCCTGCCGGCGGACACGCCGGGCCCGCGGCTGGTGGCGTTCCTCGGCGGCACCATCGGCAATCTGCCGCCCGTCGAGCGGGCCGGTTTCCTCGCCTCGGTCGGCGCCCTGCTCGCGCCCGGCGACGCGCTGCTGCTGGGCACCGACCTGGTCAAGGACGAGGCCACGCTGGTCGCCGCGTACGACGACGCGCAGGGCGTCACCGCGGCCTTCAACAAGAACGTGCTCGCCGTCGTCGACCGCGAGCTGGGCGCCGACTTCGACCCGGTGGACTTCGACCACGTGGCGCTGTGGGACGCGGAGCGGGAGTGGATCGAGATGCGGCTGCGGGCCCGCGGCGACCTCACCGTGAAGATCCCCGCGCTGGACCTCGCGGTCAACTTCGCGGCCGGGGAGGAGATGCGCACCGAGATCTCCGCGAAGTTCCGGCGCGAGGGCGTGCGGACGGAACTCACCGCGGCGGGTCTCGAGCCGCGGCGGTGGTGGACCGACCGGGAAGGGCGCTTCGCGCTGTCGCTGGCGGTGCGCGCGTAGCCACTGGGATGGCCGCTCTTCCGCCCGACCGGACCTTGATCCGGCGGCGCGCGAGCACGGCGCGCTTGGCGGCGCGGGGCATCACGGAGGTGGTCACGGTCGGCCAGGCCGGCTGTGCGCGCTCCGGCGGGCTGCCGTGCGCCCCTGGGTGGCTCCCTCGGGTGTCGACGCATGACACCGAGATCACTACGTTCCGTCCCGTACACGACACCCAGCGAAATACTGTGATCCACGTCACTCTGCCGTGGAGAGGCCGCAGCGCAGCGCGCTGCGGCCTCTTCCCCGCACCCAACTCCCTCTTGTTGTGGCGAAATCCACACCCCTAATCTTTGGCGCGCCCGGCAGGCGCGCCGCGAAGGCGCATGAGAAGGAGCCGTCCATGGCCTTACGCGGACGCCACCGCCGCTACAAGCCCAGTCGCATCTCCCGCGCCTCGCTCAGCGTCACGGCGGGCGGCGCCGGCATCGCGCTCCCGCTGGTCGGCGCGACCGGCGCGAGCGCCGCCTCCGGGGCGGCCTGGGACAAGGTCGCCCACTGCGAGTCCACCGGGAACTGGGACATCAACACGGGGAACGGCTTCTACGGGGGCCTGCAGTTCACCCAGTCCACGTGGGAGGCATACGGCGGGACCGCCTACGCGGCCCGGGCCGATCTGGCCACCAAGAACCAGCAGATAGCCGTCGCCGAGAAGGTGCTCGACGCCCAGGGCCCGGGCGCCTGGCCGGCCTGCTCGACGCGGGCCGGGCTGGAGCGCGGGGAAGCCGCCCCGCGGAGCGCGCCCGAGGCCACGTCCGCGTCGGCGACGGCACACCGTCAGGCCGCCCCGGCGGAGCGGACCAAGCGCGAGGCGCCGACGCCCACCAGCCTGCCGGGCCGCGACACCACCCGGGTCGGCGGGTATGTGGTCGTCCGCGGCGACTCGCTGTCCCGGATCGCCGAGCGGCACGACGTCGAGGGCGGCTGGCAGACGATCTACCACACCAACCGCGAGACCATCGGCGGCGACCCGGATCTGATCTACCCGGGCCAGAAGCTGTCGCTGGGCGGCGGAAAGGCCGGGGCCGGGCCCCAGGCGAAGCCCGACGCCGAAGCCCAGCCCAAAGCCCGTCCCAAGGCCGAGCCGAGGCCCAAGGCGAAGCCGAAGCCCAAGGCCGAGCCCAAGGCCGAGCGGCCGGCCAGGGCCGCGGAGGCCGACCGCTCCCACCGGACCCCCCACAAACCGGCCGCGCCCACCACCTCGAAGTTCACCGCCCCGGTCAGCGGGGTCGGCCCGAGCACGCCCTACCGCGCGGCGGGAGGCAGCTGGTCGAGCGGCTATCACACCGGGATCGACTTCCCCGTGGGCATCGGCACCTCGGTCAAGGCCGTGGGCGCCGGCCGGGTGGTCTCGGCCGGGTGGGCCGACGCGTACGGCTACGAGGTGGTCATCCGCCACCCGGACGGCAGATACAGCCAGTACGCCCATCTCTCCCAGCTCTCCGTCCGGGCGGGCCAGCAGGTGAGCGGCGGCCAGCAGGTGGGCCGTTCCGGCTCGACGGGCAACGCCACCGGTCCGCACCTCCACTTCGAGATCCGCACCGGCCCCGGCTACGGCTCGGACATCAACCCGCTGGCCTATCTGCGCTCCCACGGCGTCGGTATCTGAGCGGCGTCCCGCCATCTGAGGGGCGTCACGACTCGTCGAGGTCGTACTGGCACGCCTGGAGGCGGAACAGCTCGGCGTAGACACCGCCTTTGTCCAGCAGCTCCCGAGGGCTGCCCGACTCGGTGAGCCGCCCCTCGTGGAGCACGTGGATGACGTCCGCGTGGCGCACGGAGGCGAGCCGGTGGGTGATGAGGACCACAGTCTGCCCCTCGCCCGCGAGGGCGCGGATCTGCTCGAAGACGGCGAGTTCGGCGCGGGCGTCGAGGGCTGAGGTGGGCTCGTCGACCAGCAGCACGGGAGCGGTGCGGTAGCGGGCGCGGGCGATGCCCAGCCGCTGCCACTGGCCGCCGGAGAGCTGATGGCCGCCGCGGAACTCCCGGGCCAGCAGGGTGTCCCAGCCGTGCGGCAGCCCCGCGATGAGCTCGTCGGCCCCGGCGTGGGCCGCCGCGCGGTCCAGGGACTCGGCGCGGATCGGGGCCTGCGGGCTGCCGATCGCCACATTCGCCTTGGCCGTGAAGGGCCATCGCTTGAAGTCCTGGTTGACCATGGCGACACGGGAGAAGAGCTGCTCGCGATCGGCCGCCGTGACATCGGTGCCGTCCCACAGGATGCGCCCTGAGTCCGGCAGATGGAGCCCCGCGAGCAGCTTGACCAGGGTGGACTTGCCGGAGCCGTTCTCGCCGACGAGCGCGACCACCCGCCCGCCCGGGATGGTGAGGCTGACCTTGTCCAGCGCCGGCCGGTCGGTGCCGGGATAGGTGAAGGACACGGACTCGAAGCGGATCTCCCTCGGCTCCTCGGGCACCGACAGCCCGCCCTCGGGGATGGCGAACCGCTCGGCGTCCTCGCACAGCCGGTCCAGGTCCTGGACGAACAGCATCTCCTCGTACAGCTGGTTGAGCTGGAGCACCAGCGTGGACAGGTTCTGCGAGCCGGTGCGGATCGCGATGACCGCGGTGCCCGCGACGGACAGCTCCATGCCGCCGGTGAGCAGCAGCCCGGCGAGCGCCGCGTAGGTGGCGAGGGTCGCGGCGCCGGTGAACACCGCGGCGACCAGCTCGGTCCCGGCCGCGGCGTGGGCCAGCCGGGTCTGCTCCGCCTCCGCGGACTCCGACATCCGGCGGAAGTGACGCAGCAGGAAGCGGCCGACGCCGTGCACCCGGACCTCCTGCGCCGCCTCCCGCTCGATGAGCAGCCGGCTGAGCAGATGGCCCGCGCGGGCGTGCTCGATCATGGAGTGGAAGGAGAGGTAGCGGCGGCGGGCGATGCGCAGCGCGCTCCAGCTGCGCGGCAGCGCGATCAGCACCAGCAGCGGCAGCAGCACGGGGTGCAGGACGGTCAGCACCCCCGCGGCGGCGGCGACCGCGAGCAGCCCATTGACCACCGCCACGCAGTACTTGACCATGCGCCGGGCCGAGGAGGCCCCGTACTGGGCGGAGTCCAGCAGCCGGTGGAACTCGGCGTCCTCGATCGCGGACAGCTCCACGCGGGCCGCGCACTCCAGGTAGCGCTCCGTCGCGAGCCGTTCGACCTTGGGCTCCAGTCGGCCGGTCGCGGCCGTCGACGCCGAGGCCAGCAGCGCGCCGACGACCGCCACCACGCCGACCACCAGCAGGGACGGCAGCGCCTGCCGCAGCCGGTCGGCGGTCGTCCCCTCGGACAGCAGCGCCGCAAGGGCGTCGTTGACCGCGACCAGGCCGAAGGCCTGGCCGATCCCCTGGCCGAGTTCAGCGGCCGCGACCGTGCGCAGCGCCCTGCGGTCGGCGGCCCGGGCGAGCCGTACGGTGGAGCCCACCAGGCGCGGCAGCCTGCGCGCCATCGCCCACAGCGACAGGTGGAGATAGGCGTCCTCGTAGCGGCTGAATCCCATGTCGTAGCGCAGTCGTCCGCCGAAGAGCAGACGCTCGGACTCCGACGTCTCGTCGGTGGTCTGCAGGTTGCGTCGCCGCGGCCACGGCATCGCACCACCCCCTCCGCGCGGACACCGCGTCAGTCTCCCGTAGCGGAGGGTGAGTACGCGACACATTTCCGGCCGGGCTAGGCCCTGTCGTCAAAGGGGGCGCCCTGCTCCCGACGCCTGGCACGGCACCTCGCCGCGTTGTCGCATCGCCCAAGTACGCCCAGTACGAGGGCGACGCTCCGCCTTGCTATGGTCCCCCAGCTACCGCTGGGAGGTGCCCCCTGCACCAGACGCCGCTCGCGGCCGGACGCCCCCTTTGACGACAGGGCCCAGGCCGCGCTCCGTGGCACGATGTGCGAGGTGCGGGCGTCGCGCGCCCGCGGCCGGGCGGTGCGCGCGCCCCTCCCCCAGGCCGATCCTGCTCGATCTCAAGGAGTGTCAGGCGTGCGTGTGGCCCACGACGACCCGCGGCTGCGCTACCGGGGCGCGGTGTCGCTGCAGCGAGGCCCCGGCTGGACCGCGCCCTGGCGGCTGCCGCATCCCGAAGCAGCCCTGTACCTGCCCGAGGGCGGGCTGGGGCGGGCCGCGATGCCCTCGGGCGTGCGGGTGGTGCTGCGCACCGACAGCACCGCGCTGACCTGCCGCTATCAGGCGGATCCCGCGCCGAGACTCAACGGGCCGCCGGAGGTGGCGCGGCTGGACGTGCTGTGCCAGGGGCGGCACACGGCGACCGTGGAGCTGGAGACGCACGGCGGGGACGCGGAGTTCCGGGTCGAGGGCCTGCCCGGCCGGCCGGGAAAGCCCGCGACCGTCGAGCTGTGGCTGCCCTTCTACCACCAGTTCCGGCTGTGCGGGCTGACGCTGGACGCGGGGGCCGCGGTCGGGCCCGACGACGCCGGGGAGCGCCCGCGCTGGGTCCACTACG
Source organism: Streptomyces sparsogenes subsp. cuspidosporus (assembly GCF_039532705.1). Taxonomy (NCBI): domain Bacteria; kingdom Bacillati; phylum Actinomycetota; class Actinomycetes; order Kitasatosporales; family Streptomycetaceae; genus Streptomyces; species Streptomyces sparsogenes. Next base: position 203,562 of record NZ_BAAASD010000006.1, on the reverse strand, counting down.
GCAGCTCCATCTCGCAGGGGCGCGGCGCCGCCTCCCCCAGCCGGACCTGGGCCGCCCTGGTGGCGCGGCGCGCCGGATGGGAGCTGACCTCGCTGGCGCTGGGGGCGGCCTGCCAGCTGCAGCCCATGACCGCGCGGCTGATGCGGGACCTGCCGGCCGAGCTGCTCACCGTCTGCGTCGGGATCAACATCCAGGCGCTGGGCAGCCACAACCGGGATTCGCTGGCCTCGGCGCTCGTCGGCTTCGTACGCACCGTGCGCGAGGGCCATCCGACGACCCCCTTCGCGGTGATGTCGACGATCGTGGCGCCGGAGCGTGAGGAGGTGCCGGGGCCCTCCGGCATGACGATGCGCGAGTGCCGGGCGCACATACGGCGCGCGGTCGGGCTGCTGCGCGAGCACGGGGACGCGAACCTGCACTACGTCCACGGACCCAAGGTGTTCGGGCCCAGCTGTACGCGGCTGCTGCTGGAGCCCGAGGGCGCCGACCGGCTGCACCCCTCGCCCGCGGGCCACCCGGTCTTCGCCGCGCGCTTCCTGGCGGCCCTGCGCCGCGCGAGGTGCACGCCGTCGGCCCCGGCCGCCTCGGAAGCCCCTTGGGCCACCGGGCGGTCGCCCGGGCTCACACCCGCTCGATGATCGTCACATTCGCCTGGCCGCCGCCCTCGCACATCGTCTGCAGGCCGTACCGCCCGCCCGTGCGCTCCAGTTCGTGCAGCAGGGTCGTCATCAGCTTGGTGCCGGTGGCGCCGAGCGGGTGGCCGAGGGCGATGGCGCCGCCGTTGACGTTGACCTTCTCCGGGTCGGCGCCGGTCTCCTGGAGCCAGGCCAGCACCACGGGCGCGAAGGCCTCGTTGATCTCGACCAGGTCCAGGTCGTCGATGGTCATGCCGGTCTTCTTCAGCGCGTGCGCCGTCGCCGGGATCGGCGCGGACAGCATCCGGATCGGGTCCTCGCCGCGCACCGACAGGTGGTGGAGGCGGGCGCGCGGGGTCAGGCCGTGTTCGCGCACGGCGCGCTCGGAGGCGATCAGCATCGCCGCGGCCCCGTCGGAGACCTGGGAGGACAGCGCGGCGGTGATCCGGCCGCCCGCCATGACCGGCTGGAGGCCGGCCATCTTCTCCAGGCTGGTGTCCCGGCGCGGCCCCTCGTCGGCGGTGACCTCCCCGTAGGGCACGAGTTCCCGGTCGAAGCGGCCCTCGTCGATGGCGCGTACGGCACGCTGGTGCGAGCGCAGCGCGAACTCCTCCATCGCCTCGCGGGTGATGCCCCACTTGTCGGCGATCAGCTCGGCGCCGTGGAACTGGTTGACCGGCCGGTCACCGTAGCGCGCCCGCCAGCCCTCCGAGCCCGCGTACGGGCCCTCGGTCAGCCCGAGCGGCACGGTCGCCTGGCGGCTGGCGAAGGCGATCGGGACCATCGACATGTTCTGCACGCCGCCCGCGACCACCAGGTCCTGGGTGCCGGAGAGGACCGCCTGCGCGGCGAAGTGGATCGCCTGCTGCGAGGAGCCGCACTGCCGGTCCACGGTCACCCCGGGGACCTCCTCGGGCAGCCCGGCGGCCAGCCAGCAGGTGCGCGCGATGTCCCCGGCCTGCGGGCCGACCGTGTCCAGGCAGCCGAGGACCACGTCCTCGACGGCGGCCGGGTCGGCGCCGGAGCGCTCCATCAGGGCGCGCAGGACGTGCGCGCCGAGGTCGGCCGGGTGGACGGACGCCAGTCCGCCGTTCCGCCTGCCGACCGGGGTCCGTACCGCTTCGACGATGTATGCCTCGGCCATGCTCAGCACCGTACCTACCAAACACTTGCTAGGGAAGCGGCGTGAACGGCCGGGCCGGCCGGGGCCGTCGGCCGATGACAGTTCGGCCGAAGGGTGTCTCCCGCCGCGCCGCGTGTTCCATGCTGTGACCGACGGACACACGAAGAGCGACGAGGAACGGGGTACGCGCCCATGCACCGGACCCGGCCGACCTTGGAGAGCGTGGCGCTGCGCGCGGGTGTCTCCCGCGCCACGGCCTCCCGCGTCGTCAACGGCTCCACCAGGGTCGGCGAGGACGCCCGCGCGGCGGTGCAGCGGGCCGTCCGGGAGCTCGGCTACGTCCCCAACCAGGCGGCCCGCAGCCTGGTCACCCAGCGCACCGACTCCTTCGCCCTGGTCCTGCCCGAGGAGCCGGGCCGGGTGTTCTCCGACGACCAGTTCTTCCCCGGGGTGGTGCGCGGGGTGAGCGGGCGGCTGGAGGAGGCCGACAAGCAGCTGGTGCTGATGATGGCGCGCTCCCCCGCCGGCCGGGACCGCATCGAGCGCTTCGCCCTGGCGCGGCATGTGGACGGGGTCATGGTGGCCTCCGTGCACGGCGCCGACCCGCTGCCCGCCGCCCTCGCCCGCGTGGGCATCCCGGTGGTCTCCAACGAGCGGCTGCTCGGCCCGGTGTCCCTGCCGTACGTCGGCGTGGACAACGCCGGGGGCGCGGCCGCCGCCGTGCGCCACCTGGTGCGCTCCGGGCGCACCAGGATCGCCACCGTCGCGGGCCCCCAGGACATGGTGGCCGGGATCGACCGGCTGGCCGGCTACCGGGCGGCGCTGGAGGAGGCGCGGCTGCCCGCGCGGGTCGCCGTGGGCGACTTCACCCGGGAGTCGGGCGCGGCCGCGATGCGCGGGCTGCTGCGCGAGGAGCCGGCGCTCGACGCCGTGTTCGCGGCCTCCGACCTGATGGCGGTGGGCGTGCTGCGGGCGCTGCGGCAGGCGGGCCGCCGGGTGCCGGAGGACGTGGCCGTGGTCGGCTTCGACGACATCGAGACCGCCCGCTACACCGAGCCCCCGCTGACCACGGTCCGCCAGCCCATCACGCGGATCGGCCGGCGGCTGGCCGAGCAGCTGCTGCGCCTGGCCGCGGGCGAGCGGATCGAGCCGTCGCTGGTCCTGCCGACCGAACTGGTCCTGCGCGAGTCGGCCTGAACCGGCCCGGCCTTTGGGGAGCGCCGGCGGGTCTCATACGTCGGCCTCATACCTCCTCAGGGCCGCTCCGCCGCGTACCGGGGCAGCAGGGCCCGGAACTCCCGCTCGAAGGCGTCGTAGCGGCGGCGCAGGTCCGCGCCCGGCCAGTCGGGGGGCAGCAGCCGGTCGGGCAGGACGGGGTCGGCGAGGAGGTGGCGGAGGACGGCGGCGGCGACGGTGAACCGCTCGGCCAGCCCGTCGGCCCGCTCCAGGGCCGCCGCCAGCAGCCGGGCCCGGCCGGCCCAGCCGTCCAGGTCCCACAGCCGGGCCGCGAGCGCGGTCGGGTCGCCCTCGGGCGCGCCGGTGAGCCATGAGCACTGCTCGGCCGCGACGGCGGGGCGCGGCCGTACGAGGTTGGCGGGGCGCAGCCAGGTGCCCTCGCGCAGCTCGGCGAGGCGCAGGGTGGCCATCGCCTGGCGCAGCGCGGCCCGCTCGGGCGCGGCGCGGCGGTCGGAGGTGACGACGGCGATCTCCCACTCGCCGTCCCAGCGCCGGGTGCGGGGGGCGCGGCTGTCGTCCTGCCGGGCCTGGCGGGCCAGGAGGCGGTCGGTGAGCCGGTAGGCGCGGCCGCGCTGCTCGAGGTCGCCGGCCGCGACCATCCGGGTGAGCGCGACCCGGACGGTCCCCTCCGCGGCGCCGAACAGCGCGCCGACGCGGACCAGGGCGCGGGCGGGCAGCTCGGGCGGGTGGTGGCCGAGGAGGGTGCTGAGGACGATCGAGCGGGCCGTCAGCGGGCGCAGCGCGGGAGTCCCGGCGTCACCCGGGCTGTCCGGAACACTGTCCATTACGGTTCTCCATCACGCATGATGGAAGTGTAAGACCGAACGCCCTGTGAAGACGAACGCCGAAGACGAACGCCGAAGACCGACGCCGAAGACCGACGCCGAAGACCGACGCCGAAGACCGACGCCGAAGACCGACGCCGAAGACCGACGCCGAAGACCGACGCCGAAGACCGACGCCGAAGACGACTGCCCCTGAAGGCCGCCGCGCACGAGGAGACGCCATGGGTGCCACGCACGAAGTCCTCAACCAGGCCCCGCCGCTGACCGGCTTCAGCACGGCCGACGATCCCGCGCTGCTGGAGGCGCTGCGCCGGGACGGAGGCGCCTGGGGCGAGCCGGAGGTGCGGGAGCTGGGCGCGCTGGCCGGGTCCGCCGAGGTCCAGGACTGGGCGCGGATGGCCGAGGAGCACCCCCCGGTGCTGCACACCCACGACCGGTACGGCCATCGCATCGACGAGGTCGAGTACCACCCCGCCTACCACCGGCTGATGGCCGCCGCCGTGGACAGCGGGCAGCACGCCGCCGCCTGGAGCGAGAGCCGCTTCGGGGCGCATCTGGTGCGCGCGGCGAAGTTCTACGTCTTCGCGCAGGCCGAGCCGGGCCACGGCTGCCCGATCTCCATGACGTACGCCGCGGTCCCGGCGCTGCGCGCCGAGCCGGAGCTCGCGGCGGCCTACGAGCCGCTGCTGGCCTCCCGCGTCTACGACTTCGGGCTGCGCCCGCCGCTGGGCAAGCGGGGGCTGATCGCCGGCATGTCGATGACGGAGAAGCAGGGCGGCTCGGACGTGCGCGCCAACACCACCCGGGCCCTCCCCCAGGCGGACGGCGCCTACCTGCTGACCGGGCACAAGTGGTTCACCTCGGCGCCGATGAGCGACGTCTTCCTCACGCTCGCCCGGACGGAGGAGGGCCTGACCTGCTTCCTGGTGCCGCGCGTGCTGCCCGACGGGACGCGCAACCCCATGCAGCTCCAGCGGCTCAAGAACAAGCTCGGCAACCGCTCCAACGCCTCCTCCGAGGTCGAGTACGACGGCGCGGTGGCCTGGCGGGTCGGGGAGCCGGGGCGCGGGGTGCGCACCATCGTCGAGATGGTCAATGTGACCCGGCTGGACTGTGTGATCGGTACGGCGGCGGGCATGCGGGCCGGGCTGCGACAGGCCCTGCACCACGCCGAGCACCGGCGGGCGTTCGGCGCGGAGCTGATCGACCAGCCGCTGATGCGCCATGTGCTGGCCGATCTGGCGATCGAGTCGGAGGCCGCCACGACGCTCGCGCTGCGGCTGGCGGCGGCCCTGGACCGGGCCTCGGCCGGGGACGAGTCGGAGGCGGCGCTGCGCCGGCTGGGGCTGGCGGTGAGCAAGTACTGGGTGTGCAAGCGCGGCGCCGGCCACGCCGCCGAGGCCCTGGAGTGCCTGGGCGGCAACGGCTATGTGGAGGACTCCGGCATGCCGCGCCTGTACCGCGAGGCGCCGCTGCTGTCGATCTGGGAGGGCTCGGGCAATGTCGCGGCCCTCGACGTGCTGCGCGCGCTGGGCCGGGAGTCGGGGGCCCTGGACGCGTTCCTGGCCGAGGTGGACGCCGCCGCCGGGGCCGACGCGCGGCTGGACGCGGCCGTGGCCCGGCTGCGCGCGCTGCTGCCGCAGCTCGCCGACCCCCAGCGGGCCCAGCTGCTCGCCCGCCGCCTCGCGGAGCAGATGACGCTGGTCCTCCAGGGCAGCCTGCTGGTGCGGCACAGCCACCCGGCGGTGGCGGACGCCTTCTGCGCCTCGCGGCTCGGCGGGGACTGGGGCCATGCCTTCGGCACCCTGCCGCCCGGCGTGGACACGGGCCCGATCCTGGAGCGGGCACACCTGAAGGACGCGCGCTAATCAGAACTGCCGTCTAAAGGAGCGACTTTCCCCGCGATTTCACCTATTCGAGGGAATCCACGCGGGCATCCGGCTGCAGGGGGTCCGATCGGCCGAGTATCTCCGTCGTGAACCGATGGCAGCGCGCGTGGCGTTCAGGGCTCCTCGTCACGGCCGGGGTGCTGGCCTCGACGGGGGCGGGTCCAGCGGCCGGGGCGGGCGGGGCGGACGACCCGTCGCCCGGCCGGCACCACGCGGGCATCCATGTCCACATCGAGGTCCGGGTTCCGGGCCTCGCCCTGCTCTGGCCGTGGTGGTGCCCGACGCATCCCCCCACCCCGACGCCGACGCCGACGCCGACGCCGACCGCCACCCCCACGCAGACGCCCACCAAGACGCCGACGCAGACCCCCACCAAGACGCCCCGCCCCACCGCGACGCCCACCCACACGCCGACCTCGGCGCCGACGCCGCGCCCCACCCGCCCCCCGACGCACGGCTCGCCCGCGCGGCCCACGTCGGCCGAGCCGCCCCCCGCGCGCCCCGCTCCCCCGTCCTCGGCCGCTCCCCCGTCCTCGGTCGCGCCGCCGGCGCGGCCGAAGCCGCACCCGACGCCGCCGCGCAGCTCACCGACGCCGGCCGAGTCCCCGCGCGCCGCGGCGCTGCCCGCCTACCACCGGTCCGCGTCCCAACAGTCGGGCGGCGGCGTCTCGTTGGTCACCTTCACGCTGCTGATCACCGCGCCCGCGGTGCTCGCGGCCGCCACCCTGCGCCCCCGCTCGCGCTCGCGCTCCGCTGCGCGCGGCGGCCCACGCGGCTGACGCCGACGCCGCACGACCCGACGGAGGTTGCCCATGCCCGAATGGCTGATTCTCACCCTGGTGACGGCGGGGGTCTGTGCGCTCGTCCTGGCCGCCACGCTGCTCAACCAGCGGCGGGTCCCCGAGGACGACGACCCCTCCGAGACCCCCGACGTCATCGAGTACATGACGATGATGATCGGCGTGGTCTACGCCATCGTGCTGGGCCTGGCCATCGCCGGGGTCTGGGAGGCGCGCGGCGCCGCGCAGGACGGAGTGCGCACCGAGGCGCAGGCGCTGCACGAGGTGAGCGAGCGGGCGGGCAACTACCCGGCGCCGGTGCGCGACCGCATCCGCGCGGACGCCCGGGCGTACGCGGACCACGTGGTGTCCAAGGAGTGGCAGCTGATGATCGACAAGGGCGAGCTCACCGACCGCGGCAGCACCCTGCTGGCGCGGCTGCGGAAGGACGTCAACGATTACACGCCGCGCACCGACCGGGAGTGGCAGACCTTCCAGCCGCTGGTCGAGCAGGTCGCCGCGGTGGACGCCGCCCGCGAGGCCCGGGAGCAGAACGCCGGGCCGACGCTGCCCGCGATGGTCTGGCTCGGGCTGGCCGTCGGCGCGGCGCTGGTGATCGGGCTGCTGTTCACCTTGCAGATCCGCCGCACGCCACGGGAGTTGGCGATGGCGGTGATGTTCAGCGCGCTGATCGTCTTTCTGCTCTTCCTGGTCTGGGACTTCGACGCGCCCTTCGGCCGGTCGGTCGGTGACGCCGGCTCGCCGTTCACCGACCTGTTCCCCGACCCGCGGTGAGCCGCCCGGGCGCGGCCGGATCAGTTCACCGGCACCGGCAGCACCCGGCGCAGCGGATCCTCGGGCAGGCCGTGGCGCTTCCACTCCCTGGGGTAGCCGACCGAGACCTCCTGGAAGCGCACGCCGTCCTCCACGGTGATTCTGGGGATGTGGAGATGGCCGTAGACGACCGTCTCGGCCCGGAACCGCACATGCCAGTCGGCGGTCAGCTCGGTGCCGCACCACAGGGCGAAGTCGGGGTAGCGCAGCACCCGGGTGGGCAGCCGGGTCAGCGGCCAGTGGTTGATGAGCACGGTCCGCAGCCCGGGGTCGCGGTCCGCCAGCCGGGCCTCGGTCTCCTTGACCCGGGCCCGGCACCACGCGTCCAGGGTGGGGTACGGCTCCGGGTGGAGGAAGTGCTCGTCGGTGCACACGACCCCCGCCTCGTGCGCATGGGCGAGTGCGGCCTCCTTGGTGCTCAGGCCCTCGATCCGGAACGAGTAGTCGTAGAGGAGGAACAGCGGGGCGATGGTCAGCGGCCCGCCGATGCCCTCCCACACCGGATAGGGGTCCTCGGGGGTGACGATGCCCTTGGCCCGGCACATGTCCACCAGCGCCTGGTAGCGGGCCACGCCGCGGGCCTGTACGGGGTCCTTGGGGTGGGTCCACAGCTCGTGGTTGCCGGGCGACCAGACGACCTTGGCGAAGCGCTCGCTGAGCAGGCCCAGCGCCCATTCGATGTCGGCGAACAGCTCGCCGACGTCCCCGGCGACGATCAGCCAGTCGTCGTCCGAGCCCGGCCGCAGCCGTTCCACGATCTCCCGGTTCTCCGAGTAGGCCACGTGCAGATCACTGATGGCGAGAAGCTCGCCGCGGTGCGTTCCGCCCATTGAGTCTCCTGTCCTACGGCGGCGGTCATGGTACGGCCGCGGCGCGCCCGCGCCGCGGTCCGGGCCGGTTGATCACCTACCCGTCCCTGGCGCTAGCCTCGCAGATGTGGTGGACAAACTCCCCGCGTCCTTCGAACGCGGCACGGACGGGCCCAAAGTCATCGTGGTCGGAGTCGACGGCTCCGAATCCTCCTGGCGGGCCGCGGCCTACGCCGCCGGGCTGGCCCGGCGGCAGGGTTCCCTGCTCGCCGTGGTGTACGTACAGCCGGTGCTGGCCGGGGGCGCGGTCCTGGGCGCCTCGGTGGCCCAGACGACCGAGGAGGTCGCCGAGGAGCTGATGCAGGAGATCCGCGAGGCGGCTGAGCGGCGGCGCGGGATCTTCGAGGTGCGCTGGGAGTTCCACACCTTCCGCGGCGACCCGTACACCGGCCTGGTGCAGGCGGCCGACGAGCTCAAGGCCGATGCGGTGGTGGTGGGCGCGTCCGAGCAGGCCGGGCACCGGTTCGTCGGCTCGGTGGCGGTCCGGCTGGTCAAGGCCGGGCGCTGGCCGGTGACCGTGGTGCCCTGACCGGTGCCGGCCCGCGGCGCGGCCCTGCCGCGCGGGCCGCGGCGGGCTCCCGGCGGCTCGGGCGCGGCTCAGTCGGACTTGTCCTCCAGCCGGAAGCCGACCTTCAGACCGACCTGGTAGTGGGCGATCCGCCCGGCTTCGAGGTGACCCCGGATCTCCGTCACCTCGAACCAGTCCAGCTCGCGAAGCGTCCGGGAAGCCCGGTCGATACCGCGTTTGATCGCGTCGTCCACCCCTTCGGTGGAGGATCCGACGATCTCCGTGACGCGGTACGTGTGGTTCGACATCGGCACCACCCCATCGCATGAAGCCCGGTCCCTCCACCGTGCACCATGCCGACCGCCCCCGCGACTCAGCGCGCCCCGCGCCGGTCCCCGCCGTGGCCACCGGGTGGGTGATGACACGCGGTCAGGGCCGCCGGCCCACCCCCGTGCCGACGACCTCGCGCAGCCGCCCGCCGGGCGCCTTGGGGGCCAGCGGCGCCGTCTCCATGCCGGTGCCCCGGCGGAGGCCGCCGAGAAACTCCTCGACCGTCTCCACGGCCGTGTGCCGCGGCCGCCAGCCCAGTTCGTCGTGGGCGCGGCCGGTGTCCATCAGCGGCAGCCGCAGCGCGGCGTCGAACAGCTGGGGCGAGGCGGGCACGAGGTGGAGGTGCCAGGCGGCGGCCAGCGCGGAGCGGGCTGCGGCGCCCGGCATCCGTACCGTCCTGGCGCCCAGCGTCTCGGCCAGCACGCGGGCGTCGAGCGGTGGGTCGGCGGCCAGGTTGAAGGCGCCGCGCACATCCCGGGCGACCGCGAGCCGGTAGGCCTCGGCGGCGTCGTCGGTGTGCAGGGCCTGCAGCATCAGGCCGCGGATGTCGGGCACGACGGGCAGCAGCGCGGGGCGCACCAGCCGGCGCGGCAGGAACGGGCCCATGAACAGGCGGCGCTGCTCTGCCGCGGACTGCTCCTTGAAGAGGAAGGCGGGGCGCATCCGCACCACTCTCACCTGCGGGTGCTCGCCCTCGTAGGTGTCCAGCACCCGCTCCACATAGGCCTTCTCGCGGCAGTACGCGGCCTCGGGCCAGCCGTGGGTGGGCCAGGACTCGTCCACCCGACGGCCGTGGGGGCCGGGCGAGTAGGCGCCCACCGAGGACGCGTACACCAGCGTCGGCACCTCCGCGGCCGCGACCGCGTCGAAGAGGCGGACGCTGCCCAGGACGTTGGTCCGCCAGGTGGTCGCCGGGTCGTGGCTGGGCTGGATGAGCCAGGCGAGGTGGATCACGGCGTCGGCGCCCTGAAGGGGCCGGACCAGGTCGTCCGCCTCCTCAGCGATGTCCGCCCTGACCCAGGTCAGCTTGGGCGGCGACCAGGCGGGGACGCGGCGGGCGATCCCCACGACGGAGGCGACCTCCGGGTCCTCGCCGAGCGCCCGGACGACGCTGGTGCCGACGTTGCCGGTGGCCCCGACCACCACCACGCGCCTTCCGCGCTCGTTGCTCATGGTCCACTCCTTGCACGTGCGGCGGCCCGGCGTCAGCGGGCCGGGCCGGCCAGTTGGCGGGCGGCCGCGGCGATCGCCTCCGCGTCGATCCCGGCCGCGGTCAGCTGCTGCGCCGGCGTGGCGGAGACCGGCATGTCGCGCACGGCGAGCCGGATGGTGCGGGAGGCCGGGCTGCCGTCGCCGAAGGCCTCCAGCACCGCGTCCCCCAGCCCGCCCTCGGGGTGGTGGTCCTCGACGGTCACCAGGCCGCCCGTCAGTTCGGCGGCCTCCCTGAGGGTCCGGGCGTCCACCGGCTTGACCGAGTACAGGTCGATCACCCGGGCGGGGATGCCCTCCTCGGCGAGCCGGTCCGCGGCGGCGATCGCCTCGTGCACGGTCACGCCGGCCGCGACGATGGTCACGCGGTCCTCGTCCGTGGCGCGCACCAGCTTGCTGCCGCCGATCGGGAAGCTCTCGGAGGCCGGATAGAGGACCGGGGTCTTGCCGCGGGTGGTGCGCAGATAGCGGATGCCGGACCCCTCGGCCATGGCGGCCGTCAGATGGGCGGTCTGGTTGGCGTCGCACGGGTACAGCACGGTGCTGCCGTGCACCGCGCGGAAGGCCGCCAGGTCCTCCAGGCCCATCTGGGAGGGGCCGTCCTCGCCGATGGCGACCCCGGCGTGCGAGCCGACCAGGTTGAGGTCGGCCCGGCTGACGGCGGCCATGCGGACGAAGTCGTAGGCGCGGGTGAGGAAGGCCGCGAAGGTGGAGGCGTACGGGGTCCAGCCGCGCGCCTGGATGCCGACGGCGGCGGCGACCAGCTGCTGTTCGGCGATGAAGCACTCGAAGTACCGCTCGGGGTGCTCCTTGGCGAAGAGCTCGGCGCGCGTGGAGTCGCCCACCTCGCCGTCGAGCACCACCACGTCGCCGCGCGCCGAGCCGAGCGCGGCCAGCGCCTGGCCGAACGCGTCCCGCGTCGCCACGTCCTCCCCCGGCTCGAAGCGCGGCAGGCTCAGGGAGCCCTCGCGGGACCGCTGCGCGACGCTCACCTCCGGCGGGCCCAGGACCGGGACCGCCATCTCCCGGGGGCCGCCGAGCTCGGCGATGGCCTCCTCGGCATCCGGCAGCGGCTTGCCGTGCAGGCCCTCCCGGTTCTCCACCGACGCGACGCCCCGGCCCTTGACGGTGCGGGCGATGATCGCCGTGGGGCGGCCGATGGTGGACGCCGCCTCGCCGTAGGCGCGGTCGATCGCGGTGGGGTCATGGCCTTCGATCTCGATCGTGTGCCAGCCGAAGGCGTGGAAGCGGCGCGCGTAGGCGCCCAGGTCCCACTCGTGGCGGGTGGGCCCGCGCTGGCCCAGCCGGTTCACGTCGATGATGGCGATGAGGTTGTCGAGGTGCTCGTAGCAGGCGTGTTCGGCGGCCTCCCACACCGATCCCTCGGCCAGCTCGCTGTCCCCGCACAGCACCCAGACGCGGCTGTCGGCCCTGTCGAGCTTCTCCAGGCGCTTGCGGGCCAGGGCCAGCCCGACGCCGACGGGCAGCCCCTGCCCGAGCGAGCCGGTGGCCACGTCCACCCACGGCAGCCGCGGGGTGGGGTGCCCCTCCAGCCGGCTGCCGAGCTTGCGGAAGGTGAGCAGTTCCTCGTCGCTGATCGCCCCGGCCGCCTTGAACAGGGAGTACAGCAGCGGGGACGCGTGTCCCTTGGAGAACACCAGGTGGTCGTTGCCGGGGTGCCCGGGCTGTTCGAAGTCGTAGCGCAGATGGTTCGCCAGCAGGACGGCCATCAGGTCGGCGGCCGACATCGACGAGGTCGGATGGCCGGACCCCGCGGCCGCCGCGGCTCGCACCGAGTCCACCCGGAGCTGCTGGCCGAGCTCGCTGAGCAGGTGGTCTTGCATGTCGCTCCTTCACGTCTTCCGGGTCGGTCAGCGGTCGTCGGGGCTCTCGGCGGGCGTTCGGACCTTTTCGGGTGCCTCGGTGTCCAGCGGCACGGACCAGGACCGCACCAGCCCCAGCTGGACGCCCTGCGGCGGCAGCACCGCGTCGAGCAGCCAGTCGGCGGCGACCCGGACGCGGTTGCCGGGCATCGCCATCAGGTGGTAGCCGCGGGTGACCAGGTTGGCCGGCGGCCCGGACAGCGGCACGTGCAGCGGGTTGGCGGCCGCCTGCACGCCGCCGAGGTCGACGGTGAACCCGAGGTCGTGGTGTTTGTACGGGCGCCGCGAGCCGTGGCCGAGCGAGGCGGCCACATTGTGGCCCGCCACCTTGCCCTGCCGCTGGGCGTGCTGGGCGGTCATCGGCGTGAACTGGCCCGGTCGGGTCAGGTCGGGCACCGCGGCCGCGTCCCCGCACGCCAGCACCTCGGGGTGGCCGGGCACGGCGAGGTACTGGTCGACGCACAGCCGCCCGCGCTCGATGGGCAGGCCGAGCTCGGCCACCAGCGGGTCGGGCCGGACGCCCACGCACCAGATCAGCGACCGGGTCGCGACGAACTCGCCGGTGTCGAGCAGCACGCCGTCGGCGGTGGCCTCCTTGACCGAGGAGCCGGTACGGATGTCCACGCCGCGCTTGGACAGCACCTTGTGCGCGGTGTCGGACAGCCTCCGGTCCAGCTCGGGCAGCACCCGGTCGGCGAGGTCGAGCAGCAGCCAGCGCGGCCGCGGCCCGCCGCGCAGCCCGGCGTTGTGGCGGGCGAGCGCGTCGGTCAGCAGCACGCCGTGGGCGGCCACTTCCGTGCCCGTGTAGCCGGCGCCGACCACGACGAAGGTACAGCGGGCCGCCCGCTCCTCGGGGTCGTCGGTGGCTCCGGCCAGCTCGATCTGGCGGATCATGTGGTCGCGCAGATAGAGCGCCTCGGGCATGCCACGGAAGCCGTGGGCGTGCTCCGCGACGCCGGGGATGGGCAACAGCTTGTTGACGCTGCCGACGGACAGGATCAGCCGGTCGTAGTCCATCTCGCCGCGCCGGCCCTCGGGGTCCGTCCAGCCGATCCGACGGGCGTCGAGGTCCACGCGGTCGACCTCACCGAGCACCAGGCGGACGCGCGGCAGGGTCTGGGTGAGGGAGACGGAGACCCGGCGGGGTTCCAGGACCCCCGCCGCGACCTCCGGCAGCAGTGGCAGATACAGAAAGTAGTCGTTGGGGTTGACCAGGACGATCTCCGCCTCGTCCCGCAGGGTGCGGGAGAGCGTACGGGCGGCCTGGTAGCCGGCGAAACCGGCGCCGACGATGACGATGCGGACTCGGCTCACACGGGACTCCCGGGCGTGGGGATATCACAGAACGCACCAAGTGCCCCCCAGCCCCGGGCCCAAACCCCGATGCCGCCCCCCCTTTTCAGACCGTGTCCCACGTGGTGAGGCGGCTGAGCCGCTTGTAGCAGCACATGGCTGCCGCGAGTCCGAGAAAGGCCAGGCAGTTACTGGGATCCCGCTCGTAGCCGGGATCCGCGCTCCGATCCGCTTGCCGCGCAGCCATGTCCGCAGAGGCGTCCGACAGGACGTGCATCTTGAACCCCGGCTTGCCTCTGTCCACGGGGCTCGGCCCTGTGTGTTCGCCCCCCCTTTTTTTCTGCCCTGACGTGGGCGGTGTCGAGGACGACGCGGGTGACGTCGATCAGGCCGGCGACACCCAGACGGTGCAGCACGGCTTCGTGCAGGCGCCCCACACTCGGGCTCTGGACCAGATCAGGAAGCGGCGGTGGGCAGCCGACTTCGATACGCCCAAGCATGGAGGTAACGCACGCCAGGCACACCCGCTGACCAGCACGTAGATGATGGCCGCGAACAGCGTCTCATCAGGCGTATTCGGTGTTCCGCCGTCCTGCGGCCGTGTTCGTTGCTCGGGAATCAACGGCCTCGCGATCTCCCACAAGCCGTCCGGCACGATCCGGCTCCACGTTCCCCGCCCCATATCGGGTCAACGACCGCCTCACCACGTAGGACACGGTCTTCGTGGACCAGCTGATCGATGGACGGGGACCGCAGCTCTTCATCGAAGGCCGTGTAGATCCGAGGTTGGTGACAGCGACAACGACTGGCGCACGGCTTTGGTGCGCACAACGAGGACGGCCTCGGTAGGGCCTCATACGTTATGCCGACCAGGCTTCGCCAGGGCCTAAGGGTCCCCAGCTCGGATTTAGTGGAGAGTAGAGACCAGGATGACTGAATTGATCCCTTCCGATCTCACGCAATCGGCACGGGGGGCAGGGAAACGTGCGATCGGCGTGCTGCCATTGGTCGGCATATTCTTCTTCACGGTATCCGGAGGCCCCTTCGGGCTCGAAGCTTCCATTTCCAGTGCCGGGCCGGGCATGACCTTGCTGATGATCGCCCTGGTGCCAATTGTTTTCGGTGTGCCGAACGCATTGGTGGCAGCGGAACTTAGTGCCGCAATACCGGTCAACGGCGGCTACTACTACTGGACAAAAGTCGCACTCGGAAGGTTTCCGGCATTCGTGTTCGGGGTCTGGAATTCAATCGGATCGGTGTTGAATCTTTCCCTCTACCCGATCCTGCTCGTCGACTACCTGGCCACCTGGATACCTGACATCGCGCGCGGGAAGGGGCTGGTAGTCCTGTCCATGTTCAATGGCGGCTTCGTTGTGGACCTGCACTGGATCGTCACCGTTGCCCTCATCATTCCGATGGCCTACCTCAATTATCGCGGCTCCAAGGCCGTGAGTGACTATTCAGTCGGGATGATGGTCCTTATTCTCGGACCTTTCGCCGTACTGACGGCCATCGGGGTCTATCATGCAATCAGCAACGGAATTGATATCCTTTCACCCTTCACGATTCCCGGTCAAAGCGTCCACTCCTCGGTGGCTGGAGCGCTCAGCGTGATCGTGTGGCTATACCTCGGCTTCGACGGTCCGAGTACCGTGCTAGGCGAGGTATCCGACGCACACCGCACCTACACTCGAGCCCTGATAATTTCGGTTCCGCTGATCATCGCCGCCTATCTCTTGCCCACGATCGCCGCCATCGGCAGTGGCCTGCATCGGGGTTCGCCCGCCGACTGGCTTCAGGGTGATTTCATCGTGGTCGGCAAAATCCTGGGCGGAAGCTGGCTCAAGGTGTTGATCTCCCTGGGCTCGGCGCTTTCCCTGGTCGGCTTGTTCATGGCGATCCTACTGACGAGCACACGAATCCCGCGTGCGCTTGCCGCAGATGCATACCTGCCTCGCTGGATGGCGCGAGACAGTAGGCGATTCAACACGCCGGTGGGTGCTCTCCTGACGAGCAGCACTATCGTCGTTATCCTGTCGGCTGTAGATTTTAGCTCGATTTTGCGGGCTACGGTGCTGCTCACCCTGTCGTCGATCCTGCTTGAATTCGTGGCCTTCCTGGTCCTTCGCTGGCGGTATCCCCAGATGCGCCGACCGGTTCGAGTCCCGGGTGGCTGGCCTGGCGCTGTCCTGGTAGTCGCACTGCCCACTGCGATGATCCTGTATCTGGCGTGGAGTACAGCAGTCGATCAGACCGCTACGTTCTTCACGAGCCTTACGGTGGCACTCCTAGGCGTGGCGCTGTACCCGATATGTCGCCGATTCGTCAAGGGCCTTAGGCCGGACGCAGAAATGGACTATTCCAATGTCGAGCTTGGGCCGGACAGGTGGGCAAGATTCGGTTCGCAGGAGGGGGAAGTTTGATGGCCATGGGACGGATGATCTCCGAGCTGGCGAAGCAGCTATGCACTTGGTGGCCTGTTCCGGGGCTCGCGATCAGTATCGTCACCGCAACCGGCGAATCCGCGCTCATCACCGATGGGTTTGCTGACGTGGGATCCGGGGCACCAGTTTCCGATCACACGCGCTTCGAGATCGGTTCAATCAGCAAGACCTTCACCGCGTTCTTGCTCGGGCAGTTGGCGGATGAGGGGAAGGTGAATTTCGAGGCGCCGGTTGCTGATTATCTGCCGTGGTTCACCCCGAACGGCGGGTCCCGGGAAATCACGGTCCGCCACCTTATGCAGCACACCTCGGGTCTGGTAGCCGGGGCCGACGCGCTGCCCGATGCCGCCGCACGCGGTTACGCGCTGCGCGATGCGACGACCTATGTCAAACCAGGTGAGATGTTCCACTACTCCAACGAGGGCTACAACTTGCTGGGACTGATCATCGAGCACGTCACAGGAAAATCGCTCGCGAACGCCATGGCCGAACAGTTGCTACATCCATTGGGGATGCGCAACTCGGCAGCGCACATCATTCACGAAGACAGTGCTGAGCTCGCCACCGGATACCAGTTCCTACACGACGACCGACCGGCGCTCCCGTCGGCCCCGCTCACGCCAGCCACCTTTTTCGAGTATTCAGCGGCTGATGCGAACGTGACCGCAACCGCATCCGACCTGGGCATATTCGCCCGGATGATCCTGGGGCGTGGCACCGTGGCCGGCACTAGGATCCTCAGTCCGGAGCGGTTCGAGCAGATCATCACAGACCGTGCCGATGTGGGCGGTTCGGCGGAGCATCAGCGTGGCTATGGACTTGGCGTGGGCGTGGAGATCATCGACGGTCATACCTGGCTGATGCACGCTGGAGGAATGGTCGGCTACCGTTCGTTTCTCGCCGTCGATATCGACGGTGGACACGGCGTCGCAGTGCTGACCAATGCGCCCGGCGAGTGCCGGATAATCGACCTGTTCGGCCGGCATGTGCTTTCCGTCGTGCAAGGAGCCTCGCCGGACCCATCGCTGTTCGACCGGGAGAGAATCCCAGACGCTCATCGCTACACAGGAATCTATGGAACGGGATCGCGCCAGATCCGCGTCGACTCCACTGCGGGCAACGGTCTCACTCTCACCTCGGACGGGATAACAGGCAAGCTGTATGACGCAGGCGACGGGCGGCTGACATGCGATCACCCTCGCTGGTCCGCCTACCATCATTCGGTGAGCACCGTCGCCGGGAAGCCGCATTGGCTCTGCGGACCCGACTCACTCGGCCTTGACGCCACGCCGGCCACAACCCCGCATCCGCTCGCCGGTCACTACCGGAGCTACACGCCTTGGTATCCCAGCTTCAGGATCGTGCAGCGGGCAGGGCGACTGCACATGATCGCTGCGACTGGCGTCGAAGCGCCATGCGATGAACCGGAACTCATCGCACTCGGTGACGGAACGTTCCGCGTCGGAGCCGATCCGCGATTGCCGGAGCGGTTGACAGCTGGCCCGGCTCTCAACGGCTCAGTGCTGTGGGTCGACCTGGACGGCTGCCGCTACACGCGCTCATTCCGGCCATAGCCGGAGCAATTAGGCAACACCCATCCGCAGCTCGCGCACCCGAAGCTGGAGGTGCGCGAGCAGCATGGCGTCGGCATCCGTGAAATCCAGGCCGGAGACCTCGCGGATCCGGCGCAGCCGATAGCGCATCGTGTTGGGGTGGATGTGCAGGGCGGCGGCCGCGTTGTCCGTGGCTCCCGCGGCGGCGAGATAGGCGGCCAGGGTTACCGTCAGCAGACCGTCCTGGCCGTCCTCCTGGCGCAGCCGGTGCAGCGCGCCGCTGGTGTCCGGCAGGCCGAGCGACTCAGTGACGTCGGCGAGATGCAGCAACAACACCGGCAGCGCCATCTCCTCCACGGTGCGCACAGTCGGCCCATGGAAGGTCGGGTGCCGTAGCGCCCGCAGCGCGGCGTCTGCCTGCGCCCGCACTTCGGCGATCCGGCCCAGCGAGTCGGCCGGGCCGCCAACGGCGACCACGTAGTCACTGGCCAGTGGGGTCCGCCCGAGAAAATCACGTGCCAGGTTGACGGTGGACTCAAGTGCCGCGGTGTGTTCCGGAGGCCAGGCAACCAGTACGTACACCGCGCCAGTCCCCGCCACCGAGGCAGAACGAGGGTGCACGGCCGTTAGAAAGTACTCCAACGTGTCAGCGAACCGACGTAGCTCGTCGACGGTCCCTGCAGCGGTCGCCGCGTCGGCATCCTTGGTCCCGACCAACCGAGGGGCCGCAGCCAGTACACAGACCGGGCCAGAGCCCAATTGCAGCCGGCTCGCCTCCACTCGATCGGCCGACCCTCCGAGTACCGCCGCGGCCAACTCACCGCGCTGCTGACGGGCATAGCTGGTCTCGGTTCGCAAGCCGACCATCTGCAGCGCGACCATCGGCGCGAATTCGCGCAGCCGAGCGGTGCCCGCCTCGTCGAGCGGCCCGGTAACCGCGGCCCAGATGTAGCCAAGGACATCCGTGCCGGCCCGGACTGCGATCGCTACCCTCGACAACTGGTCCGGTTCGGTCGCTTCCATATACACCGGCTCACTGCTGGCATGCAGGCGATCGAATTCATGACGCTCGCGCTGTTCGGCGAGCGTCCTGGGTTGCACCGCCCGCCCCAGGATGGTCTCGATCCGCTCGGCATCGGTCTTGTCTTGGCCCTCCGACCAGGCGACCAGCGCGGAAAAGCGGTCTTCGATGGTGACCGGGGCGCCGAGAGCCTCGTAGATCGCGTTCGCCAGGGTAAACAGCTCCGAGCCACTGCTGACGGAGCGCACGCGCATCCTCGCGTATTCGAGCAACTGCTCACGAACGGTCGTCGCAACGTGCATCCAGGACGCGTTCTGGTTGACCTCGATGATCGTCAGCTCTTCGTCCGCCGACGGCGGCACCGGGGCCTTCATCGCCACCACTCTCGCGTCAGAACGTTTCATCGCCGCAGTCAGTTCGCGCAGCTCGGCTTCAGTGGTCACGCCGACACCCAGCACCACACACCCAGGTCCAAGCTGCGTCGGCGCACCCGGAGCATAGATGGCAATGTCGGTCAGCGGCCTGTCGCAGCCGGCCCCCTCCTGGATCAAGCGCAGCAGCGCCGGACCGATGTTGTCCACCAGTTGACGGACGGGCAGGTACCGCCGCGCGCCAGACTCCCGCATTGTGCGCTCCCGGCTCAGAGATTGTTGTAGGCATCAAGTCTGGGAGCTCCATATTGATGCTGTCAACGATGTTTCGACCTGCCGGGAGCCCGAACATAGGGGGTCACCTCAGAGATGGGACCAATCAGTGTCACAAGGAGCGCAGATGGCGGCGACGCAGGCAGGCCGGGAGCTGGTGGGGCTGTTTCCCCCCGGGACCACCCAGGACGCGACGGGCGGACTGGTGCTCGGTGGCGTCCCAGTGGCCGAACTCGCCGAGACCTACGGCACTCCCGCGCTGGTCGTCGACGAGGCATCGATCCGCGCACGCGCCCGCCGGTACGCCGACGGTCTGGCCGCCCGCTGGCCGAACTCCCGCGTCACCTTCGCCTCCAAGGCCTTCCCCTGCACCGCCGTCAACCGGCTGCTCGCGGAGGAGGGCCTCGGCATCGACGTCGCCGGCGGCGGCGAGCTGGCCCTCGCCCTCGCCTCGGGCGCCGACCCGGCCGGTCTCGTCGTGCACGGCAACGCCAAGACCGAGGAGGAACTGCGCCTCGCCGTCGACGCCGGCGCCGGGACGATTGTCGTCGACAACTTCGATGACATCGACAAGCTGGAGAAGATCCTCACCGATCCCATGAGTGAGCAGGGAGTGCTGGTCCGGGTCACCCCCGACATCCGCCCCAACACCCACGAGGCGGTATCCACCGGCCAGAACGGCTCCAAGTTCGGTCTGCTCCTCCCGCAGGCCCGCGAGGCGATCGCGCGGCTGCGCGGCAGCGACCGGCTGCGGCTGGACGGCGTCCACGTCCACGTCGGCTCGCAGATCCTGGACCTCGAGCCCTTCGCGCAGGCCGTCGAGGCCGTCGCGGAACTCGGCGAGTTCTCCGTCTACGACCTGGGCGGCGGCCTTGGCTCCCGCTACACCTACGCCGACCGCCCGCCCACCGTGGAGGCATACCTGGACGCCATGATCGATGTCGCCAAGCGCCTGCTGCCCGCCGACGCCCGCATCCTGATCGAGCCGGGCCGCTCGATGGTCGCCGAGTCCGGTGTCTCGCTCTACCGCGTCGTCTCCGTCAAGCGCGGAGGAGGCCACACCTTCGTCGCCGTCGACGGCGGCATGGGCGATAACCTCGAGGTCTCCCTCTACCAGCAGCGCTTCGAGGCCGCCATCGCCACCCGCCCGACCGGTGAGGGCGAGCTGTGCCGCCTGGTGGGCCGACACTGCGAGTCCGGCGACACCCTCAGCGCCGGCGTCCCGCTGGAAGACCCGCGCGTCGGCGACCTGATCGCCGTGCCGGTCACCGGCGCCTACACCTACGCGCTGAGCAACAACTACAACGGCGCGCGCCGCCCTCCGGTGGTCTTCGTCCGCGATGGTGCGCACCGCGCGGTGGTGCGCCGCGAGACCTACGCCGACCTCATGCGTCGCAACCTGCCGTAGCGGCACCCTTGCTGCGTTTGTCGTCAGGCTGCACGTGGAACCAGCTTCCGCCCGGCTTCGGCCCGTCGGGCGTGACCGCGTTCCGCCGGTTGCCGAGTGGTCGCAGGCTCGCGTGTGGGCCAAGCTGCATCGCCTGCCCCTCGACGAACCCGGCAGCCAGGGAGAGCTGTACTGGGCGTGGTGCGCCGTCGACTCCGTGAGCGTCCGGGCGGTCAAAGGGGGCCTCTGACCGGACCGAATCCGACCGATCGACCGACCGACCGCGGCAAGAGCGGATCGAAAATCCACCTCATCGTCAATCGCCGCGGCCTGCCCATCTCACTGGGAGTATCCGCAGCCAACACCCACGACAGCCAGGCCCGCAGGCCCTCGTGCAAGGCATCCCGCCGATCCGCCCACGCCGCGGGCCACGACGCCGACGCCCAGCCCCAAATGACATGGCCCGTTAAGGTCTCGGTTCGCCCGCCTCCAGGGAGCGGGCCCTGTGATCAGCGCGCTCGGGCCACCTCCCCCTTGACGGGCTCGTCCCAGTCGATGCGGTAGCCGGTCAGCCAGTCCGGGCCGTCGGTGCCCGCCCGGTCGAGCCTGCGCGGCAGGATGGCGTCCCGCAGGGCCCGGCCCACCGGCCCGGGGGCGGTGCGGCGGGCCAGGTCCGCGCCCGTGGCGACCACCCGCTCCACCCGCTCGCGGCGCAGCCTCTCGTACGCGGCGAAGGCCGGGCGGGGGCTGCGCAGGTCGCGGAGGCACTTGGCGAGCACGACCCCGTCCTCGATGGCCAGCGAGGCGCCCTGGGCGGCGTTCGGCGCGCAGGCGTGCACCGCGTCCCCCACCAGGACCATCGCCTCGTCGGACCAGGTGGGCGTGGAGGCGATGTCGTAGGCGTTGGTGGCGACGATGGACTCGCCGCTCGCCCGGATGATGCCGGCCGCCGGAGTGTTGTCCTCCGCGAACAGACCGGCGAGTTGCTCCCGCCACTGCTCCGGTGTGATCGCCGCCAGTTCGTCCTTGGACAGCTCGGCGCCCGGGGTGTTGGCGAACCACCAGACCTCGCCGTCCGGGGCCGTGGTGCAGCCGAAGAAGCCCCGCTTGCCGTAGATCATGGCGTAGGTGTCGCGGTCCGGGGGCGAGGCCGCGTCGCGGGCGTAGCCGCACACCGTGTGCTGTCCGGTGAAGCGGGGGCGGGGCGCGGCGGCCTCGATGGTCCTGCGGATGAGGGAGTGGAGGCCGTCGGCGCCGACGAGCACGTCCCCCTGTGCCCGCCCGCCGTCGGCGAAGGAGGCCACCACGCGGCCGTCGGGGCCGGTCTGGGCGGCCAGCAGCCGCTTGCCGTGCTCGACGCGCGCGCCGCGCCGCTCCGCCTCCTCGCGCAACACCCGCCGCAGGGTGGCGCGTTTGATCGTACGGGCGCCCAGCGCGCCCTCCTCGGAGCCGGCCAGGGGCCGCCCGCCGAGCCGTTTGCCGGTGTTGCTGATGAAGTCGGCGCGGCCCGCCGGGAAGGAGTTGTCCAGCACCGGCCGGTGGGCGTCGATGGTACGCAGCGCCTCCATGCCGTTGGCGGAGACGAGCAGGAACGCACCCGCGTCGGTGGCGGCGGCCGCGTCGGTGGGATACGCCTCGTACACGGCCGCGTTGATGCCGGCCTTGCGGAGGGCGATCGCGGTCACGGTTCCGGCGATGCCGCCACCGATGATCAGGGCATTGGTCATGGTGCTCCGTGGAGTGGAGTGGGGGGACAGGGGGTGGTGCGGGTGGTGTTCGGCACAGCTGTCAGGGTGGGCCGACGCCGTCCGGACCCCGGCCTGGGGTGGTCGCCGGGGCCCTCGTGGAACGGCCGCATCCTAAGGCGTCGGCGGGGTCGCGTGCGGGGACGGAAGGTAACGATGCGGTGGCACACCGGCCTTGGGGGGCGTCCGCCCCCGGCCGGTGCGCGGCCACCCCGGCGAGCCGCCGTCAACAGGGGCCCGCCGGGGCCTACTTGAGCAGGCGGGACAGCCGCCGGTCGGCGAGCGGCTTGCCGCCGGTCTGGCAGGTGGGGCAGTACTGCAGGGAGGAGTCCGCGAAGGACACCTCGCGGATCATGTCGCCGCACACCGGGCAGGGTTGACCGGTGCGGCCGTGCACCCGCATGCCGCCGCGCTTCTCCGCCTTCAGGTCGCGGGACGCGAGCCCCCGGGAGCGCTCGACGGCGTCGCGCAGGGTGGCGCCCATCGCCTCGTACAGCCGGGCCACGTCCTCCTCGGTCAGGTCCCCGGCCAGCCGGTAGGGCGACATGCGGGCGGCGTGCAGGATCTCGTCCGAATAGGCGTTGCCGATCCCGGCGATGACGCTCTGGTCGCGCAGCACCCCCTTGATGCGGTGGCGCACTCCGCGCAGCAGCCCGGCGAACGCCTCCAGGGTGAAGGAGTCGTCGAGCGGGTCGGGACCCAGGCGGGCGATGCCCGGCACCTCCCGGGGGTCGCGGACGCAGTGGACGGACAACGCCTTGTGGGTGCCCGCCTCGGTGAGGTCGAAGCCGGAGCCCTCCGGGCCGGCCAGCCGCAGCCGCAGCGCGAGCGGGCCCTTGCCGGGTCGGGGCGGGGCCTCGGGCAGGCCGTCCCGCCAGCGCAGCCAGCCCGCCCTGGCGAGGTGGACGACCAGATGGGGGCCGTCGGTGGCCAGGTCGAGGAACTTGCCGTGGCGGCGGACCGCCGTGACGGTGCGTCCTTCGAGGTCGGTCAGCGGCGGGTCGTACGTCTTGAGGACGCTCACCGCGGCCGGGTGGACGCGGGCGATCTCCCGGCCGACGGCGCGCTCGGCCAGGATCCGGGCGAGGGCCTCCACCTCCGGTAGTTCCGGCATGGGACCAGTGTGCCGCAGGAGCCGGGGCCCCGCCGCCGCGTCCAGGCCCCGCCGCCGCGCCCGGGGGGGCGGGCCGGTCACCCCGCCGGCGGCTCCGGGCTGCGGGCCCCGGGGCCCGCTCCTACGCTGATCCGCAGGGCCGGACCGGGCGCCGCGCACCGGCTCGGCACGCCCGCGCGCCCGCTCCCCGCCGAACCGCGTCCCGGCCTGTCCCGCACGGAGGCTTCCCCACCATGGTCGACACCGCACTGCACGAGCGGTCCGCGCTCCGCCGCGCCGCGCCCGATCGTCGTTACGAGGTCTACGCGGGCGGCAGCCCGGAGGCGGAGCGGCTGCTCTTCGAGCGGCTGGCGCGCGAAATGGTGGGCGCGGAGTGGGCGGACCGGCACGGCGGCGGCCCCCCGCACCTGCCGCGCGCCTGCCACACCAGGCCGGCCCTCGCGGTCGACAACGCCCGGCTGCGCTTCCGCGACGATCTGCCCGAGGCGCTGCGGGTCGGCTACGCGCGGCCGGGCGCCGAGTACCCGGCCGTGGTGCGGCTGTCGGACGCGAGCGGCCCGGAGCGGCCCGGCGCCGCGCCGGATCTGCGCGGGATGGCGGTGCGGGTGCTGGCCGGGCCCGGGGAGGCGCACGATCTGCTGGCCGCCGGCTTCCCGGTGTCGCACGCCGCCGACGCCCGCGAGTACGTGGCCTTCGCCAAGGCCATGGCGGGCGTGGGCAGCGCCGCCGAGCAGGCGTTCGGGCTGCTGGTGAAGTTGCCGCTGGCCGTCGGCTGGTCCACCGCCGCCCGGATGCGCCGCAATGTGCACACCGCCACCCGGCACGCGGTCGGCTCCCTGGCCCGCGAGACGTTCTGGAGCCGCGGCGCGATCCTGTGGGGCGACGCGGGTCCGGTCCGCTATCTGCTGCGCCCGGCCCCCGGCGGCACCCCGGCCCCGCCGCCCGACCGGGGCGACCCGGACTACCTCCACCGGGAGCTGACGCAGCGCCTGGCCACCGGTGACATCTGCTTCGAGCTGTGTGTGCAGCGGTATCTGGACGAGCGCCGCACCCCGGTCGAGGACGGCTCGGTGGAGTGGAAGGAGAGCGACACGCCCGTCGTCCCGGTGGCCCTGCTGACCGTGCCGCGCCAGGACCTGGACGCGGCCGAGGCCCGCTCGGCGGCGCGCCGGGTGGAGCGGCTCGCCTTCCACCCCTGGCACACCACCGAGGAGTTCCGCCCGCTGGGCAGCCTCAACCGCGCCCGCAGGGCCGCGTACGAGGCCGGCGGCGCCCACCGGCCGGCGCTGCGGCTCACCGCCGGCGCCGCGCTGGGCCACGCCGTCCTGCCGGCCCCCGTGCGCGCGGCCTTCGGATTGGTCAACCGCTGTGTCCCCTGGCACCGGCTGCCCCTGCCGCCCGGGCTGCGGGAGCTGGTGGATCCGCTCCGGTCGCCACGCCGCCTCACGCTCGTCGACGCCGAGCCCGCGATGGGCCCGCCGCGCGCCGCGCGCTCGTACGACCGGCCGGCCGAGGAGCTGTCCCCCACCGGACTCCCCGCGTCCTGAGCGGCGGTCCGGGGAAAACCCGCCTTGACCGGTTTACCGACGCGGTAGGGTGTGGCGTTCGCCGCGGGCGGCGAGCGGCAGCCGAGCAGCGGGAGTCGGTGGATGGACAGCGAGGTCACGGCGGGCCCACCGCGGCGCGTCACCATCAAGGACGTCGCCGCGCGGGCCGGGGTCTCCAAGGGGGCGGTCTCGCTCGCCTTCAACGACCGCCCCGGCGTCTCCCAGGCCACCCGGGCCCGGATCTTCGAGGCGGCCCGGGAGCTGGGGTGGGCGCCCCATCTGTCCGCCCGCTCGCTGTCCAACGCGCGGGTGGACGCCGTGGGCCTGGCCATCGCGCGGCCGGCCAGGATGCTGGGGCTCGAGCCGTGGTTCATGGAGTTCGTCTCGGGCATCGAGAGCGTGCTCGCCGAGCGGTCCTGCTCGCTGCTGCTGCGGCTGGTGCGGGACGTGCGGGAGGAGATCGCCGTCCAGGAGACGTGGTGGCGGGCGCGGCAGGTCGGCGGGTCGATCCTCGTCGACCTCCACGACGGCGATCCGCGCGTCCCCGCGCTGCGCGGACTCGGGCTGCCCGCCGTCGCCGCCGGACACCCGTCCCTGGCCGGCGGCTTCACCTGTGTGTGGACCGACGACGCCACCGCCGTCGGCGAGGCGGTGCGCTATCTGGCGGCGCTGGGCCACCGGCGGATCGCCCGGGTGAGCGGCCCCGCCTCGCTCGGGCACAGCGTGATCCGCACCGCCGCCTTCGAGGCGGCCGTGCGGCAGTTGGGCCTGGCCGACGGGCGCACGGTCGCCACCGACTTCTCCGGGGAGGAGGGGGCGCGCGCCACGCGGGCGCTGCTGTCCTCGGCCGACCGGCCGACGGCGGTCCTCTACGACAACGACATCATGGCGGTGGCCGGGCTGTCGGTGACCGCCGAGATGGGCCTTTCGGTGCCGGCCGACGTCTCGCTGCTGGCCTGGGACGACTCCCAGCTGTGCCAGCTCACCCACCCCACGCTGTCGGCGATGAGCCATGACGTCTTCGGCTTCGGGGCCGAGGTCGCCCGCCGCCTGTTCGACGTGCTCGACCAGGCGGCGCCCGGCTCCCATCAGGCGCCCACCCCGGCGCTCACCCCGCGCGGCAGCACCGCCCCGCCCCGGCGGCCCTGAACCGGTTAAGCACGGCCGGGCGCGGGGCGCGCCGACCGGATG
The DNA here is from genome assembly GCF_039532705.1 of Streptomyces sparsogenes subsp. cuspidosporus. NCBI lineage: Bacteria > Bacillati > Actinomycetota > Actinomycetes > Kitasatosporales > Streptomycetaceae > Streptomyces > Streptomyces sparsogenes. The sequence continues at coordinate 177,543 of NZ_BAAASD010000006.1, read as the reverse complement.
AACTCCGGCCCGCGTGGGACCCGTCAGGGAGCACGCGTCCGGCTCAGGTGGTACGGATAGCCGGACGACCGGACAGCGAGGGGCCGGCACGGAGGCCCGTCGAGCGGGGCTCAGGCGTCCCGGAGGCGGACCGAGCCGTGGCACAGGCCCAGGGAGCGGTTCCGTATGGAGTGGTTCACCTCATCCGACTACTGGCTGAGCCGGCTGGTCTTCCAACGGGGGCTTGCCGCCCTCTACGTGATCGCCTTCGTGGTGGCGGCGAACCAGGGCCGGGCCCTGATCGGCGAGCGGGGCCTCACGCCGGCGCCGCGGTTCCTCGCGCGGATGCCGTTCCGGGGCTCCCCCAGCCTCTTCCACCTCCACTTCTCGGACCGCTTCCTCACCGGCTGCGCCTGGCTGGGGGCCGCGCTCGCCGCCGCGGTGGCGGCGGGGGCCGCGGACCGGGTGCCGCTGTGGGCCGCGATGCTGATGTGGCTGGTGCTGTGGCTGCTGTATCTGTCGATCGTCAATGTCGGGCAGGTCTGGTACGGCTTCGGCTGGGAGTCGCTGCTGCTGGAGACCGGCTTCCTCGCCGTCTTCCTCGGCAACGCCCGCACCGCACCGCCCGTCCTGGTGCTGTGGCTGCTGCGCTGGCTGCTGTTCCGGGTGGAGTTCGGCGCCGGGCTGATCAAGATCCGGGGGGACCGCTGCTGGCGGCAGCTGACCTGTCTGTACCACCACCACGAGACCCAGCCGATGCCGGGCCCGCTGAGCTGGTTCTTCCACCGGCTGCCGAAGCCCCTGCACCGGGTGGAGGTCGCGGCCAACCACCTCGCCCAGCTCGTGGTGCCCCTGGCGTTGTTCACCCCGCAGCCGGTGGCGAGCGTGGCCGGGGGCGTGGTCGTGGTCACCCAGCTGTGGCTGGTCGCGTCCGGCAACTTCTCCTGGCTCAACTGGCTGACCGTCCTGCTGGGGCTCGCCGCGGTGGACGGGCGGCGAGCGGCCCGGGTGCTGGGGCTTCCGGAACCGCCGCCGCTCGCCGCTCCCCCCGTCTGGTACGAGGCCGTGGTGCTGGCCGCCGGCGCGCTGGTGGTGGTGCTCAGCTACTGGCCGGCCCGTAACCTGATCTCCGGCCGGCAGCTGATGAACTACTCCTTCAACCCGCTGCACCTGGTCAACACCTACGGCGCCTTCGGCAGCGTCAACCGCTCGCGGTTCGAGGTGGTGATCGAGGGCACCGACGAGCCGGTGCCCACGGCGGACACGGGGTGGAAGGAGTACGAGTTCCGGGGCAAGCCGGGCGATGTGCGCCGGATGCCGCGCCAGTTCGCCCCGTACCACCTGCGGCTCGACTGGATGATGTGGTTCGCCGGGATCTCGCCCGCCTACGCCCGGGCCTGGTTCGGCCCGCTGGTCACCAAGCTGCTGGAGGGCGACCGGGCGACGCTGAGGCTGCTGCGGAGCTGCCCCTTCCCCGGCGCGCCGCCCACGTACCTGCGCGCCCGGCTGTTTCTGTACCGCTTCACGACCTGGCGCGAGCTGCGGGCCACCGGGGCGTGGTGGCACCGCACGTTCGTCCGTGAGTTCCTGCCCCCGGTCGCGCTCGACCGGACCGGCGGCGCGGACCGGCCGGACGGGCCCGGGGGCGGGGCGGGCTAGGCGCCCGCTGCTCCTGCGGCGCGCCGGGCGACCTCGATGACGAAGAGGCTGCTGGCCGTGGGGCGGATGTCCGTGATCTCGAGGCCGGCCTCGGACAGCAGCCGGGTCAGCTGGCGCCTGGTGTGTTTCCTGCCGCCGACGTTGAGGAGCAGCAGCAGGTCCATCCCGGTGGTGACCTTGGGTTCTGGGCTGTCGTCGACCAGGTTCTGCACCAGCACCGCCCGGCCGCCCGAGCGCAGCGCCGCGGCCACGTTCCGCAGGGTGGTCACGGTCCGCTCGTCGTCCCACTCCAGCAGGTTCTTCAGGATGTACAGGTCGCCGGGCGGGACGCCGTCCAGGCAGCTTCCCGCCACCACCCGCGCCCGGTCGGCGAGTTCCCCGCCGGGCCGCAGCGCGGGGTCCGCCGAGGCCACGACGGACGCCAGGTCGTAGAGCACCCCGCTCAGCCAGGGGTAGCGCTCCAGGACGGTGCGCAGCAGGTGGCCCCGGCCGCCGCCGATGTCGACCACGACCCGTACGCCGGTCATGTCCAGCGCCTCGGCGACCATGGCCGAGGTGAAGGTGGAGGACTGGGTCATGGCCCGGTTGAACACCTCGGCGGAGCGCGGGGCGTCCTCGGCGAGGTAGGCGAAGAACTCCTTGCCGTACAGGCGCGGGAAGACCCGCTCGCCGGTGCGCACCGCCTCCTCCAGGTGCGGCCAGGCCCGCCAGGTCCAGGGGGCCACGGTCCACAGCACCTGGTAGCGCACGCTGTGCGGGTGGTCCTCGCGGAGCACCCGGGACAGCTCGGTGTGGGCGAAGCGGTCCTCGGCGGGCTCCGCGAAGACGCCGTGCGCCGCCAGGGCCCGCAGCAGCCGGGCGACGGCCTCGGGGTGCAGGTCCAGCCGGGCGGCGAGCTCGCCGGCCTCGACGGGCTTGTCGTCGATCTCGTCGGGGAGCCGCAGCTGGACGGCCGTCATCATCATGGCGGAGACCCACAGGCCCATCGCCAGTTCCTTCACCCGGGCCGCGGTCGCGAGTTCGGGGGTGTAGTCGGTGTCGGTCACAGCGTTTCCGCCTCTCGTGGTGCGGTCGTCAGGGCTGGACTCGGCCGAGGCCGCGCTTCCAGTGGTAGAACTGCCGGGCCGAGGCCTGCTCGACGCTGCCCCAGGCCCCTTCGTACGGCGTGACGTACTCGTCCATCGCCTCGCTGATCGACCGGAACAGGGGGTGGTCGTGCTGGGGGGTGAGCGTCCTGGAGAGGGCCTCGTCGGTGCGGACGAGGTGGAAGTACAGGTCCTTGAAGGTGAGCAGCCGCCGCTCCTGGACGCCCACCAGGTCGGGCAGTTCGGTGGTGTCCGATTCGGCGAACAGCCTGCTGATCTCGGCCCGGTGGTCGCCGGGCTTCAGCCGGGCGACGATCAGGGTCGTGGCCATGGGGTTCCTCCGTGTCTCGATGGTGTCCCGACGGGGTGGTGTCGACGGGGGGCTCGTTCAGGGGGCCGACGCGCGGGCGCGGGCCTCGATCCGGTCGCGGATCAGCTCCATCTGGATCCTGGTGTTGCGGTTGATGTGCTCGGCCATGGCGGCGTCGTCCACGGGCGCCCCGGGCGACATGTGGAACTCCTGGACCCAGCGCATCCGCACCCCGCCGGGGTCCGGGGTGAACTCCCAGAAGATGTTCATGAACGCGAAGGGGCCGGTCTCCACGCGGCGGGAGCGGACCGTGTGCGTGGCCGGGTCCGCGGTGCGCTCGGACACCCAGCTCCACCGGGTGCCGTCCTCGTCCGGGTGCATGGTGAGGCGGAACCGTATGGTGTCGCCCTCGCGGTGGAGGATCTCCACCGACTCGTACTCGCTGAACAGCCGCGGCCAGCCCTCGACATCGCCGGTGATGTCCCAGACCAGCTCCAGGGGCGCGTCGATGACGATGGAGTTGTCGGTGCGGGCGTGTTCGGTGGCTTCGGCCGCGGTGGCTTCGGCTCCGGTGGATTCGGTCATGCTCCGGCTCACTCTCCTTCTCCGGTGTTTCCGATACAGGCGTTGACCACGGAGACGGTCTCCCGTGGGGTGCGCATCCGGCTGAGGGCGTCGTCGGGCAGCGTCAGGTCGAAGGTGTTCTCGATCTGCGAGTGGATCTCCAGTACGGCCAGGGAGTCGTAGCCGAGGTCGGCGAAGTCGGCGTCGAGAGCGTCCCCGTCGAGGCGCTCGCCGTCCTCGGCCCCCGCGCTGCCGCGCATGATCCGCCTCAGGTCGTCGATGGTGAACTCGGTCATCTGGATTCCTCCGTGGACACCCCGGCCTTCAGGCCGGGGAGGAAACGGGCTCCTGCGGAGCAGGGCAGGGAGCGCCGAGTCACCGACCGGGCGATTCGGCGCCCATCGCCGATCAGTTCGGGCTTCACAAGCTGACGTGCTAGCTTGTGAGCATGCCCACTCCTGTGAAGCGGGCGTTCAAGTACCGCTTCTATCCGACCGATGCGCAGGCAGCCGAGCTGTCGCGCACGTTCGGATGCGTGCGGAAGGTCTACAACCTCGCGCTCGCGGCACGCACCGAGGCATGGGTGCTGCGGCAGGAACGGGTCAACTACAACGCCTCCTCGGCGATGCTGACGGCGTGGAAGAAGACCGAGGAGCTGGCGTACCTCAGCGAGGTCTCCTCCGTCCCGCTCCAGCAGGCCCTGCGCCACCTCCAGACGGCCTTCACCCACTTCTTCGCCAAGCGCGCCGGGTATCCGCGGTTCAAGTCGCGGAAGAAGTCCCGGAAGTCCGCCGAGTACACCACCAGCGCGTTCCGCTTCCGCGACGGCGAGCTGACCTTGGCGAAGATGATGGAGCCGCTGGAGATCGTGTGGTCCCGCCCCCTTCCGAAGGGCGCGTCGCCGTCCACCGTGACCGTCTCGCAGGACGCGGCCGGGCGCTGGTACGTGTCCCTGCTGTGCGAGGACCCCACCGTGAAGCCGTTGGCCGCAACGGATGCGGCGGTCGGTGTGGATGCCGGACTGGACCACCTGCTGACCCTCTCGACCGGGGAGAAGATCTCCAATTCCCGGCACGAGCGGCGCGACCGTACCCGCCTGGCCAGGGCGCAGCGGCACCTTGCCCGCAAGGCCCCGGGCGAGGGGGCGAACCGGGCCAAGGCGAGGCGGAAGGTCGCCCGTATCCATGCCCGCGTCGCCGACCGCAGGCGCGACACGCTGCACAAGATCACCACTCGGCTCGTTCGTGAGAACCAAACGATCGTGATCGAGGACCTCACCGTTCGGAACCTGCTGAAGAACGGCAGGCTCGCCCGCGCCATCTCCGACGCGGCGTGGAGTGAATTCAGGAGCCTGCTGGAGTACAAGGCCCAGTGGTACGGCCGCGAGGTGATCGCGGTCGACCGCTGGTTCCCCTCCTCCAAGCTGTGCTCCGTGTGCGGCACCCTGCGGGACAAGCTGCCGCTGCACGTCCGTACCTGGACGTGCGACTGCGGCACGACCCACGACCGCGACGTGAACGCGGCGCGCAACATCCTGGCCGCCGGGCTGGCGGTTTCGGCCTGTGGAGCCGGTGTAAGACCTCAACGGAGCACTCCGGGCGGGCAGTCGGCGACGAAGCAGGAAACCCCACGGCGCGAGCCGTAGGAACCCCCTCCTTCGGGAGGAGGAGCAAGTCAACGGTGTCTCCTCGCTCGTCCGCGCGGGTCGGTCCGGCGGAGGACCAGCGCGGCGTTCATGCCGCCGAAGCCCCGGGCGGCCACCAGGGCCGTGCGCACGGGGCCGGGCCGCGGCTCGCCCACCACCAGGTCGAGCCGGTGGTCCGGGTGCGGGGTCACCCCGGCGGCGGTGGGCGGGATGACGTCGTCGCGGATGGCCAGCAGCGCGGTGGCCACATCCAGCGCGGCGCCCGCGTACAGCCGCCCGGTCAGCGTCTTGGGCGCGGTGACGGGCACCCCACGGGGCCCGAAGACCCGGGCGAGGGCGTCCGCCTCGGCGCGGTCGAGGGCGGGTACGGCGGCGGCGTCCGCGAAGACGACGTCGATCTCCTCGGCGGACGTCCGCGCGTCGGTCAGGGCGTTCACGATGGCGCGGCGCAGCCCGGGCTCGCGGCCGGAGCCGGGTGGCGGGTCGAAGGTGGCCGCGTGCCCGGCGATCTCGCCGTACGCGTGGGCGGCGCCGCGCCGCCGGGCCGAGCGGGCGTCCTCGACGATCAGCATCGCCCCGCCCTCGCCCGGGAGGTGGCCGCAGGCCCCGGCGTCGAACGGCACATACGCCCGTGCCGGGTCCTCGCGGGTGGACAGCCGGCCGTTGGAGAGCTGGGCGACCAGACCGTACGGGCACAGGGAGGCGTCGGTGCCGCCGCTGACCACGAGCCGGGCGCCGTCGCGCAGCACCCGGCGGGCGTGCGCGAGCGCGTCCAGGGCGCCGGCCTGCTCGGCGGCGATGACCCCGCACGGTCCGCGCATGCCGTGGCGGATGGAGATCTGGCCGGTGGTCGCCGCGTAGAACCAGGCGATCGACTGGTACGCGCCGACGTGCCGGGGCCCGCGCGACCACAGCCGTTCGATCTCCCGCTGCCCGAACTCGGTGCCGCCGGAGGAGGAGGCGGTGACGACCGCCATGTCGTACTCGGAGAGCGCGGCCAGGGCGTCGGGGCCGGCGCCGGCGTCGGCGAGCGCGGCCTCGGCCGCGGCCAGGCCCAGATGGGTCCAGCGGTCGGTCTGGACGGCGAGCCGGCCGGGGACGCGTTCCTCGGTGCGGAAGCCGGGCACCTGGCCGGCCAGCCGCACCGGATAGCCGGAGGCGTCGAAGCGGGTGATGGGCCCGATGCCGCTCTCCCCGCACAGCATCGCCGACCAGTACTCCTCGACGCCGACGCCCCCGGGCGCGACGATGCCGAGGCCGGTGACCCAGGCGGTGGGGGTGTCGGTGGCGGCCCCGGCCGCGGGGGTCACCGGGCCCTCCCGGGGCGGCTGAGCAGCATCGCGGTCTGGAAGCCGCCGAAGCCGCTGCCGACCGAGAGCACCACGTCCATGGTGTGGTCACGGGCCGTCAGCGGGACGTAGTCCAGGTCGCACTCGGGGTCGGGGTGGCGCAGATTGGCGGTGGGCGGCACGACCTGGTGCTCGAGCGCCAGCGCGCAGGCGGCCACCTCGATCGCGCCGATCGCCCCCAGTGAGTGCCCGACCATGGACTTGATGGAGCTGACGGGCACCTCGCGGGCCCGCTCGCCCAGCGCGCGCTTGAAGGCGGCGGTCTCGTGGCGGTCGTTCTGGCGGGTGCCGGAGCCGTGCGCGTTGATGTAGTCGACGTCGTCCGGCGCGAGGCGGGCCCGGTCGAGCGCGACGCGGATGGCCTCGGCCATCTCCCGGCCGTCGGGCCGCAGTCCGGTCATGTGGAAGGCGTTGCTGCGGCCGGCGAACCCCGCGAGCTCGGCGTAGACGTGGGCGCCCCGGGCCTGGGCGCGGCCGCGCTCCTCGAGCACCATCACGGCGGCGCCCTCGCCGAGCACGAAGCCGTCCCTGCGGTGGTCGAAGGGGCGGGAGGCGTGGGCCGGGTCGTCGTTGTTGGGCGAGGTGGCCTTGATGGCGTCGAAACAGGCCGAGGTGATGGGCGAGATGGGCGCGTCGGTGGCGCCGGCGACCATCACGTCGGCCGAGCCCTCGGTGATGAGCTGGGCCCCGTAGCCGACGGCGTCGAGCCCCGAGGTGCAGCCGGTGGAGACCAGACCGACCGGGCCCTCGGCGCCGCACGCCCACGCCGTCTCGACGGCCAGGGTGCTGGGCACCATGTAGCCGTACAGCTGCGGGACCCCGTAGCGGTGGTCGACCAGACGGAGCCGGCCGGCGTCGCTGAGCACGACGTACTCCTCCTCCAGGCCGGTGGTGCAGCCCACGGCGCTGCCCAGGCTGACGCCGGTGCGGTGGGCGGGCGCCTCGGCGGGGGTGAGGCCGCTGTCGGCGAGCGCCTCCCTGGTGGCGGCGACCGCGAACTGGGCGGCCCGGTCCATCCGGCGTATCTCCTGGGGGCTCAGCCCTTCGGCGGCGGGGTCGAAGTCGCATTCGGCGGCCACCTGGGAGCGGAATCCGGTGGGGTCGAAGAGGGAGATCCGCCGGGTGGCGGTGCGCCCGGCGGTGAGCAGCTCCCAGAAGCACTTGGTGCCGATCCCGCCGGGGGCCACCACGCCGATCCCGGTGATGACGGCGGTTCGGTTCACCGCGAGTCCCCGGCGAGCGTGCCGGTGGCCGGGGACTCGACCGTCTCGGTGTCCACATGGCCCAGCTCCGGGCGGGGGGCCAGCGGCGAGAGGTGGAAGACGATCCTGGCCTGGACGGCTCCGGTGTTGCGGACCCGGTGGCGCATCCCGATGGGGACCATCAGCCCCTGGTCGGCGTGGAGTTCGCGGGGGGTGCCGTCGAGGTCGACGACGAGGTCGCCGCGCACCACGTACAGGAACTCCTCGGAGTAGGGGTGGTAGTGCTCCGCCACGTACTCGCCGGGCTCGATGATGGCCACGCCGAGGAAGCCGGAGGTGGCGCCGACCGTCTTCGGGCTGAGCAGGGTGCGCAGGTCGCCGCCGCGCCGGCGGTTGGGCGGGGCGTCGTCCAGCGAGACGACGGGGACAGGCTGTGCGGTCACGCTTCCTCCTGAAGAAGTGGCGGTGGTGAGGTGGGTCGCCCGGGCGCGGCCCGTGGGGCGCTGGGCGGCTACGGCCGGGCCCAGGCGCCCGCGCCGGGCACGGGGGACATCGCGCAGCCCGTGAAGAAGGCGCGGAAGCCGGCGTCGGTGGTCAGGTCCTGCTCGACGTCGAGGAGCCGGTTGAGTTTGGCTCCGAGGCCTGAACGGGGGACGACGCGGGCGATGTTGTCGAGCTCCTCGGCCGGGTCGGCGGTGGCCTCCCAGAACCGGACGACGAGGTCCTGGCGGGCGAAGATGGTGCTGCTGATCAGGGCGGACGCCAGCTGTTGGGAGGTGCCGGGGGCGACTCCGGCGGCCAGCAGCCGGCGCAGCTCCTCGCCCTTGCCCGGCCGTACGGGGTAGAGCAGGGCCCGGCGGCGCACGGTGAGCCGGGCGGGGTACGGCCGGGCGTAGTGGGCCCAGCGGGTGAGCCGGGCCCGGATGAGGTAGGAGGCCGCCGAGAGCCGGTGGGGCATGCCGCACAGCTCGCGCAGGCCGGCCGCGACGTCCGGGTGCGCGGTGAGGTCGGCGACGAGGCCGTCGAGGCCGCCGGTGGTGTCGGCGATGTGCAGCACCCGGCGCGGCGCGGTGAACGTGGCCACCGTCTCGGTGCGCGCCTCGCCGGCCGGGGCCGCGGGAAGGCGTCGCAGCAGCCGCGCCACCCGTGTTTCGTTGCCGGGCTCGACCGGAAGTCCCAGGGCGACCCGCTCCATCCGTACCACTCCCCCTGTGTGTGCGGCTGTGTGTGCGGCGCTCGGCTCGTCGCGGCCCGGGACCGGGCGCGTCCGGGAAGCCGGAAAGAGCCGATGTGGCGAGAGTGCACACCGACGCTCAGGAAGCGGACAGGTTTCTCACAAGGGCGGTGTCGTGGAGGGGACGGGCCGTGATAGTAGACCGAACTGTTCCTTATCCTCCTTGTCCGGCAGGGTAGCCCCCGCTGATAGGGTCCGCAAAGGGGTCGTGAAGGTGCTTTTCGGGGAGGGGGAGGGCCGCCGGATGAGCGGGGAGGACGCGGGGGCGCCGCCGGTGCGGACCCGCCGCAGGGGCGCCGCCCTGGAGCGGGCCATCTACGAGGCCACGATCGCCGAGTGCGCCGAGTCCGGCTACGGCAGGCTGACGCTCCGGGGGGTGGCCGAGCGGGCGCGCACCGGGAAGGCCGCGCTGTACCGGCGGTGGAGCACTCCGCAGGATCTGCTGCTCGACGCCTTCGAGCATGTCCTGCTGCCCAGCGAGGAGTTGCCCGAGACGGGCGATCTGCGGGAGGAGCTGGTGGCGGCGCTGCGGCGGATGGCCGACGCCCTCACCGGGCGCGCGGGACCGCCCGCGATGGTGCTGCTCGGGGACCTGCTGCGCCACCCGGAGCTGATCGCGGTGTTCCGCACGCGGTTCATCGAGCCGCGGCTGGAGGCCATCGCGGAGATCCTGCGGCGGGCGGCCGAGCGCGGCGAGATCCCCGGGGAGTCGGCCAGCCCGTTCGCCGCGCGGACCGGGCCCGCGCAGGTGATGATGCATTACCTGCTCAACGGCACCCCGCCCGACGACCGGGCCATCGAGGCCATGGTGGACCAGGTGGTGCTGCCCGCGCTGCGGGCCGGGCGGCGGGGCCCGGGGGACACCTGAGGCTCGTCGCCGCCCGGGGCGGTGGCGTGGTGGCACCCTCTGGGGGCGCTCGGGCCGTCAGAAGCCGATGAAGTGGCGCACGGCGGGCGCGGTGCGGGTGACCGCCATCCGCTCCAGCGCGTACTCGTGGACCAGTTCGCGGAGGCGGTAGTGCCGGCGGCCGGCCGCCGGCTCCCCCGCGACCTCCATCAGCGAGGCGTCGACCAGCCGCATCAGCACCACGTCCGCCGTGGTGGTGTCGGTGCCCAGGGCCCGGGCGCCCTGCCCGGCCGTGAACAGCCGGCGCGGCATCAGCGCCATGCGCAGGAAGGCCTCCTGGGTGTCCGGGTCGAGCTTGCGGAAGCAGCCGTCCAGCCGGTCGTAGAGGTCCAGGCCCAGCGACGAGAGCTCGGAGAGGCGGTGCTGGCCCTTGGCGGACCGTATCTTCGCCAGGACGCAGGAAATACTGACCGGCCGCATCGCCGTCAGCCGCTCACCGAGGAAGGTGATGGCCAGCGGCAGGCCGTCCGCGAGCCGCACCACCTCGGCGACGGCCTGGGGCTCGGCGGCGGTCCGCTCCCGCCCGATCAGCCGGGTCAGCAGCTGCCCGCCCTCGGCGGTGGACAGGCAGCCCAGCGTCACGGCGCGCGCCCCGCGCAGCCCGTAGAGCAGGGAGCGGCTGGTGATCAGCACGGCGCAGCCGGTGCCGCCGGGAAGCAGCGGTTCGACCTGCTCGGGCGAGTCGGCGTCGTCCAGCACCACCAGCATCCGGCGGTCGGAGGTCCAGGTGCGGTACAGCGCCACGCGTCCGCTCAGGGTGGCCGGGATGTCGCGGGGCGCCACGCCGATGCCTCGCAGGATGTGCTCCAGCCCTTCCGCCGCGGACGCGGGTGTGGTCTGTGCTCCGCCCAGCGGGACGTACAGCTGGCCGTCGGGGTAGCGGGCGCGGACCGCGTGGGCGAGGTGGACGGCGGTGGCCGTCTTGCCGACGCCCGGCATGCCGACCAGGGACACCACGGGCAGGCCGGTGCCGTCGCCGTGGGCCGCGAGCAGGCCGCCGACCTCGTCGAGCACGGCCCGCCGCCCGGTGAAGTCGACGATGTCCCGGGGGAGTTGGGCCGGCGGGGCCGGGGGGCGGGCGCGGCGGGGCGGCGGGAGCGGGGCGGCGGGCGGCGGGTCCAGTGACGGGTCCCCGGCGAGGATGGAGCGCTGCAGGCGCTGGAGTTCGGGGCCGGGCTCCAGGCCCAGCTCGTCGACCAGGTGGCGGCGCAGGTCCTGGAAGACCTTGAGCGCCTCGCCGCGGCGTCCGGAGCGGTAGAGCGCGAGCATCAGCCGGGCGTGGATGCCCTCGTGCAGGGGCCTGGCGGCGGCGAGGGCCTTGAGCTCCCCGGTCAGTTCCTGGTGGCGGCTGAGCCGGAAATCGGCCTCGATGCGCATCTCCAGGGCGCGCAGCCGGCTTTCCTCCAGCTCGGTCGCGTGCGCTTCGAGCAGTTCCCCGCAGTCCACATTGGCCAGGGCGCTGCCCTGCCAGAGTCCCAGGGCCCGGTTCAGCAGTTCCCGGGCGTGTTCCGGGTCCCCCGCGGCGAGCGCCTCCCGGCCTTCCTTGACCAGTGCCCGGAAGGAATTGAGGTCGATCGCGCTTTCCGGCACGCGGACGGTATAACCGCTCGGGCGGGTCTGGAGGAACAGCTCTCCGCCGTCCGGGCGGGCGAGGCCGCGGCGCAGTTCGTAGATGTAGGTGTGTACGGCACGGATGGCTTTGTCGGGGGGCCTGCTCCCCCACAGTTCGTCGATGAGGGCCTTGGTGGGCACGACCTCGTTGTGCCGCAGTATCAGCAGGGCCAGGGCCCGGCGGAGCTTGGGAGCGCTCGGCGTCCGGGCGCGGGTGTCGGTCAGGACTTCGAAGTTTCCCAGCACCTGAAACCTCATACGCGAACTCCCCCAGTTCATTGTGGCGTCACAAGGCCCTGCCTCTGCCCCCGTATTTCAGGTCGCAGCCGAGCATACCTCCGGCCCGCATGATCAGTGGATCCGCGCCATATTTCGGCTCAATCGCACCTGTGCCCGCTGATGCGTAAAGCGATTGATGAGCCAGGCGCGCCCAGGAGGCCGGAACGGGGTGGTCCTCGTCCACCGGATTCCATCGGAATCCACCGGAATTCGCGGACCAGTTCGACGCACATATTTCCGGGCCGCTTTCCGGATGGCCCGGACCGCGCGTGCGTCAGTGTCCGTGCGCCGCCGAGCGGTGGACCGGGCCGTGGGCGGCGAGGCAGTGGTCGCCGGGCGCGGCGCCCTCGGCGGCCGGCCCGCACGAGGCCCGGGGCGCCTCGCGGTCGTCGAGGTGGTCGACCTGGAGGGTGGTGTGGGTGATCCCGTAGTGCTCGCCCAGCATCCGCTCCAGGTCCTCGCGTACGGCGTGGCAGTCGCCGTCCGCGGACGCGACCAGCACATGGGCCGAGAGCGACACCTCCCCGGAGGTGATCTGCCACACGTGCAGGTCGTGCACCTCGGCCACGGCCGCGTGGGACACCAGCCGGTCCCCGATCTCGTCGGGCTCCACCCCGGCCGGCGCGGCCTCCAGCAGCACCCGGCCGGAGGCCCGGACCAGCCCCACGCCGGCCTTCACCATGAGGACGACCACGACGAGGGAGGCGATGGTGTCCGCCCGGGTGAAGCCGGTGGTCATGACGACGACACCGGAGACGGCGGTGCCGATGAAGGCGTAGAGGTCGTTGAGGATGTGCTGGAAGGCGCCCTCGACGTTGAGCGAGCCCCGGTTGGCCTTGGACATGCACCAGGCCGCCGCGATGTTGACGGCCACCCCGGCGAGTCCGGTGGCCAGGACCAGGGCGCCGCTCACCGCGGGCGGGTCGATCAGGCGCTCGACCGACTCATAGCCGAGCCACACCGCGAGGAGCAGCAGCGAGAGCCCGTTGGCCTGGGCGGACAGAATTTCGGCGCGCTTGAGTCCGTAGGTGTAGCCGCCGCGCGAGGGCCGGGCCGCCAGCCGGATCGCGACCAGCGCGAGCACGATCGACGCGGCGTCGGTGAGCATATGGGCGGCGTCGGAGAGCAGCGCCAGCGAGCGGGCCACCACGCCGATGACCCCTTCGATCACGATGAAGCCGCTGATCAGCGAAAGCGCCGCGAGCAGCCAGCGGCGGTCGGCGTTCTCCGCCACGCCATGGCTGTGACCGCCGTGTCCCTCCCCGTGCCCGTGCTTATGGCCGCCCACGCGCTCCTCCTCTGATCGCCCATCGGAACAGCGCAATTGAACAGCACATCGGACAATAAACCAAAGGCTGCAATGGACACGGTTATCAAGTGCCCGCGGAGGCGATATGAAATGCCTTTCTGAATTCGGCAATGCTTTTCATTGTCGTCCCCGGTCCGGGTGAGGTCGGGGGAAAACCGGTGACCGCGCCGGGCGTGGCGCGTTGGCCTGACATGACGACGACGATGCGACGCCGTTCTCTCTCGCAGCCGAGCAGAGCGCTGGACCGGAGCACCGCGGGCGGCGAAACGCTCCACCAGAGCACCTGTGTGCCCATCTACGCCGCGCTGGTCGAGCGCTGGGCCTCCGCGGGGCGGGCGGTGCCGGGGCGCTACGACCGGGAGTGGGCCGAGCTGGTCAACTGCCCGGCCTGGCCCGAGCGGGTCCGCTCCGCCGCCCGGCCCGCCGCCGCCCCGACGCCCCTCAACCGCCCCTGAGCCCGGGCCAACCGCCCCTGAGCCCGGGCCGGGCGCCTCCCGGCCCGGGCGTACCTCGTCACGCCGGACGGACGCGGCCCTCGGCCACCAGCCGGCGCAGCACCTGCCGCAGCGCGGGGGCGCAGCGGTCGGCCTCGGCCGCCGTGAGCCAGGCCAGCTCCGCGATCTCCCGGCCCGGGACCGGATCGCCCTCCGCCTCGCCCGTGTAACAGGTCATCCGCAGCCGTCGGCCGCCCTGACCGTGTGCCTCGTCCTCGATGACGAACGACTCCGACATGGCCGTCGCGGCCACGCCGAGCTCCTCGGAAAGCTCACGGGCCAGCGCCCGCGGCCCGTCCTCCCCCGGCTCGAGCTTGCCGCCGGGCAGGTAGAACGCGTCGCGCCCCCGGGTGCGCACCGCCAGCAGCCGCCCGTCGCGTACGCGGACCCAGGCGACCGACTCCAGTGGCGCCGGGCCGGCCTCCGGCCCGGTCCCCGGCTCAGTGCGCTCGGTCGGGTCAGTGCGCTCGGTCGGGTCGGCGCGCTCAGCCATCGTCGTCCCCGCCCTCCAGGCCGCCCTCGGTCTCCAGGTACAGCTCCCGCACCGCCGCCAGGACCTCGGGGTCGGGGTGCTCCCACAGGCCGCGGCTCTCCGCCTCCAGCAGCCGTTCGGCCATCCCGTGCAGCGCCCAGGGGTTGGCCTGCTGGAGGAAGGAGCGGTTCTCGGGGTCGAGGAGATAGCTCTGGGCGAGCTTGTCGTACATCCAGTCGGCGACCACGCCGGTGGTGGCGTCGTAGCCGAAGAGGTAGTCGACGGTCGCCGCGAGTTCGAAGGCGCCCTTGTAGCCGTGCCGGCGCATCGCCTCGATCCAGCGCGGATTGACCACGCGCGCGCGGAAGACCCGGGAGGTCTCCTCGTGCAGGGTGCGGGTGCGGACCGTCTCGGGGCGGGTGGAGTCGCCGATGTACGCGGCGGGGGCGGTGCCCTTGAGGGCGCGTACCGTGGCGACCATGCCGCCGTGGTACTGGAAGTAGTCGTCGGAGTCGGCGATGTCGTGTTCGCGGGTGTCGGTGTTCTTGGCGGCGACCGCGATCCGGCGGTAGGCGCTCTCCATCTCCGCGCGGGCCGGGCGGCCTTCCAGGCCGCGGCCGTAGGCGTAGCCGCCCCAGACCGTGTAGACCTCCGCCAGGTCCGCGTCGGTGCGCCAGTCGCGGCTGTCGATGAGCTGGAGCAGGCCCGCCCCGTACGTGCCTGGGCGGGAGCCGAAGATGCGGGTGGTGGCGCGGCGTTCGTCGCCGTGCTCGGCCAGGTCGGCCTGGGCGTGGGAGCGGATGTAGTTCTCCGCCTCGGGCTCGTCGAGGGAGGCGGCGAGCCGTACGGCGTCGTCGAGCAGCGCCACGACATGTGGGAACGCGTCGCGGAAGAAGCCGCTGATGCGCAGGGTGACATCGATCCTGGGGCGGCCCAGTTGCTCGCGGGTGACGGGTTCGAGTCCCGTCACCCGTCGTGAGGCGTCGTCCCACACCGGGCGGACGCCCAGCAGCGCCAGCGCCTCGGCCACGTCGTCGCCCGAGGTGCGCATGGCGCTCGTGCCCCAGAGGGAGAGGCCGACCGAGCGCGGCCAGGCGCCGTCGTTGTCGCGCCGGTAGCGCTCCACCAGCGAGTCGGCGAGCGCCTGGCCGGTCTCCCAGGCCAGCCGGCTGGGCACGGCCTTGGGGTCGACGGAGTAGAAGTTGCGGCCGGTCGGCAGGACGTTGACCAGTCCGCGCAGCGGTGAGCCGGACGGGCCGGCGGGCACGAAGCCGCCGTTCAGGGCGTGCACGGCGTGGTCGATCTCGGCGGTGGTGGCGGCCAGCCGCGGCACGACCTCGCGGGCGGCGAAGTCGAGGATCGCGGCGACGGCGTCGCGCTGCTCCTCGGGCAGGCCCAGGCATGCCTTCTCGGCGGCCTCGGGCGCCCAGTCGGCGTCCTCCATGGCCTGGACGAGGGTGCGGGCTTTGTCCTCCGCCTCGTCCGCGCCGGCGCGGGTGGCGGCCGACTCGTCGAGGCCGAGCGCCTCGCGCAGCCCGGGCAGCGCCGTGGTGCCGCCCCAGATCTGCCGGGCGCGCAGGATCGCCAGGACCAGGTTGACCCGCTCGGGGCCGGTCGGCGCGGTGCCCAGGACGTGCAGGCCGTCGCGGATCTGGGCGTCCTTGACCTCGCACAGCCAGCCGTCGACGTGCAGCAGGAAGTCGTCGAAGCCCTCGTCGTCCGGCCGCTCCTCCAGGCCGAGGTCGTGGTCGAGCCTGGCGGCCTGGATGAGGGTCCAGATCTGGGCGCGGATGGCGGGGAGCTTCGCCGGGTCCATCGCGGAGATGGCGGCGTACTCGTCGAGCAGCTGCTCCAGGCGCGCGATGTCGCCGTACGAGTCGGCGCGGGCCATCGGCGGCACCAGGTGGTCGACCAGGACGGCGTGGGCGCGGCGCTTGGCCTGGGTGCCCTCCCCCGGGTCGTTGACCAGGAACGGGTAGATCAGCGGCAGGTCACCGAGCGCGGCGTCGGGGCCGCAGGAGGCGGACAGGCCCGCGTTCTTGCCCGGCAGCCACTCCAGGTTGCCGTGCTTGCCCAGGTGCACCATGGCGTCGGCGCCGAAGCCGCCGTCGGCCCGGGGGGTGGCGATCCAGCGGTAGGCGGCCAGGTAGTGGTGGGACGGCGGCAGGTCGGGGTCGTGGTAGATGGCGATCGGGTTCTCGCCGAAGCCGCGCGGCGGCTGGATGACGACCAGCAGGTTGCCGCGGCGCAGCGCGGCCAGCACGATCTCGCCCTCGGGGTCGCGGCTGGTGTCGACGAACAGCTCGCCCGGCGGCGGCCCCCAGTGCTCCTCCACCGCCTCGCGCAGCTCCTGCGGCAGCCGCCCGTACCAGCGGCGGTAGTCGGCGGCCGGGATCCGGATCGGGTTGCGGGCCAGCTGCTCCTCGGTGAGCCAGTCCTGGTCGTGGCCGCCCGCCTCGATGAGGGCGCGGATCAGCTCGTCGCCGTCGCCGGAGACGAGGCCGGGGAGCGCGTCGGGGCCGTCCTCGGGGCCGAGGTCGAAGCCCTCCGCGCGCAGCCGGCGCAGCAGGGCGACAGCGCTGGCGGGGGTGTCGAGGCCGACGGCGTTGCCGATGCGGGAGTGCTTGGTGGGGTAGGCGGACAGGACGAGCGCCAGGCGCTTGTCGGCCGCCGGTATGTGGCGCAGCCGGGCGTGTCGTACCGCGATGCCCGCGACACGCGCGGCGCGCTCGGGGTCGGCGACGTAGACGGGCAGGCCGTCCCGGTCGGTCTCCTTGAAGGAGAACGGCACGGTGATCAGCCGCCCGTCGAACTCGGGGACGGCGACCTGGGTCGCCGCGTCCAGCGGCGAGAGGCCCTCGTCGTTCTCCTCCCACGCGGCGCGCGAACCGGTCAGGCACAGCGCCTGGAGCACCGGGACGTCCAGCTCGGCCAGCGCCCCCGCGTCCCAGGCCTCGTCGTCGCCGCCTGCCGACGCCTCGGCGGGCCGGGTGCCGCCCGCGGCCAGCACGGTGGTGACCACCGCGTCGGCCCCGGCGAGGGCCTGGAGCAGCTCGGGCTCGGGCGCGCGCAGCGAGGCGACGTACAGCGGCAGCGGGCGGCCTCCGGCGTCCTCGACGGCCTGGCACAGCGCCTCGACGAAGGCCGTGTTGCCGCTCATGTGGTGGGCGCGGTAGTAGAGCACGGCGATCCGCGGGCCGGTGACGTCCTCGCGCGCCGCGCGCTCCAGCGGGCCCCAGGACGGGGCGGGGGCGGGCGGCTCGAAGCCGTGGCCGGTCAGCAGGACGGTGTCGGACAGGAAGCGGGCCAGCTGGGCGAGGTTTCCGGGCCCGCCGTGCGCGAGGTAGGCGTGGGCCTCGGCGGCGATGCCGACCGGGACCGTGGAGTGCTCCATGAGCTGGGCGTCCGGGGCCTGTTCGCCGGTCAGGACCACGACCGGGCGGTCGCCGGCGAGCAGCGCGTCGAGCCCTTCCTGCCAGGCGCGGACCCCGCCGAGCAGCCGTACGACGACGAGTTCGGCACCGTCGAGGAGCGCGGGGAGGTCGTCCAGCGGGAGGCGGGCCGGATTGGCGAGCCGGTAGGGCACCGGGCTCTGGGCGGCGCGGGCACTGAGCAGGTCGGTGTCGGACGTCGACAACAGCAGGATCATGCGACGGCAGGCCTTCCTCGGGGTCCGCGCCCCGGGCGGGTTGAAGACGGCGGGAGTTCCTGGCTCGCGCTGCCGCCGCGTCACCGGCTGCCGCGCTCACAGTGGCGGGACCGCGCCGGATTTCCACCGGCTTCCTACCCTTGTGCCGTCTTGTGTGATGGCGGGCCGGGACCGGCCCTCCGGGGAGCATAGTAGGCCGTGGTGGCCTGCCACGGGGCGGTGAGCCGAAGTCGATCGTCGGTATGCTCGCCGCCATGTCCCTCCCCCCGACAACCACCCCACCAGGGGATGAAACCCCCCTGCGGGGGCGCGACGACGCCTGCCCCGGCGCGCTGCGCCTGCACCCGGCGGACGACGGCGCGCTGGCCCGGGTGCGGGTGCCGGCCGGGGCCCTGACGGCACGTCAGGCGCTGGTGTTGGCGCTGGCCGCCGAGGAGTTGGGCGACGGACGGCTGGCCCTGACCTCCCGGGGCAATCTTCAGCTGCGCGGTCTCGACGCGGGGTGCGGAGCCGATCTCGCGGCCCGGCTGAGGGCTGCGGGGCTGCTCCCCTCGGACCGGTACGACCGGGTCCGGAACATCGTGGCCTCCCCGCTGTCCGGCCTGGACGGGGTGGGACACGCGGACGCCCCGGCGTGGGCGAGGGGGCTGGACGCCCTGCTGTGCGAGGACGGGCCCGCGCGTTCCGAGTTCGCCGAACTGGCGGGCCTCTCGGGCCGGTTCCTGTTCGCGTTCGACGACGGGCGCGGGGATGTGGCCGCGCTGGGCGCCGATGTGACATTGATCGCAGAGCCGGACGGCGGGGCGGTGCTGCGGCTCGGCCCCGCGGGGGCCGGAGGGTCGGCGGCAGCCGGGGCATCGGCGGCAGCCAGGGGGTCGGCGGCAGCCGGGGCATCGGCGGCAGCCGGACCAACGGCCACAGCCGGAGCGCCCGCGACAGCCGGAGCGCCGGCGGCGGGTGCGGCCGGCGATCCCGGCGCCGCGAACCGCCCGGCCCTCACGGCCGACCCGGCGCTCCGCGAGGGCCGGGCGGAGGGTGACGACTCGCAGGGCCGAGCGCGGCCGCCGCGCCGACCCGGCCCTGCGGAGGAGTACGGGGCCGGAAGCCCCGGGCCCCGGCCGGGGCCCGGGCTCGGCGACGGCCCGGCGTGCGTCGAACTCCGGGTGCGCGCCGAGGACGCTCCGCGCGCGGCAGCGCTGGCCGCCGTGGCGTTCCTCGACGCGGTGCGCGAAAGTGGCACCCGGGCGTGGCGCGTTCGTGACCTGCCGGCGCGACACGCCGTGACGGCGGACCGGTTGGCCCGGCGACTCGCCGAAGCGGGCATACCGGCCACGCCCGTCACCCCGGCGGCGCTCGTCACCCCGGCGGCGGGCGCGGCCGGGACGACGGGCGCGGCCGGGACGACGGAAGTGGCCGGGACGACGGAAGTGGCCGGGACGACGGAAGTAGCCGGGACGGCGGGCGATCCCGCGGCCCCGGGCCGCACCGGACCCGCCACGCCGAAAACCGCGCCGCACACCACGGGCAGCCCCGCATGGGCGAGCCCGGCAGCGCAAGAGGCGGGGGCTGCCTTCGGCCGGGAGGCACCCCCCGTCGGCGGAACCCGGGGCGGCGCGCCGGGGGCAGCGGACCGGCGGCCGCCGGAAGGCCGGGAGTGCGCTGCCCCCGGCGCCGGCCGGGGGCAGCGCGAGGCGGGCGGCGTGCCGGTGTCGCTCCCCGGCACCGCCGCGGGCCCGCCGCCGCCCGGCCTCGTCGCCGGGCCGGGCAGGCAGCACTGCGCGGTGTCCGTCGCCGTCCCGCTGGGGCGGCTCACCGCCGCGCGGTGGCGGCTGCTCGCCGAGCTCGCCTCCCGGGGCGGTTCGGGCGAACTGCGGGTGACACCCTGGCGCGGCGTGGTGCTGCCCGGTTTCTCCCCGTACGGCGGCCGGGCCGCGCTGCGGGAACTCGCCGACGCCGGGCTGGTGACCACCCCGCACTCCCCCTGGCTCGGGGTGACCGCCTGCACGGGACGGCCCGGCTGTGCCAAGTCCCTCGCCGATGTGCGCGCGGACGCGGAGCGCGCGGTGGCGTGGGTGGCCGGGCCGTCCGGCGACGGCCGCCCGGCCCGGCCTCCGGGCCGCCGTCCGCCCGTGCACTTCTCCGGCTGCGAGCGGCGCTGCGGCCACCCCGGCGGCCGGTGGGTCGACGTGCTGGCGACGGGCGACGGCTACCGGGTCGCCGGACGAGGGACCACAAGGACCGCACAAGCCACGGACACAGCCACGGGCACCGCCGCGGACAAAACCGCGGACGTGGCCGTGGACGTGACAGCGGAGGAATGGGCCGACGCCGTGGCGGCGGCCCGGGAAACGACATGATCGAGGGCACAGTGTTCGACTACGAGAAGGACGGCGCGGCGATATACCGTGCCTCCTTTGCCACCATCCGCGCCGAGGCGGACCTGGACGGCCTGCCCGCCGACGTCAGCCAGGTCGCGGTGCGGATGATCCACGCCTGCGGGATGGTCGACCTCGTCCAGGACCTCGCGTACACCCCCGGCGTGGTCGCCCGCGCCCGCGCCGCGCTGCGCTCCGGCGCGCCCGTGCTGTGCGACGCGCACATGGTGGCCAGCGGGGTGACCCGCAAGCGGCTGCCGGCGGACAACGAGGTGCTGTGCACCCTGTCCGACCCCTCGGTGCCCGAACTGGCCCGGCGGATGGGCACCACGCGCAGCGCCGCCGCGCTGGAGCTGTGGCGGGACCGGCTGGAGGGCGCGGTCGTGGCCATCGGCAACGCGCCGACCGCGCTGTTCCGCCTGCTGGAGATGATCGAGCAGGGAGCGCCGCGCCCGGCCGCCGTCATCGGTGTGCCGGTCGGTTTCATCGGCGCCGCCGAGTCCAAGGAGGCGCTGGCCGGGCATCCGGCCGCGCTCGACCACCTGGTGGTGCGCGGCCGGCGCGGCGGCAGCGCCATCGCCGCGGCCGCGGTCAACGCGATTGCGAGCGAGGAAGAGTGAGCGAGCAGCAGCAGGACAAGGCGCCGAAGGGCCGGCTCTACGGCGTGGGGCTGGGCCCCGGCGACCCCTCGCTGATGACGGTGCGGGCCGTGGAGGTCATCGCCGAGGCGGACGTGGTCGCGTACCACAGCGCCCGGCACGGCCGCAGCATCGCGCGCTCCATCGCCGAGCGCCATCTGCGGCCCGACCACATCGAGGAGCGGCTGATCTATCCGGTCACCACCGAGACCACCGACCACCCCGGCGGCTACCGCGGCGCGATGGAGGAGTTCTACGCGGACGCGGCGGCCCGGCTGGCCGCCCATCTGGACGCGGGGCGCACGGTCGCGGTGCTCGCCGAGGGCGATCCGCTCTTCTACGGCTCGTACATGCACATGCACAAGCGCTTGGCCGACCGCTACCCCACCGAGGTGATCCCCGGTGTCACCTCCGTGAGCGCGGCCGCCGCCCGGCTCGGGACGCCGCTGGTGGAGGGCGAGGAGGTGCTGACGGTGCTGCCCGGCACCCTCCCGGAGGACGAGCTGACGGCCCGCCTCGCCACGACCGACGCGGCCGCGGTGATGAAGCTCGGCCGTACCTTCCCCGCGGTGCGGCGGGCGCTCGAGCGCTCGGGGCGGCTGGCGGAGGCCCGGTACGTGGAGCGGGCCACCATGAGCGCGGAGCGCGACGCGCCGCTGGCCGAGGTGGACCCCGCGTCCGTGCCCTACTTCTCGGTGGCGGTGCTGCCCAGCCGGATCGGCGCCAAGGCCCCGGCCCACCGGGGCGAGGTCGTGGTGGTGGGCCTCGGCCCGGCGGGCCCGATGTGGCTGACCCCCGAGGCGCGTGGCGAACTGGCGGCCGCCGAGGACCTGGTCGGCTACACCACCTACCTGGACCGGGTCCCGGCGCGCCCGGGGCAGCGGCGGCACGCCTCGGACAACAAGGTGGAGGCCGAGCGCGCCGAGTTCGCGCTCGACCTGGCCCGGCGCGGACGGCGGGTCGCCGTGGTCTCCTCGGGCGACCCGGGCGTGTTCGCCATGGCCACCGCCGTGCTGGAGGCGGCGGCCGAGGACCCGTACCGCGAGGTGCCGGTGCGCGTGGTGCCCGGCATGACCGCCGCCCACGCCGCCGCCGCCCGCGCGGGCGCGCCACTCGGCCACGACTACGCGGTGATCTCGTTGTCCGACCGCCTCAAGCCCTGGGAGGTCATCGCCGAGCGGCTGCGCGCCGCCGCCGCGGCCGACCTGGTGCTCGCCCTGTACAACCCCGGCTCCCGCAGCCGGATCTGGCAGGTCGGCAAGGCCCGCGAGCTGCTGCTGGAACACCGCGCGCCGGACACCCCCGTCGTCCTCGGCCGGGACGTGGGCGGCCCCGAGGAGCGGATACGGGTCGTCAGGCTGGCCGATCTCGACCCGTCCCAGGTCGACATGCGCACCATCCTGCTGATCGGCTCCTCCCAGACCCGCACCACCCGTCGCACCGACGGCACCGAGGTGGTCTGGACACCGCGCCGCTACCCCGAGCGGTGAGCGGCGGCGGACACGTCAGCCAGGGGCGCCGAGCGTGGCGCGCAGCCATTCCAGCGCGGCCGCCGGGTCGGGCGCCACGGGCACGTCCTCCGGGGCCGCCGGGCGGCGTATGAGGAGGACCGGGAGTGCGGCCTCGCGGGCGGCGGTGAGTTTGGGGGCGGTGGCGGTGGCGCCGCTGTCCTTGGTGACCAGGACGTCGATGCGGTGGCGGCGCAGCAGCTCGGCCTCGCCTTCGAGGGTGAAGGGGCCTCGGTCCAGGAGGACCTCCATGCGGGGCGGGGCGGGTGGTCGGGGGGCGTCGACGGAGCGGACCAGGAACCACTGGTCGGTGAGGTGGGCGAAGGCGGCCAGGCCCGTGCGGCCGGTGGTGAGGAAGACGCGCCGGCCCAGGGCGGGCAGCAGGCGGGCCGCCTCGTCCAGTGAGTCGGCCCAGTGCCAGCGGTCGCCCGGGAGGGGTACCCAGCCGGGGCGGCGCAGGGCGAGCAGGGGAACATGGACGTCGGCGGCCGCACGGGCCGCGTGGAAACTGATCGTGCCGGCGAAAGGATGGGTGGCGTCGATGAGCGCGTCCACCTGCTGCTCGCGCAGCCAGCGAGCCATGCCCTCGGGGCCCCCGAACCCGCCGATCCGCACCTGCCCGGCCGGCAGCCGCGGCTCGGCGACGCGCCCGGCCAGCGAGCTGGTGACGCGCAGCGCGGGGTCGTCGGCCAGGGTGGCGGCGAGGCGGCGGGCCTCGGTGGTGCCGCCGAGGATGAGCACATGGCGCGCCGGCGCGCGGTTCATCGGGTGCCTTTCGTCGTCGGTTCGCCCGTCATCGTATGCGCGGCGGTCGGCCCGTGGCTGAGGCGGAGGCGACGGCCGGGGCGGTCGGCGGGCGGGGGGCGCAGCTGGAGCGGTCGGGGCTGCGGCACGGGTGGACGACCGGGGCGTGTGCGACGGCCGCGGCCACCGCCGCGTACACGGCGCTGCTGTGCGGGGAGTTTCCGGATCCGGTGACGGTCGAGCTGCCCAGGGGGCAGCGGCCCGCGTTCGCCCTGGCCGGGGAGGAGCTGGCGGCGGGCCGGGCGATGGCCGCGGTGGTCAAGGACGCGGGCGACGACCCGGACGTCACTCATGGCGCGGTGGTGCGCGCCACGGTGCGGCTCCTGCCGGCCGGCAGCGGGGTGGTGTTCCGGGCCGGGCCCGGGGTGGGCACCGTGACCCGGCCCGGTCTGCCGCTCGCGGTCGGCGAGCCCGCGATCAATCCGGTGCCCCGGCAGCTGATGCGCGATCACATCGCCTCGGTGGCCGCCCGGCTCGGCGCCACCGGGGACGCCGAGGTCGAGATCGCGGTGGACCACGGCGAGGAGATCGCCCGCAGCACCTGGAATCCGCGTCTTGGCATCCTCGGTGGCCTGTCGATCCTCGGGACGACGGGCGTCGTGGTGCCGTACTCCTGCTCGGCGTGGATCGACAGCATCCGGCGCGGGGTGGATGTGGCGCGCGCGGCGGGGCGCAGGCATGTGGCGGGCTGTACGGGGTCGACCTCGGAGAAGGTAGCGGTGGCGGTGCACGGGCTGCCGCAGGACGCGCTGCTGGACATGGGCGACTTCGCGGGGGCGGTGCTGAAGTATCTGCGCCGCCACCCGGTGGACCGGCTGACGGTCGCCGGGGGCTTCGCCAAGCTCTCCAAGCTCGCGGCCGGCCATCTGGACCTGCATTCGTCCCGCTCGCAGGTGGACAAGGCCTTCCTCGCCGACCTCGCCCGCCGCGGCGGCGCGGACGAGGAGCTGGCGACGGCGGTGGCGGGGGCCAACACCGGGCTGGAGACGGTGCAGCTGTGCGCGGCGCGCGGGGTGCCGCTCGGCGATCTGGTCGCGGCGGCGGCCCGGGACGTGGCGCTGGGCGTGCTGCGGGGCGCGCCGGTGGCCGTGGACGTCATCTGCATCGACCGCGCGGGCGCGATCGTGGGCCGCGCGGCGGCGCGGGGCCCCCGGGGGACGGCCGCCTGACGCGCCCTTCGACGGCAGGCCCTCGGGTCTGTCTTCAAAGGGGGCGTCGCGAGCGGCGTCTGGTGCGGTACATCGCAAGGCGGAGCACCGCCCTCGTACTGGGCGTACTCGGGCGTTGCGACAACGCAGCGAGGTGCCGTGCCAGGCGTCGGGAGCAGGGCGCCCCCTTTGAAGACAGGCCCTACGGCCGCTCCCGCGCCGTCGAGTAGAGGTGGCTGTCGCGGAACTGCTCGGCGCCCAGCGTGCGGCCCACCATGATGACCGCGGTGCGCACCACGCCCGCCTCCTTCATCTGGTCCGCGATGTCGCCCAGTGTGCCGCGCAGCACCAGTTCGTCGGGGCGGCTGGCCCGGGCGACCACCGCCGCCGGGCAGTTCGCGCCGTAGTGCGGCAGGAGTTCGGCCACCACCCGGTCCACGTAGCGGGCGGCCAGGTGGAGCACGATCAGCGCCCGGCTGCGGCCGAGGGTGGCGAGGTCCTCGCCGTCCGGCATCGGGGTGGCCTGCTGGGCGACGCGGGTGAGGACGACGGTCTGTCCGACGGTCGGCACGGTCAGCTCGCGCCCCAGCGCGGCCGCGGCGGCGGCGAACGCGGGGACGCCCGGGATCACCTCGTACGGAACCCCGTGCGCGTCCAGCCGCCGCATCTGCTCGGCCACGGCGCTGAACACCGACGGGTCGCCCGAGTGCAGCCGGGCCACGTCCTCGCCCGCCCGGTGGGCCCGGAGCAGCTCGTCGGTGATCTGGTCGAGGTCGAGCCGGGCGGTGTCGACCAGACGGGCGTCCGGCGGACACTCGGCGAGCAGTTCGCGCGGCACCAGGCTCCCCGCGTACAGGCACACCCGGCAGCGGGCCAGGGTGCGGGCGCCGCGCACGGTGATCAGGTCGGCAGCCCCGGGGCCCGCGCCGATGAAGTACACGGTCATGGGGAGGTCGCTCCTTCGGCGGATCCAGTGGGGGCTGTGGGTCCGGCGGGTTTGGTCGCGGACCACTGGGTGACCGGCATCGCCTGCCGCCAGCCGGTGAAGCCGCCGACCGGGGCGGCGTGGGCGACGGCGAGGCGGACCAGTTCCCCGCCGTGCCGTCGGTACCAGGCGGCGAGCAGGGCCTCGGACTCCAGTGTCACGGTGTTCGCGACGAGCCGCCCGCCGCCGGGCAGCGCCGCCCAGCAGGCCTCCAGCAGGCCGGGCGCGGTCAGGCCGCCGCCGATGAACACCGCGTCGGGTGTGGGCAGTCCGTCCAGTGCGCCGGGCGCGGCGCCGGTGACGACGCGCAGTCCCGGCACCCCGAGCGCGGCGGCGTTGCGGCCGATGCGTCCGGCCCGCGCCGGGTCGCGTTCGACGGACACCGCGGCGCAGGTGGGGTGGGCGCGCATCCACTCCACGGCGATCGAGCCGGAGCCGCCGCCGACGTCCCACAGCAGCTCCCCGGGGGCGGGGGCCAGCGCGGCGAGCGTGGCGGCGCGCACATGGCGCTTGGTCAGCTGGCCGTCGTGGTCGTACGCCTGGTCGGGCAGGCCGGGGACGGCGGCGAGGCGCAGGGTGCCGGCGGCGGGGGCGCAGTCGACGGCGATGACGTTGAGGGCGTCGCCGGGGGCGTGCGGCCAGTGGTCGGCGGTGCCCTCCAGGTGCCGTTCGCGCTCGCCGCCCAGTTGCTCGAGCACCCGCATCCGGCTGGGCCCGAAGCCGCGGTCGCGCAGCAGCGCGGCGACCTCGGCGGGGGTGGCGGCGCCCGCGCTGAGCACGAGCAGCCGGCGCCGGGCGTGCAGGCAGCGGGCCAGTGCGGCGATGGGCCGCCCGACCAGGCTGATGACCTCGGTGTCCTCCACGGGCCAGCCCAGCCGCGCGCAGGCGTGGGACACGGACGAGGGGTGGGGCAGCACCCGCAGCCGGTCGGCGCCCAACTCCTCGGCCAGGGTGCGGCCGATGCCGAAGAACATGGGGTCGCCGCTGGCCAGCACGGCCACCCGCCGCCCGGTGTGCGCCGCCAGCAGCCCCGGGACGGCGGGGCGCAGCGGGGAGGGCCAGGGCACCCGCTCGGCGGGGCACTCCGGCGGCAGCAGGGCCAGTTGACGGTGTCCGCCGATGATCACCTCGGCCGTGTGCAACGCCTCCCGGCCCGTGGGGCCGAGCCCGTTCCAGCCGTCGGCGCCGATGCCGATGACGGTCACGGGGGAAGGGGGCGGCGGGCTCACAGGTGTTACCTCGTCGGTCGGGGGCAGTCCCGGAAACTCTACTGACCTGCTGCGACGCCCGCGCCTCCGGCTCCGGCTCCGGCTCCGGCCCCCCGCCCCCGATTCCGCTTCCCTTCCCGTCCCCGCTTCCCTTCTCGTTCACGCTCCCGCTCCGCCAGCGCGAGCAGTTGCTCGACCGTGGTGTCCTCGGCGATCGGCACCGGTGCGGGGGTGCGCAGCGGCGGCTGCCACCCGGCGTCCGGGGACCAGCGCCGGATGATCCGGGCCGGGGCCCCGGCCACCACGGCGTGGTCGGGCACCTCGCCCCGTACGATCGCGCCCGCCGCGACCACCACATTGCGGCCCAGCCGGGCCCCCGGCAGGATCACCGCGCCCGCGCCCAGCCAGCTGCCGGAGCCTATGCGGACGGGGGCCGAGCGCGGCCACTGCCGGCCGATGGGCTGGTCCGGGTCGTCGTAGGAGTGGTTGTCGCTGGTCACATAGACGTATGGACCGCAGAAGACATCGTTGCCGAACTCCACGGTCCGGGACGCGACGACATGGCTGCCCCGGCCCAGGACCACGCCGTTGCCGAGGCGCAGGGCGGGGTCGGGGCCCAGGTCGAGGCCCGGCATCATGCCCGCGGTGAGCGTCACCTGCTCGCCGATGACGCAGTGGTCGCCGAGTTCGATCCACCGTTCCCCGAAGATGGTGCCCTGGGGGAAGGCGAGCCGGGTGCCGACGCCGATGCGGCCGAAGCGGTACGGGCCGGGGCGGTCGGCCGTGACCGCACCGGCCTGCTGTACGGCGCGCCACCCGCGGTGGACCAGGCGGGAGGTGACGCGCCCGCGCCAGCCCCGCCAGGATGAGAACAGGTTCTCGTTCTTCGGCATTCGCACACCGTATCGGGACGCGGCGGGGCCGTCTGCCTCACCCCGGCCGCCGCCGCAGGACGCAGTCCCCGCACAGGCCGCCGCCCGGCACCCGGTAGTAGAGGCAGCAGCTGCGGCGGCGGAAGGCGGGCGGAGCGCAGGTCAGGATGCCGGTGTCGCGCAGCGGTGGGTGGGCGAGCTGGGCGCGGGCCAGCTCGGTGGCGCGCCGCGCCGCCTCCGTGAGGCCGCGCGCGTGGCACCAGTCGTGCAGCACCCGCAGCGAACCGGCCAGCGCCGAGGCGGCGTTGCCCCACAGCAGCCGGCCCGAGACCCGGTACGCCCGGGTGACGGCGGCGTGCAGCGGCAGCAGATGGGGGTACGCGGCGTCGCCCACCTGCCCGGCGAGCCCTCCGGGTTCGCCCATCACCGACAGCGGGCCGGGCCACCACAGGTCGCCGGGGGCGGTGCGCCCGGGGTGCCACCACAGCCGGTCGGGACGCAGGCCCGGCACGCTGCCGGTGAGGGCCGCGTGGCCGAGCGCGAGGGACCACACCCGGGCGGCGAACCCCTGGAAGGCGAGGGAGGCCGCCACCCTGGGCTCGTCGGTGCGCAGCCCCGCGGCCACCGCCTCGACACGGGCCCGCAGCAGCGGCGCGGCGGTCCCCTCCCGCGTCAGCCGGTACGCCTCGCCGATCGGCGCGTAACCCTCCTCGCGCGGATCGCCGGTGGCGGGGTCGGTGCGCAGCGCGAAGAACGGCCCCACCTCGGCCACCGATGGCGGCGCGTCACCCATGGACGTCACCCGTCCCCGTCACCCATGGACGTCACCCGTCCCCGTCACCCGTCCCCGTCACCCGTCCGCGTCGGCCGGCGCCCCGAACGCCTCCAGCAACCGGTCGGCGGCCAGGGTCGCGGTCAGCGTGCCGTCGCGCACCTGCTGTTCGAGCGCGGGGCGGAGCCGCCGCACCTCGGGGTGTTCCCGCAGCCGGGTCAGCAGTTGGTCGCG
Organism: Streptomyces sparsogenes subsp. cuspidosporus; assembly: GCF_039532705.1. Taxonomy (NCBI): domain Bacteria; kingdom Bacillati; phylum Actinomycetota; class Actinomycetes; order Kitasatosporales; family Streptomycetaceae; genus Streptomyces; species Streptomyces sparsogenes. The sequence continues at coordinate 149,251 of NZ_BAAASD010000006.1, read as the reverse complement.
GACCATCGACCAGGTCCAGTCGACCTGCTGGTCCCGCCGCTTGGCGTCCAGCGCGCCCGTCGCCTGCAGCACCCGGCGGTGCTGCTCCAGCCGCTCCCACACCTCGTCGAGTCCGGTGTTCTCGCGGGCGCTGCAGGTCAGCACCGGGGGGTTCCAGGGCGCGTCCGGGGGTTGCAGCAGCCGCAGGGCGCCCGCGAGTTCCCGGGCGGCGGACTTGGCGTCGCGCGTGTGGGGGCCGTCGGCCTTGTTGATGGCGACGACGTCGGCGAGCTCCAGGACGCCCTTCTTGATGCCCTGGAGCTGGTCGCCGGTGCGGGCGAGGGAGAGCAGCAGGAAGGAGTCGACCATGTTCGCCACGGCGGTCTCCGACTGGCCCACGCCCACCGTCTCGACCAGCAGCACGTCGTAGCCCGCGGCCTCCATGACCACCATGGACTCGCGGGTGGCGCGGGCCACCCCGCCGAGCGTTCCGGCGCTCGGCGAGGGACGGACGAAGGCGGCCGGGTCGACCGCGAGCCGCGCCATGCGGGTCTTGTCGCCGAGGATGGAGCCGCCGGTGCGGCTGGAGGAGGGGTCGACGGCGAGCACCGCGACCTTGTGGCCGAGCCCGGTGAGCAGCGAGCCGAGCGCGTCGATGAAGGTGGACTTGCCCACCCCGGGCACGCCGCTGATGCCGACCCGGCGCGCCCCGCCCGCGTGCGGCAGCAGTTCGATCAGCAGCCGCTGGGCGAGGGCGCGGTGGTCGGGGCGGGTGGACTCGACGAGGGTGATGGCGCGGGCGATGTGGGCGCGGGAGCCGTCGAGCACCCCCTTCACATAGGTGTCGATGTCGATGGTGGGTTTCCTCTTCGCCGGCATGGGCCTACAGCTCGTGGCCGAGGTCCGCGGCCAGCGTCTTCACCAGCTCGTACGCGGCGTCGGGGATGACCGTGCCGGGCAGGAACACGGCGGCGGCGCCCGCCTCGCGCAGGGTGGCCACATCCTGCGGCGGGATGACCCCGCCCACCACGATGGTGATGTCCTCGCGCCCCGCCTCGGCCAGTTGCTCGCGCAGCGCGGGCACCAGAGTGAGGTGGCCGGCGGCGAGCGAGGAGACGCCGACGATGTGCACATCGGCCTCGACCGCCTGCCGCGCCACCTCCTCGGGCGTCTGGAAGAGCGGGCCGACGTCGACGTCGAAGCCCAGGTCGGCGAAGGCGGTGGCGATCACCTTCTGGCCGCGGTCGTGCCCGTCCTGGCCCATCTTGGCGACCAGGATGCGCGGGCGGCGGCCCTCCGCCCGCTCGAACTCCTCGACCAGCGCCCGGGTGCGGTCCACGCCCGAGGTGGGTCCTGCCTCGTCTCGATACACACCGGAGATCGTACGGATCTGGCCGGAGTGGCGCCCGTACACCTTCTCCAGCGCGTCGGAGATCTCGCCGACGGTGGCCTTGGCGCGGGCCGCGTCCACGGCGAGCGCCAGCAGATTGCCCTCGAGACCCGCGCCCGGGCCGGACTCGGCGGCCGCGGTGAGCGCGCGCAGCGCGTCCTGGCAGGCGGCCTCGTCCCGCTCGGCGCGCAGCCGGCGCAGCTTCTCCAGCTGCTGGGCGCGCACCGCCGAGTTGTCGACCTTGAGGACGTCGATCTGCTCGTCGCTGTCGACCCGGTACTTGTTGACGCCGATGACGGGCTGCCGGCCGGAGTCGATGCGCGCCTGGGTGCGGGCGGCGGCCTCCTCGACGCGCAGCTTGGGGATGCCGGCGTCGATGGCCTTGGCCATGCCGCCGGCGGCCTCCACCTCCTGGATGTGGAGCCAGGCGCGGCGGGCCAGGTCGTGGGTGAGCTTCTCCACGTACGCGCTGCCGCCCCACGGGTCGATCACCCGGCAGGTGCCGGACTCCTGCTGGAGCAGGATCTGGGTGTTGCGGGCGATGCGCGCGGAGAAGTCGGTGGGCAGCGCGAGGGCCTCGTCGAGGGCGTTGGTGTGCAGCGACTGGGTGTGGCCCTGGGTGGCGGCCATGGCCTCGACGCAGGTGCGGGCCACGTTGTTGAAGACGTCCTGGGCGGTGAGGGACCAGCCGGAGGTCTGCGAATGGGTGCGCAGGGAAAGCGACTTGGGGTTCTTGGGGTCGAACTGCTTGACCAGCTTGGCCCACAGCAGCCGGGCCGCCCGCAGCTTGGCGATCTCCATGAAGAAGTTCATGCCGATCGCCCAGAAGAACGACAGCCGCGGCGCGAAGGCGTCCACGTCCATCCCCGCGTCGAGCCCCGCGCGCAGGTACTCCACGCCGTCGGCGAGGGTGTAGGCCAGCTCCAGGTCGGCCGTGGCGCCGGCTTCCTGGATGTGGTAGCCGGAGATGGAGATGGAGTTGTAGCGCGGCATCCGCCGGGAGGTGAAGGCGAAGATGTCGGAGATGATCCGCATCGACGGCTGTGGCGGATAGATGTAGGTGTTGCGGACCATGAACTCCTTGAGGATGTCGTTCTGGATGGTCCCGGCCAGCTTGTCGGGCGCCACGCCCTGTTCCTCGGCGGCCACGATGTAGAGCGCGAGGACGGGCAGCACCGCGCCGTTCATCGTCATCGACACGCTCATCCGGTCCAGCGGGATGCCGTCGAAGAGCTGGCGCATGTCGTAGATGGAGTCGATGGCCACGCCCGCCATGCCGACGTCGCCGGTGACCCTGGGGTGGTCGCTGTCGTAGCCGCGGTGGGTGGGCAGGTCGAAGGCGACCGACAGGCCCTTCTGGCCCGCGGCGAGGTTGCGGCGGTAGAAGGCGTTGGACTCCTCGGCGGTGGAGAAGCCCGCGTACTGCCGGATGGTCCAGGGCTGGTTGACGTACATCGTCGGGTACGGGCCGCGCAGGTACGGGGCGATGCCCGGGTAGGTGCCCAGGAAGTCGACCCCGGCGAGGTCCTCGGGCCCGTACAGCGGCTTGACGCCGATGCCCTCGGGGGTGTCCCACACCAGGTCCACGACGTCCTTGCCGGTGGCGCTCCGCAGCGCCTCGGCCCAGGCCTCGGCGCCCGGCGCGCCGGACACCGCCTCCGGTGTCCCGAGGTCGATCGTGGAGAAGTCAGGGATCCTGCTCACGGTCACGCCACCCCCATCGTCTCGAGGGCCGAGGTGAGCACCTCGACCGCGTCACAGCCGGCGAAGACGTACGCGTCCACCCCGGCCCGCTGCCACTCCTCGCGTCGCTCGCCGGGCCTGCCCGCCAGGTAGACACGCAGCGCTCCGGCGGCCTTCAGTCGCTCGGCCACGGTCGCCGCCTCCTCCTCGTACACCGTGTCACTGGAGCACAGGCAGGCCACGCGCGCCCCGCTGGCGGCGAAGGCCTCGGCGGCCGACCCGGCGTCGACGGTGGCCGGTTCGTGCACCGCCTCGATGCCGCCCGCCTGGAAGAGGTTGGCGGCGAACGCGGCGCGCGCGGTGTGCGCGGCCGCGGGGCCGAGCGCGGCCAGGAACACCCGGGGCCGGGTCCCGTGCGCCGCCAGGTGGGCGTCGGAGCGGGCGCGCAGCGCCTCGTACGCCTCGTCGCGGCGCACCCGGGGCAGTCCGCCACCCGGGGACCCGGGCGCGGGCTCGCGCTCCACGGGCGGCTCGGCGAGGTTGGGGAACTCGCTGACGCCGGTGATCGGCTCCTTGCGGCGGGCCAGGTCCTGGGAGCGGCGCTCCCAGGTGGCGGCCAGCCGCCGCTCGACGAGGCCGGAGGCGAGGGCCCGTCCGAGCCCTCCGGCGCGCTCGATCTCCTGGAAGAAGGCCCAGGCCGCCTCGGCCAGGTCGGCGGTGAGGCGCTCGACGTACCAGGAGCCGCCGGCCGGGTCGATCACCCGGGCCAGGTGCGACTCCTCCAGCAGGATCGTCGAGGTGTTGCGGGCGATACGGCGGGCGAAGTCGTCCGGCAGGCCGATCGCGGCGTCGAAGGGCAGCACGGTGACGGCGTCGGCCCCGCCCACCCCGGCGGCCAGGGCCGCGACGGTGGTGCGGAGCATGTTCACCCAGGGGTCGCGGCGGGTCATCATCACCGGGGAGGTCACCGCGTGCTGGCGCTGGGCGGCCGCCTCGGACGGCGCGCCGCACACCTGAGCCACGCGCGCCCACAGCCGCCTGGCGGCGCGCAGCTTGGCGATGGTGAGGAACTGGTCGGCGGTGGCCGCGTAGCGGAACTCCAGCTGGGCGCAGGCCGCTTCGGCCGGCAGCGGTCCGTCGTCGGTGAGCGCGCGCAGGTATTCCACGCCTGCGGCGAGCGAGCAGCCGAGCTCCTGGGCCGCCGAGCCGCCGGCCTCGTGGTACGGGAGGGCGTCCACGGCGAAGGCGCGCACGCCCGGGTGGTCGCGGTCGCAGACCGCAGCGAGCTCGGTGGCGGCGGACAGGTGGGCCGCGAGGGCGGTGTGGTCCCCGGTGCGGGCCGCCAGGCCCAGCGGGTCGGCGCCGAGGTTGCCGAGGGCCGCGTGCGGGGGCACCTCGCGGTCGGCGTAGAGCTGCAGCAGCGCGCGGGCGGCGGCGTCGAAGTCCACGCCCGCGTCCAGCACGACGGGGGCGAGGTCGAGGTAGACACCGCGCAGGGCCTCGGGCAGCGCCGCCACCGGCACTCCGGCCGCGCCGACGGCCAGCCACAGCGAGCCGGCCCCGTTCTCCAGGTCGGCGAGCACCGCGCGGTTGGTGTGCGCGGGGTCGGGGTGGGCGTGGCGCTGGCGCACGTCCCAGCCGGACGCGGTGGCCCCCTGCGCCCGCGAGCCGCGCACGAAGGGGGCGAATCCGGGATAGCCGGCGTCGGGGGGCGCGTCGTCGGCCGTGTAGAGGGGGTGGACGAGGATTCCGTCCTCGAGCTCGGTGGCGAGCGCCTCCGCGGCCTGCGCACCCGCGGCATCGAGGGTGCCGGCTTTGCGCAGTACCCCTTCGACGAGGTGGTGCCACTGTTCTCGGGTCGCCTCCGGGAAGTCGGCGGCTAGCGGGAGGCCGTCAGGCAGGACCGTCATGGGGAGGAGGCTAGTGCGAGGGTCTTAAGCGAAAGCAGTGCCTCTGCCTGTGACCTTGCTCTCTAGACCATGTGGCCCTGTGCTCTCCGGTCACCCGCGCACCCCGGTACGGCCCGGGGAAGAGCCCGGTGCGAGCCCAGTGGGAGCCCGGTGCGGCCCCGGGAGGTCCCCGGCGTGGCGCCGGAGACGACGAAGGCCCGCCCGGTGCGACGGGGGATGCACACCGGGCGGGCTCGAGGACCTTTTTACCGCATCGAGGCGCAGTTATGCATCAAGAGCGTGTTCGCTTTCCCTCCTCTTCCCCCCTCACCACGCGACAGGAAGCGAGATCAGGCCATGTGCGCGCATCGACGGCCGCCGGCGCAGCCGGTCGCGCGGAACATCGAGACGCAGCCCCGGAAAGCGGCTCAGCAGGGCGGCCAGCGCGACTTCGACCTCCAGCCGGGCCAGTGGCGCGCCGAGGCAATAATGGATTCCGTGGCCGAAGGCAAGGTGCCCTGATCGGCCATTATTCGGATCAAGGCGGTCCGGTTCCCGGAACCGGGCGGGGTCGCGGTTGGCCGAGGCAAGGGAGAGGAGCACGGTCTCCCCCGCCGGGACCGTCACCCCGCCGATCTCCATGTCCTCGAGCGGGAAGCGGCGGATCGCCAGCGGCGCCGGGGTGTCGTGGCGCGCGAACTCCTCGACCGCCGCGGCGAGCCCGGCCGGCCGCTCGCGCAGCTCCCGCAGCAGCGGGGGGTGGTCGAGCAGCGCGAGCACGGAGTTGCCGATGAGGTGGATCACGTTCTCGTATCCGGCGAGCAGGAGCAGAAAGGCCAGCGAGGTCAGCTCGTCCTCGGTGAGCCGGTCGCCGCCGGAGCCCCCCTCGTCGTCGTCGCGCACCGCGATCAGGTCGGACAGCAGGTCGTCGCTCGGCTCGGCGCGCTTGCTCGCGATCAGGCCGGTGTAGAAGCGCAGCATGGCGCCGACGGCCTCCTTCGCCAGGTGCGGCCGTGCCGGGTCGGGGGCGATGAGCGCGTCGCTCCAGGCGCGGAAGTCGCGCCGGTCCCGCTGGGGGACGCCGAGCAGGTCGCAGATCACGGTGATGGGCAGCGGCCCGGCGTACGCGGCGATCAGATCGGCCCGGCCGGCCGGTGCGACGTCGTCCAGGAGTTCCTCGGCGGCCCGCCGGACCCGCTCCCGCATCCGCTCCACGCGCCCGGGGGTGAACGCCTTGGCCACCAGGCGGCGCACCCGCGTGTGGTCCGGCGGGTCCATGTTGAGCAGATTGGCGTCCAGGGCGGGCGGCAGGGCGAAACCGCGGAAGTTGCCGGGCAGGGCGTTGCTCTTGTCCAGGGACAGCCGGGGGTCGGCGAGCGCCCGCCGCACGTCGTCGTAGCGGGTCACCAGCCAGGCCGGCCGCCCGTCCGGGCCGGAGATCCGGTGGACGGGGCCCTCCTCGCGGAGCTTCGCGTACGCGGCGTACGGGTCCTCCAGCAGCGCGCGGGTGTCCAGCGGCTCGGACGGGCCGGGAACGGCGGTGTTCGCGGTGTTCTGCATGGCTCCCGACTCTAGTGAGCTGACAGGCCAGGCCTGGTGATCGTTGGCCGAGAGGCGGCGCCGGGGCTGAATCTCCCCGGCGCCGCCCTGTGCCACGGGCGGCCCCGACCCCCGTCCAGGGCCACCGCGTTCTCGATCCCCCTTCACTGCCGCTGGGCGGCGGTCCTTTCGCCCAGCTCCTCAAGCACCTCGTCGATCAGCGGCCGGTGGTACGCCTCGGCGACGCGCGCCAGGTGCTCGTGCTCCTGGGCCGGTTCGACGCCCGTGGCCACCACCACGCTGTCCGCGCCGGGCACCGGCACACGCCCGGCGGCTTGGTTCAGCAAACCGCGTCGGAGCGCCGCCGCTTCGACAAATGCAGCAAGTTGCCAATCCCCGAGCCCGGCGGCCCGGCCCTTGACACGGGCGATCTCCAGGGTCTCGGCTTCCACATGGCGCCGGACTCCGCGCTGGACGTCCCGGATCTCCGCCATCTGCCGGTTGGCCCGCCACTCCAGGTCGGCGAAGGGCCACCAGCCGGTCCAGCGGGGGCGCACCGTCGCCACCGACACCTCCGGCGCGCGGGCGGTGACCTCCCGCCACAGCGGGTCCAGCCGGCGGAGCCTGCGCCAGGCGGAGGCGCGCGGGCCGAGCGCCGGCACGGCGAACCCGGCGAGGACCAGCAGGGCCGCGACCGAAGCGGTCAGCGGCGCCACCCCGTTGGACAGCCAGGGGAGGTCACGGCCCGCCCAGGAGAAGAGGAAGCCGAGCACCTTGCAGGCGCAGTACCCCAGGCCCAGCCAGCAGCCGGCGGCCAGCACCCGCAGCCCGCGGGCGAGCCAGGAGCCGCGCAGGGTGGCCGCGTAGCGCCGGCACAACACCCCGAGCCCGGCCAGGCCCGTTCCGAAAATGGCCAGATACAGCACCAGGAAGGTGACGACTCCGGGGGCGTCCGCGTAGGCGGTGCTGAAGTCGCGGGGGTGCTCCACGGCGTCGGGCCGGCCGACGGCGAAGCCGGTGACGGCCACCGCCCACACCACGCCCACGGCGGTCAGCACCGTGCGGGGCCGCACCGCCGACCCCGTCCAGCGCAGCATCAGCAGCAGGGCGCCGGTGGCGAAGACCACCACCGAGGAGTACAGGAAGACCATGGCCAGGTTGGCCACGCCCAGCAGGCGGTCGAACCAGCGGTAGACGGTCGGCGCGGACAGCAGGAACACGTTGGCCACACCCGCCGTCATGACGCAGGCGAGGCCGAGGTCCGCGTTGGACCGGTCACGGAACCAGGCGCGGGCCTTGTACGCGACGATCGCCCACGCGGCGGCGCCGAAGCACAGGTACACGACGTCAAACACGCGCGCCCCCGCCCTCGCCGCGGGCGCCCCTGCCCCCCGCGCCGCGCACATGCCGCAGCGCCGGCCCGAGCGCGGCGGCGAGCTCCGCGGCCCGCCCCTCGAGCGGCAGCCCGGCGTCGGGCGAGGCCGGCACCACGCGCTCCATGAGGAGGGTGCCCAGCACCTCGGTCTCGCGCTCGGTCAGGTCGTCGTAGCAGTGGTGGCGCGCGAAGTCGGCGCGCATCCCCAACCGGCGCAGGGCGGTGGTCACATCGACCGACGGCGCCCACAGGCGCAGCGCGTCCTCGGTGACGGCGGGGTCCTGGTCGTGGCCGAGCAGCAGATGGCCGATCTCGTGCAGCACGATGTGGGTCTGGTGCCAGGGGGACGTCCGGAGTTCGTAGAAGATCCAGAGTTCGTCGTCGGTGGCGGCCGTCATGCCCGAGACCACGCCGCCCAGGCTCATCGGCACCAGGTGGACGGGGCGGCCCACCCGGGCGGCCACGAGATCGCACAGACCCCGCAGATCGGTCGTGGCGGGCAGCCGGAGCTCTTGGATGAGCCGCTTGCAGCGCCGCCGTATCCGCCCCACTCGCATGCCTGCACCGTCCTCGTATCCGGTCCGCCGCCAGGAGTAGAACAGCAGCTCCCGGTCATCGCCGGCCACTGGGCGCCCCGTTGTCCGGATCCCCCGTGTCGCCCGCACCGCCCTCGTCGGACGGGTCCGGTGGGAGGTTCATCTGCTGTCGGAACTGGGAGATGATGGCGGTCAGGCTGTCCTGGACCTCCGGGGGCAGGCCCACCGAGCGCAGCGCGATGCCGCGCACCCGCTTGTCGCGCATCGCGACGAGGAACCGCACCTCTTCCTCGACCCGCTCGGCCTGCGACGGGGACAGGTCACCCAGCAGATAGCCGACGGGCACACCGAAGAACTTGGCCAGGGCGCGCAGCACGTCCGGACTCGGGTTGGTTCGCTTGCCGTTCCGCAGCATGGACAGGTACTGCTCGGTCAGGCGGACCCCGCCGTACTCGTCGCCGCCGCTGATGGCCTCGGCCACATGGGCGTTGGTGTAGGGCGCGCCAGGCGGGTGCATGGCGCCGAACAGGTAGTTCAGCCGCCTCGCCAGCGGGCTGTCGGCGGCGTCCGGCGACGCGGGGGACCCGGTGGCCATCCCACCCCCTCCTGCTGATCACGGCGCATCTCACTCACGGCTGGTTAAGGCGGACTGGGCCGCGCGATGCATCCTGCCATGGGCATCGGGGGGCACACCAGCCCGCCCCCGGCCGACCTCGGCCGGGCGGACTTAACCACCAGTTGAGGGCGCGGAGCGCGTTGAGGGCGCGGAGCGCGTGAGTCCAGGGGGCGCCGGGTCAGTCCACACTCTGGAGGATGTGCGGCTCGGCCAGGTCGTCCTCGTACCCGGCGAGCCGGATCGGCGCCGATCTCGCCCAGACTTCCAGGCTGCCCACCTCCGACCGCTCCGTGAACCGCTCGCGGTCCCTGACCAGCGCCTTGTCGCTTTGTGCCTTCTCGGGGGCCACCGCACACTCCCTAGTGTCGGCTGAACCGGATGTGTCGCCAGGTTAACGAGATCCAGAACGCCGTGCGCGTTGATTCCCAAGGAGTGGACAGCCCATCCCGGGTCGCGGCCGGGCGCGCACCGGCGCACACCCGGGGTGCGCCAGCTCACGAGGGGCCGCGGCGCGGGCGGCCGAACGGGTGGCGCGGTACGGCGCACGGTGGTGACCGCCGTACGGCACACGGTGGTGACCGCGGTACGGCACACGGTGGTGACCCGGTATGGTGGCGCGCCTCAGCTCGCGGAGCCCACGTCCTCGGCGAGCGCGTCCCGCTCCAGCCGCTCCTCGCGGTTCTCGGCGGGGGTGTGCAGTGCCGCCTCGGCCGCCTGGGCCCGCTCGGCGTCGGCGAGCAGGGAGTGGCCGGTCGACAGGACGGCCAGGCCGACCAGGACCGCGGCCGCCCCGACGTAGAACGGCACGTGCACGTCGTAGTGCTCGGCCAGCCGGCCGGCGGCATACGGTGCCAGGCCACCGCCGATGAAACGGACGAAGCCGTAGGCGGCGGAGGCCACCGAGCGCTCGACCGGGGCGACGGTCATGACCGCCTGGGTGGTGATGGTGTTGTTCACGCCGATGAACGCGCCGGCCAGGATCACCGCGGCGATCAGCGTGGTCCGGGACGAGGTGAACAACCCGATCACCAGGATGTCCAGGGCGAACAGCGCCAGGTTGAGGTAGAGGGCGCGGGCTGTGCCGAGGCGGGCCTGGAGCCGGGGCGCCACGAAGACGGAGAAGACGGCGACCAGCAGGCCCCAGCCGGTGAAGACATAGCCGAGCTCATGGGTGCCCAGCTCCATCGGGTACGGGGAGTAGCCGAGGACGGTGAAGAAGCCCCAGTTGTAGCAGAGCGCCATCAGGCCCATGGTGAGCAGCCCGCGGTGGCGGAGCGCCTTGAGCGGGTCGAGGAGCGAGGCGCGGCGGGCGGGGGCCGGGGTCGGCTGAACGAGGGCCAGGGTGGCGATCAGCGCGATCGCCATCAGCGCGGCGACGCCGAAGAAGGGCCCGCGCCAGCTGATGCCGCCCAGCTCGCCGCCCAGCAGCGGGCCGACGGCGATGCCGACGCCGAGCGCGGTCTCGTAGAGGATGATCGCCCCGGCGAAGCCTCCGCTCGCCGATCCGACGATCACGGCCAGCGAGGTGGCGATGAACAGCGCGTTACCGAGGCCCCAGTCGGCGCGGAAGCCGACGATGCCGCCGATGCTCCCGGACGCGCCCGCGAGCGCGCTGAACACCACGATGATCGCGAGGCCCGCCACCAGGGTCCGCTTGGCGCCGATGCGGCTGGAGACGAAGCCGGTGACCAGCATGGCGACGGCGGTGACCACCAGGTAGCTGGTGAACAGCAGCGACACCTGGCTGGGCGTGGCGTGCAGCCGGCTGGAGAGGGCGGGCAGGATGGGGTCGACGAGCCCGATGCCCATGAAGGAGATCACGCAGGCGAAGGCCACGGCCCATACGGCCTTCGGCTGCCGGAACGGACTCGGGGTGCCGGCATGAGCGGACAAGGTGTACTCCAGGTCGGAATGCGTTCTCGGAATGCGTTCTGGGAAGCGCTTTCGGGTGCCTTCGGAGGCGCCGGTGCAGGCGCTTCCGGGTGACGAAGCAGGGCGCGGCAGGTCAGAGGTGACGGGCCGTCGAATTCAGGACACGGCAGCACGGCCGCCCGCGGAGGCCACGAGGCGCCGCAGGGCGGGCGCGGCCGAGCCGACCGCGGCGGCGAGCGCCGCCTGGTCCTCCGGCGGAAGCGCGGCCAGCAGATCGGACAGCCGCGCGACACGGTCCCGGCGGCGCTCGGCGAGCAGCCGCCGCCCCGCGTCGGTGATGGACACGAGGACGGCCCGGCCGTCGCCCGGGTCGGCGACCCGGGCCATCAGCCCCTGCTTGACCAGGCGCTGCACCAGCTGGGTCATGGCGGGCTGGCTCACTCCCTCGTCGGCGGCGAGCGAGGTGAGCCGGGTGGGGCCCTCGCGGGCCAGCCGGCCGAGGGCGGAGGCGGCGGTCATGCTGATGTCCCGCTCGGCGAGTTGGCGCACCGCCAGCACCGCCAGCTGCTCCAGGACGTCGGCGATCTCCTCGCGCCGCTCGCGGCCGACCGGGCCTCCGGGCGCTATAGCTGCATCACCCATGCATTCGTTTGTATCACACACCTATATAAATGACGAGCCCGTCACCCCTCCCAGGGCCAGCGGGCGTCGCGGCCGGCCTCCAGGAGCGGGATCACGCGGAAGGCGTGGTCGGTCAGGCCACCGAACGTGTGGCGGTTGCCGCCGCCCGAGGGCATCGCCCCGGCCCGGTAGCCCGCCATGTTCCACATGTAGACCGGCACCTCGGCGGGCACCAGGTCGTCGATGTGCGTCTCGGGCATGCCACCCCACTGGCCGTGGCAGTTCGAGGGCAGCCAGCCGCGGCGGGTCTGCTCGTCGGTGACGATGACGATCCGGTCGTGGCCGGCGTAGTGCTGCTTGACCGCGGAGGGGATGTCCGTGCCGCTGATCCGCCCGAACTCCTCCATCAGCCGCAGCGCGCTGCCGCCCTTGGGCACCTCCAGCCGCCGGCTGGTCATGCCGAACTCGACCAGCGTCGGGGCCGCGGCGCGCACCGCGAGGGCCGCGCCGAACACCGCGGCCTGCTCGGCGAGCGGGATGTCCGAGGTGTTCGGGGTGGAGTACCCGTAGCCGGGGAACATCGAGGGCGACCGGTCGATGAGGATCAGCGTCCGGCCGGGCAGGGCGGGCACATGGGACAGCGAGGCGCTCAGCGCCTTCTCCAGGGCGTGGCCCCAGCGCAGCGAGCGGGTGTGCTTGTACGCGGCCCAGAACCGGAACGGGAACATACGGGAGGTGGCGACCCGCTCCGGGTCGGCGATGCGGGCGGCCACCCGCTCGGCGGCCTCGTCCGAAACACCGGCCTCGTCGAAGTTGCGCAGGTTGCGCACCAGCGCCAGCAGGCCCATGGACGGGATGACCGCTTCCCACGCCGCCTTGTCCATCGGCCCCTGCAACCAGCCGGCCAGCCGCTCCCAGGTGAACCCGGCGCCCGCGAGCCCGCCCGGGGCGGGGATCAGCGAGGGGTCGAGCACATACGCCCGGCGGTCCGCCACCGGGAGCGCGGAGAGCGCGGCGGCGGCCCGCAGCACGGTCAGGCTCCCGGGTATCTCCGTGTCGCGGCCGTGGCGCCGGTCCAGCGCGTGCTTGAACAGGTCGCCCTGCCACGGCTTGTCGGCCGCCGGCCGGGGGTGTACGAGGTCGAGCACATCGCCGAACCGGAAACCCTTGGAAACGGTGTCGTACTTGAGCAGCGACCGCTCGTCGTACAGCCGCCGGACGGCGTCGGCGACACCGCGCTTGACGGGCTTGGGCAGCGCCCGGCCGTACTGTCCGGTCCAGTAGCCGAGCATCTCCCCCGGCTCGTCGGCGCGCCGCAGCACCGAGTCGACGACCTGCCGCGAGTGGCCGGGCGCCCCGGCGTCCAGCCGGGCCCTGACGTACTCGGCGGCGCCCACCAGGGACGCGGTCCGCATGTTGCCCTCGCGGCGGAGCCAGCCCAGCAGCCGGGCGGCCCACTCCGGGTCCTCGACGGCCAGCTTCCGCACGAGTCCGCGGTAGCGGTCGTCGCGGTCGTCGCCCCGCTCGTAGAAGGTGTCGGTGCCCACCAGGTTGGACACGGCGAGGAGGAACAGCTCGCTCCTGTCGTCGCGGACGAATCCGGTCGCGCCCTCGTAGGTGGCCGTCCGCTCCCCGGTGGTGGCGACCGGCGAGGCGGCCGCCCGGCGCACGGCACGGGTGTTGAAGCGAGCCATGAGATTTCCCCCTCGTACCGATCGCGATCACTGTAGCGACCAGGGCCCGGGCCACCGAACGAATTACCGGCCCCGACGGTTGCGCCGCGCCCGGCGGGCCCGGTGGACACCGGGCGCCTCCCCCGCGCGAGCCATGGCCAGGTGCCACCACCGGGGGAAGCGGAATTCGCTCCGCGCAGCGAAGCGGGCGCGCCCCGGCGGATGACAGCTTGGTCCGCGCGGATCCGGTGTGTTCGCGAACGAAAGGGGCGCGTATGTCGATCAAGTCACCTCAGACGATGTCGGAGTGGAAGCAGGAGCCGCGGGGGAAGGCGCGGCCGGACGCGGCGAGGACCAAGGGGGTCGTGGCGTTTCTCGCCCTCTCCTTCGCCGGTACGTGGCTGTGGCTGTGGGTGGCGCGGGGTGTCCTGGGCCTGTCGGCGCTGAACCCGCTGCTGCAGCTGCCGGGTTTCTGCATGCCGGGGATCGCGGCGGTCGTGGTGCGGCGCTGGGTCACCCGGGAGGGGTTCGCCGACGCGGGGCTCGGGCTGCGGCTGAAGCCCGCCTGGCCGTACTATCTCGCCGCCTGGCTCGGCCCGCTCGCGCTGGCCGCGGTGACCATGGCGCTCGCGGCCGTGCTGGGTCTGTGGCACCCGGACCTGTCCCCGCTCGACGGGCTCGCGCCGGGGGTGGGGAGGTGGCCGGCGCTGGTGGCGCTGATGCTCGTCGTCCCGCTGCTCACGCCCGTGTACTGGGGTGAGGAGTTCGGGTGGACCAGCTATCTCCGGCCGCGGCTGTTCGGCGGCCGCCTGGTGCCGTCCGTGGTGGCCACGGGCGTCATCTGGGCGGTGTGGCACTATCCGCTGGCCTTCATCGGCTATGCCGACTTCGCGAACGTGCCGCTCGGCCTGCTGGTGTGGACGGTGTCCTGCCTGTGCCAGGAAGTCGTGCTGGCGTGGCTGTATCTGCGCAGTGGCAGCGTCTGGGTGGCGAGCCTGGCCCACGCCGGGAACAACATGGTCCTCTTCCTGCTCGCCGGCCAGTTGCTCGGCGACGCGGACGACGGCCCGGGCGCCATCGCCACCATGGCCCTGCCGACGGTTCCGGTGGCCGCGCTCGCCGGGTGGCTCGCGTGGCGCTCCCGCCGCCGGGGCGGGCGCCCCCGGTCCCCGCGCCCGCCCGGGGCGGGCGGGAGGCCGTGGCGAAGGGACAGGCATGTCGCCGCACGGGTCGGGTAGCCGTAGGCTCGACCTGTACAGACTCGGCACGGAATCGATTTGAGCACTGCCATGGCGCGACCCGCGAACGATCCATCCTTCATCCCGACCCGCGATTCGTCCGGACTCGCGCCGATCTACGACCAGCTGGTGGCCGAACAGGGCAATGTCCCCGCCGAGGCCCGCCGGCTCGCCGAGGAGGTCCAGCGGGAAGCCGCCCAGGCCCTGGACTGGAGCAGGCTGCACCCCGGCGGCTGACGCGCCCTCGGCCGGGGCGGCCGGCCGGTGGGGCCCGGGGCCGTCGCTAAAGGCGGACGGCGTCCATGGGGACGACGAGGTCGGCCCGGTGGCGGGTGCCCGCCACCAGGTCGGCGTTGCGCTGGTCCGTGCCCAGGGCCCAGGCCACCGCCGCGGCGTGGTCCTTGCCGAACCGCTCGTGGCGGGCCACGAGCCTGCGCACCCGCTCCCCCTCGTCCAGCTCGCAGTACCAGACCTCGTCGAGCCGCGGCCGCACCCGGGCCCAGTCGCCCTCGTCGAGCAGCAGGTAGTTGCCCTCGGTGATGACCAGCCGGGCCGTGCGCGGCACCGGGATGCTGCCCGCGATCGGCTGCTCCAGTTCGCGTTCGAAGCCCGGCGCGTACACCACCTCGTCCTCGTCCTCGCGCAGCCGGCGCAGCAGGGCGGCGTAGCCCGCCGCGTCGAAGGTGTCCGGGGCGCCCTTGCGGTCGCGGCGGCCGAGGCGGTCGAGTTCGGTGTCGGCGAGGTGGAAGCCGTCCATCGGCACATGGGCGACCCGGTCGCCGGCGCCGGCTTCTCCCCGCTCCGCCCGCTCGGCGTCCTCGTGGCCGCGCAGCGCGGTCAGGAGGCTCTCGGCGAGTGTCGACTTGCCGGCTCCGGGACTTCCGGCGATGCCGAGCAGGGCGCGCCGTCCGGGCCGTACCAGCGCGCGGGCGCGGGCGGCGAGTTCGTCGATCGTCATCGGCCGGGGCCGTTCGCGGCGCCGGTCGGCTCGGGCCGGGTCAACGTGGTCACGCACGGTGTTCCTTCACGGGGCAGATCGGTTTCACAGGGCAGATCGGTTGGTGTGGCGGATCAGTCGAGCAGCGCGTCCCGGTGCTGCCAGGCGAGTGCGAGCAGGGCGGCACCGGCGGGCTGCATGGGGTGGGTGGTGGTCAGCCGCTCGGTGTGGTCGGCCCGGAAGGGGATGCCCAGGGAGCGGCCGGTGCCGTCCTCGACACCGACGAGACGCCCTTCGTCGTTGGTCGCGGCCAGTTCCCGGAAGAGCTCGTCGAAGACCTCGGCGTCCAGCACCAGGACGGTGAGCAGGTCGGTGACGAACGTCAGCGGGTCCACGCCGAGGCCCAGCCAGTGGGCCCGGGCCGCGCCGGAGGCGCGCGCCTCGCCCAGGGCCCGGTGGAAGGGCCAGCCGTCGTAGTCGATGGGGGCGGTGTCGCTGCCGTAGTCCTCGTCGGTACCCAAGAGCTCCTCGCTGAGCTCCCGGACGACCGCGCGCCACAGGTCGAAGTCGTTGGCCTCGTTCCACGGGGCGTCGTGGGACGGCTGGAACATGCCGACCGGTGTGACCTGGTAGAGCCCGCCGCCGGTGGCGACCTTGGCGGGATCGCGCCAGTGGAGGACGAACTCGGCGTCGCGGTGGGCCGGGGGGCGGCCGGGGCCGTGGCGCAGCACCAGGGTGGCGATGGCCGCCAGGACCGGGCGGCGCGCCAGGTCGGTCGGGTCGCCGATGAGGGCGCGGAACGGCGTCCGGGCCCGGTCGGGGGGTTGCTCGCCCTCGGGCGGGGCGGCCGCGGCGAACTCGTGCGCGGCGGCCTCGCAGATGTCGATGACGTCGAAGTAGTGGCCTCGGCCGAAGGTGAGCGTGGGTGGGCCGCCGCCGCTCACCCCGAGGAGCCGGTAGCAGGCGCGGTTCTCGAACAGGCGGGGGCGCGCCAGCTCCCGCACCGCCTCGGCGTAGGTGGCGTACGGTGTGCCGTCGTCGCGCAGCGGCCGGATGGGGTCGAGCGCGGCGCTGTGGCCGTCCACCGGGGCCGTGGGGCTGTCGCCGGTCCACACCAGGCGCACCCGCTCCAGCGGGACGGGCCGGTCGGGGATCCACCCCGGGCGGGCGAGCAGCGGGGTGCCGGCCACGCGCAGGTGGGCGGGGAACGCCCGGGCGGCGCGGGCGGTCAGGGCGGACCGCCGCCGGTTGAGGTCCTGACGTACGGAGCACCAGTGGTCGCGCGCCCGGCCGGGCGGGGTGTGTCGCGCTGGTTCGGTGTGGTCGCTGGTCACTTCCCCTCTCTACCCCGGGGCGCGCCGCGTGAGAAGCACCCGGGGTGCCGGGCCCGGCCGGTGGCACGGCCACCGGCCGGGCAGCATGGCGACGCCCCCCGCGCCCCGCCCTGTCCGGCGAGGTGCGAGGGGCGCGGTGTTTCAGAGCCGCCCGACGACCTTGGTGGGAGTGACCCGTACGACGACGCGCTCACCGTCGTTCTCGGAGGCCGGGTTGAACGTGGCGTAGTCCTGGCCCGTGAACTTCAGCGACACCTTGTTGAGCACTTCCTTGTCGCTGTCCGGGGTGACCGTGGCGGTGCCACGGATCTCGGCGTAGACGTACGGGTCGTCCGGGGGGTTGATCATCACGGTTATCCGCGGATCGCGCGCCAGGTTCCTGCCCTGGAGCCGGTCCGCGGTCGTGGAGAACAACAGGTCCTCGCCGTCGCGGATGACCCACACGACCGTCAGGTGGGGGCGTCCGTCGGGAGAGACGGTCGCCACGGTCGCGAAGGCGCGCGATTCGTCGAGGTACTTCTTCAAGCCGTCCGAGAGGCTGGCCGCCACAGTCAGAGCCTTTCCGCAGGGGACAGGGACCCGGCACCCCGGAGGGGGCCGGTCGGAACGTACCATCCGACCGGCCGCGCGGGGGTGCGAAGCCGGGCCCCGGCGGCGGGCCGGCCGCCCGTCACCAGCCCTTGGTCACCCGGTGCTCCTTGAGGGACCCGCAGTTGCTCCCGTAGGTCCAGGTCGACTGGTTGTCGATGCCACCGGCCCAGTCCACGCACTTGCCGCGCCCGTGGACGTACACCGGCCCCGCGTAGGACTTGTACGCGCCGCCGTCCTCCTGCGGCTCGGACCCGTCCGCGTACAGGTACGCGAACATCGGGACCGGCGAGCCCGTGGTGTTCCTGACGGTGACGACGCAGTTGGTGCCCTTGGTGGAGTTGTACGTCAGGTAGACGGTGCCCTTCTGCCCGATCGGGGCGGAGTTCACCACCTTGTAGCCGCTGCCGCAGACCCCGTTGTACGCGGCCTTGACCGTGGCGGCCGAGGCCTGCGGGGCCAGGGCCACGGTGCCCGCGGCGGCGGAGGCCAGGACCGCGGCGGCGGCCATATGACGAGAAAGCTTCATGTATCCCCCTTGTTACCTCTGAACGCTGTTTGCGTCATCTAGGTGACATGCGAGGGAGAAGGATGGTTGTACGGCTCTCGGCCGCCGGAAATGACTTTGCCGATCGGGATGCCGAGGGAGAAGAATGCCGTCCCATGGGACATCTGGAGGCCGCTCATCTCGCCTACTTCCTGCCGGACGGGCGGCTACTGCTCTCGGATGTCTCGTTCCGGGTCGGCGAGGGCACGGTGGCCGCCCTGGTCGGGCCGAACGGGGCGGGGAAGACCACGCTGCTGCGGCTGCTGTCCAAAGAGGCGGAGCCCCATGACGGCACCGTCACGGTCAGCGGCTCGCTGGGCGTGATGCCGCAGTTCATCGGCTCCGTCCGGGACGAGCGGACGGTGCGGGACCTCCTGGTGTCGGTGGCCCAGCCCCGGGTGCGGCAGGCCGCCCGGGCGGTGGACGCCGCGGAACTCGCGATCATGGAGCGGGACGACGAGGCCGCCCAGATGAGCTATGCGCAGGCCCTCAGCGACTGGGCCGAGGCGCGCGGCTACGAGACCGAGACGCTGTGGGACATGTGCACCACGGCCGCGCTCGGCGTGCCGTACGAGAAGGCGCAGTGGCGCGAGGTGCGCACGCTCAGCGGGGGTGAGCAGAAGCGGCTGGTGCTGGAGGCGCTGCTGCGCGGACCCGACGAGGTGCTGCTGCTCGACGAGCCGGACAACTACCTGGACGTGCCGGGCAAGCAGTGGCTGGAGGAGCGGCTCCGCGAGACCCGTAAGACCGTGCTGTTCATCAGCCACGACCGGGAGCTGCTGGCCCGTGCGGCCCAGCGGATCGTGAGCGTCGAGCCGAGCCCGGCGGGCAGCGACGTATGGGTGCACGGCGGTGGTTTCGACACCTACCACGCGGCCCGGGAGGAGCGGTTCGAGCGCTTCGAGGAGCTGCGGCGGCGCTGGGACGAGAAACACGCCCAGCTGAAGCGGCTGGTGCTGGACATGCAGCGGTACGCGGCGCGCAGCGACGAGATGGCCTCGCGCTATCAGGCGGCGAAGACCCGGCTGCGGAAGTTCGAGGAGGCCGGGCCGCCGCCGGAGCCGCCGCGCAAGCAGGAGATCACCATGCGGCTGGCCGGCGGACGCACCGGGGTGCGCGCGCTGACCTGCCGGGGCCTGGAGCTGGAGGGGCTGATGCGCCCCTTCGACCTGGAGGTGTTCTACGGCGAGCGGGTGGCCGTCCTGGGGTCCAACGGCTCCGGGAAGTCCCACTTCCTGCGGCTCCTGGCCGGCGAGAGCGTCGCCCACCGGGGCGAGTGGAAGCTGGGGGCGCGCGTCGTGCCCGGCCACTTCGCGCAGACCCACGCCCATCCGGAGCTCATCGGGCACACGCTGGTCGAGATCCTGTGGACCGAGCACGCCCGGGACCGCGGACGGGCGATGAGCGCCCTGCGGCGGTACGAGCTGGAGCGCCAGGGCGACCAGCCCTTCGACCGGCTCTCGGGCGGCCAGCAGGCCCGGTTCCAGATCCTGCTGCTGGAACTGGCCGGAACGACCGCGCTATTGCTGGACGAACCCACGGACAACCTGGACCTGGAGTCGGCCGAGGCGCTGCAGGAGGGCCTGGAGAGCTACCAGGGCACCGTGCTGGCGGTCACGCACGACCGCTGGTTCGCCCGGTCCTTCGACCGCTTCCTGGTCTTCGGCTCGGACGGCGTGGTGCGGGAGACGTCGGAGCCGGTCTGGGACGAGCGCCGCGTCAACCGGCTCCGCTAGGTTCCGCTAGGTTCCGCTAGGTGGTGTCTCCCCGGTCGCTCCGGGGAGGCATACCGCTATCGCGGGACGTGCACGGTGAAGGCCGCGGTGTGGACCCGGCCCTGGTGCTTGAAGTCCAGGAACAGCCGGTAGGTGCCCGGGCTCGGGGCCATCGCCGTGAAGGAGATGGTCGGGCCGGGCTTCGTGCTGCCGTCCCCGGGCTCGCCGTTGGGGTGGACGTGGAGGTAGGCGAGGTCGCCGGAGCGCAGGGCGACCAGATGTCCGTATGCGCCGAGGTAGGGCTGGAGGTCCCGCACCGGCCTGCCGTGCCTGCTGACGGTCAGGGTCAGCTCCCCGTCCTCGCCCGGGGTCAGGGCGCCGCCCAGCTCCACCTCGTAGCCGCCGACGCTGGCGGTGGTGGCGGGCGCGGGCGGCTCCGCGGGCTCGTACGCTCCGGAGACGCCCAGGTCGGCGCCAAGCGTGAGCCCTTCCCCGCCCTTGGGCGTGAAGTCGGCGAAGACCCGGTAACCGCCGGCCTCGGGCAGTTCCACGGGCGTGGACCAGGTGCCGTCGGCCGCCCGGGTGGGGTGCAGATGGCGGAAGGTCGTCAGGTCGCGTGAGGCGACGATCAGGTGCAACTCCTTCTCGTGCTCCCGGTCATAGGCGGTGACCGGGCGCCCGGTGGTGTCCTGGACGATCGCGAAGCGCAGGTCGGCGCTCTCGCCGGCGGTGAGGCGCGGCGTTTTCAGGTCGAGGGTGTAGCCCCGCTCGGATATCTGCAGCCCTCCGGGCCGGGCGGGCTCGGCTCCTTCGTGACCCTGCTCATGGCCCTGCCCATGGCCCTGCCCATGGCCGCCGCCCCGCTCGGCGGGTGAGGCGTCTGTGTGCTCCTGGTGGGCCGCGCTCGACGGCCCGGGCGCGATCTCCCCGACCCCGCCGCCCACGGCGTAGGCGGTGCCGAAGGTCGCGGCGAGCGCGGCGGTGAATGCGGCGATCCGCAGTCCGGTGTTCATGGCGCACTCCTCGTCTTCTGGCCGCCGTGTCGCGGCCTTCCTGCACGTCAAATTACCCCCTGGGGGTATGAAGTCAAGTCCGCCCCCCACCTTGCGGAGGCATACCGGCAGGGGGTATACAGAAGATATATCCGATACCCCGCCGGGGTATTGCACGTCGATGAGGAGGAAACCCGTGTCGGACTGCTGCACCCCCGACGGAAGCTGCCACACCACCGCCCGCACCACCTACCGGGTCGAGGGCGTCGGCAGCGCCCACTGCCAGGGCGTCGTCACCAAGGCCGTGGGCGCCCTGGACGACGTCAAGGCCGTGGAGGTCGAGATCGGCACCGGCCTGGTGACCGTGACGACCGCCGCCGCGCCCGACGAGGCCTTCGACCAGCTGCTCGCCAAGACCGTCGACGAAGCGGGCTACGGCTTCGCCGGCCGAGTGAGCGCCTGACCCGTCCCGCCCGGGCGGGGCCGCCCGGCCCCGGCCCCGCCCACCCCGTGAGCTGCGAGGAGCACATGACCACCACCACACCCGGCGCCGCCGAAGTCGAACTCGCCATCGGCGGTATGACCTGCGCCTCGTGCGCCGCCCGGATCGAGAAGAAGCTCAACCGCATGGACGGGGTCGAGGCCACCGTCAACTACGCCACCGAGAAGGCGAAGGTCACCTTCCGGGAGGACATCGCCGTCGGCGATCTGATCGCCACCGTCGAGGCCACCGGCTACACCGCGCGCGAGCCCGAGCCGGACCCGGCGCATACCGGGGCGGCGCCCGACCGGGACGCGGCGGGGGACGCGCCCGACGAACTGCGCCCGCTGCGCCAGCGGTTGACCACCGCCGTCCTGCTCGCCGTGCCGGTGGTCGCGATGGCCATGGTCCCGGCCCTGCAGTTCGACTTCTGGCAGTGGCTGTCGCTGACGCTCACGGCCCCCGTGGTGACGTACGCCGCCTGGCCCTTCCACAAGGCGGCCTGGACCAACGCCCGGCACGGCGCGGCCACCATGGACACCCTGATCTCCGTCGGCACGGCCGCGGCGTTCCTGTGGTCGGTGTGGGCCCTGTTCTTCGGCACGGCCGGTACGCCCGGCATGACCCACCCCTTCGAGCTCACCATCGCCCGCACCGACGGCGCCGGGAACATCTATCTGGAGGCCGCGGCCGGGGTCACGGCCTTCATCCTGGCCGGCCGCTACTTCGAGGCCCGGTCGAAGCGCAAGGCGGGCGCGGCGCTCAAGGCGCTCCTGGAACTGGGGGCCAAGGAGGTCACCGTTCTGCGCGGCGGCCGCGAGGAGCTGGTCCCGGTCGGCGAGTTGAAGACCGGCGACCGGTTCCTGGTCCGGCCCGGGGAGAAGATCGCCACCGACGGCACGGTCGTCGAGGGCTCGTCCGCGGTCGACGCCTCCATGCTCACCGGCGAGTCCGTCCCCGTCGAGGTCGGGGTGGGCGACGGCGTGACCGGCGCCACGCTCAACGCCGGCGGCCGCCTGGTCGTCGAGGCCACCCGGGTCGGCGCCGACACCCAACTCGCCCGCATGGCCAAGCTGGTCGAGGACGCGCAGAACGGCAAGGCCGCGGCCCAGCGGCTCGCCGACCGGATCTCCGCGGTGTTCGTGCCGGTCGTCATCGCCCTCGCGCTCGGCACCCTCGGCTTCTGGCTCGGCAACGGCGCGGGCCTGACCGCCGCCTTCACCGCCGCCGTGGCCGTCCTCATCATCGCCTGCCCGTGCGCGCTGGGCCTGGCCACCCCGACCGCCCTCATGGTCGGCACCGGCCGCGGCGCCCAGCTCGGCATCCTCATCAAGGGCCCCGAGGTCCTGGAGAACACCCGCAAGGCGGACACCATCGTCCTGGACAAGACCGGCACCATCACCACCGGACGCATGACCCTGCTCGGCGTCCACACCGCCCGGGGCACAGAGGAGTCGGACGTCCTGCGGCTCGCGGGCGCCCTGGAGCACTCCTCGGAACACCCCATCGCCCAGGCCGTCGCCGCCGGCGCCAAGGCCCGGGTGGGCGCCCTGCCCGCCCCGGAGGACTTCGCCAACCTCGCCGGCCTCGGCGTCCAGGGGGTCGTCGAGGGACACGCCGTCCTGGTCGGCCGCGAGGAGTTGCTGGCCGAATGGGCCATCCCGCTGCCCGCCGAGCTGGCGCGCGCCAAGGCCGAGGCCCAGGCCGCGGGGCGTACGGCCATCGCGGTCGCCTGGGACGGCGAGGCCCGCGCCGTCCTCGAAGTGGCGGACGCCGTCAAGGACACCAGCGCGGAGGCCATCAGGCGGCTGCGCGCCCTCGGCCTCACCCCCATGCTGCTGACCGGGGACAACAAGACCGTCGCCGAGGCGGTCGCCGCGGAGGTCGGCATCGCGCCCGAGCATGTGATCGCCGAGGTCATGCCGCAGGACAAGGTGGACGTGGTGGCGCGCCTCCAGGCCGAGGGTCGCTCGGTGGCGATGGTCGGCGACGGCGTCAACGACGCCGCGGCCCTCGCCCGGGCCGACCTCGGACTGGCGATGGGCACCGGCACCGACGCGGCCATCGAGGCGGGCGATCTGACGCTCGTACGCGGCGACCTGAGGGCGGCGGCGGACGCCATCCGCCTCTCCCGCAGGACCCTGGCCACCATCAGGTCCAATCTCTTCTGGGCCTTCGCCTACAACGTCGCCGCCCTGCCCCTCGCCGCTTCCGGCCTCCTCAACCCGATGATCGCCGGAGCGGCCATGGCCTTCTCCTCGGTCTTCGTGGTCGCCAACAGCCTCCGGCTGCGCGGCTTCACACCGTGGCAGGACAAGGCCTCCGGCCGAGCCGCCGGCTGAGCCACGTCCGTCGGGCCGGCGCCGAGCCCTCGGGCGTCGGCCCGACAGCGCCGTACGCGCGCCGGGCCCCGGCCAGGGCGGGCGAGCCCCCGCCACGGCGGGGGCGCCGTGCACGCCTCGGCCGGAACAGGACGGCATGGCCCTCTCCCCCTTTGACACTCCTGGTAACGCCCGCCGACGATGAACCGGCCCCCTACGAAAGGCCGGTTGACCGTGCCCGTCGCGCCGCCCGACCACCTGCCGGAGAAACTGACCATCTCCCTGTGGGACTTCAGCTGGTACACCCGTACCGGCCCCGGGGAGCCGTTCGCCGATCTGGACCGCGCCTTCGCGGAGGCCGTGGCGCGCGGCTACAACACGGTGCGCGTGTGCGCGATGCCCTTCCTGCTCTTCGGCTCCGGGCTCGACACCGGCAGAATCCGGCTCGGCCCGCTGGGCGGCGGCTACGGACAGCGGACCCGCTGGTACGACGTCGGCGGCCGCACCGAGATCGACGGCCGCGCCCAGCTGCGCGCGCTGCTCGAGGCGGCCCGCCGGCACGACTGCTTCGTCATCCTCTCCAGCTGGGAGTACCAGCAGAGCGCGTCCTTCGGCGGCGACCGGGCCTGGTTCGACGCCCTGATGGCCGTCGACCCCGAGCGGCGCGCCGAGGCCCTCGCCGACGCGCTCGCCGATCTGATCGACTTCCTCGCCGCGCACGGGCTCGACGACCGGATCGCCTTCACCGAGCTGCACAACGAGGTCCAGGGCGGACGGCTCACCGACGGGCTGACCGGCCAGGACACCGTGGTCGCCCTCCGGCCGCGCCTGGAGCGCGGCCTGGCCCGCTTCAGGGCACGCCACCCCGACCGGCCGGTCACGGTCAACTACGCCAAGGTCCCCGTGGGATCGCTGCGCGGCGTCCCGCGCGACCTCGACGTCGCCGTCTTCCACCCGTATGTGTACGGGGTGCTGGACGAGCTGATCGACGTCTTCGCCCTGCGCGACCGGTCCCGGGCCTTCCCACAGGACCTCGCCCGGGAGCGCCTGCTGCGCCCCGACGCGCCGGACCTGGCCGACTGGGCGCCGCCCGCCGAGGACCTGTGGCGTATGGAGGCCACGCTCGTCGGCCGTGAGATCTACGCGCACGACTGGTGCGACCCGGCCAAGTGGGACGCGTGGCTGTACGAGCGGTACGCCGTCCACCGCCTGGCGATGGAACAGCGGCTGGTCACCTGGATCGAGGCCGCCGCCGACTGGGCGGCGGCGGCCGGGGTGCCGCTGGTCTTCGGCGAGGGCTGGATCGGCTACACCCCGCTGCACGGCACCTTCGAGGAGGGTCCGGTCGGAGCCGCGTTCTGCCGCCGCGCGGTGGCCGAGTCCGCCCGGGTCGGGGCCTGGGGCACGGTGGTGTGCTCCAACGCGGCGCCGCACCATCCGATGTGGCGGGACCTCGGCCTCCAGCGGGAGTGCAACGCCCTGCTGCTCGGCTGAGCCGCCCGGTCGCACTGCCCTCGGACACGGTTTTGGATCTCCGTTTACGGGCCACGGACCACCCACGGCGCTAACCTACGTACGCTGTCGTGCACACAACGGGGGTGTCATGAGCGACAACGATCTGCCGGAGCCCGAGGACGACCAGCTCCCCCTGCCGCCCGGCTCCGACACCGGCGGTGTCTTCGCGCCGCCGCCTTTGTCGGCCCTGCCGGGAAAGGCCAATATCTACGATCCCCACGCGCCCGCGCCCAGGCGCCCGCTCGCCCCGGGTGTCCAGGGCCCGGTGCCGCAGAACCTGGCGATCGCCCCCGGTGTGCTGCGCGGGGCGGCGAGCAAGGCGGACGAGGTCTACAACACCCTCCACCAGCAGGCCGCGTCGCTGGAGGAGCCGACCTCCACGGCACTCAAGGGAGTGCACGGCCTTCAGGTGGAGAGCGCGCTGCGGCGGTCGCACAAGCACTGGGAGGACCAGGCCGGCACGGTCACCGCCTGGCTCGCCCACATCTCCGAGAGCCTGCGGGCGGCGGCCGGCATGCATGTGAAGCAGGACGTGGACACCGGGGACTCGTTCGGCCCGGGGAATCTCCCCCGGCTCGACGACCCCGGTCACGGGTATCCGGCCGGCGCCCCGTCCTCCTCCGCGATCTCGAGGTACTGATGGCCACCTTCTACCAGGAGTTCCGATCGGCCGACTTCGGAGGACTGGACACCCTGGCCACGAAGTGGCAGGGGGTCCACGACAAGATCAAGGACTTGGACGACAAGATCCGCGACGAGGTGCTGAAACCCCTGCGGGACAAGGGGTACTGGGAGGGCATGGCCGCTCCGTACGCCTGGACGCAGATCGATGACATCCAGCGTCAGGTGACCGCCGCCGCCACGGTGGCCGACGGGGTGCGCAGGGCCATCGAGGACGGGGCCGGGGAGCTGAGGGCCGCGCAGAAGCGGCTGAACGAGGTGGTGCGGGAGTTCGGCGAACAGGGGATGTACGTCAACCCGGAGAAGGCCCAGGTGGTCCTGGCCGAGGGCTGCACCCCGGAGAACTACGACGCGGACGACGTGAAGAAGGTGAACGCCGCCCAGACCAGGCTCAACACGATCCTCCGGAAGGCCTTCGAGGCCGACCAGAACCTGGCGATCACCTTGATGGACAACGTCGGCCTGGAGCAGTGGTTCAACACCGGAAACGTCCGCACGGACATCAACCACACCAGCGGCATCAGCACCGACCGCTATGACACGCTGGGCCGGGACATGGACGGCCTCGACCCCTTCCCGTCCACCAACCACCTCACGCCGCGCACACTGGCGACCAACTGGGTGGCCGGGACGGGCGACGACCACTACACGTTCTCCCAGCACGACCCGTTCGTCGAGCAGGTGCGCAAGAGCGAGAGCATGGACGGCATCCGGAGCCAGACGCTCGCCGGGTGGCAGGCGGGCAAGGGGGAAGGCAAGCTCGCCTACCAGCTCAAGGACAAATCTCTCGTGGGCACGTTCTTGGAGGACGCGGCCGGCATGTCCGGTCTCGACAATCTGTGGGGCGGCGACACCAACGAGGCGCAGTCCCTGCTCGGCTCCTACAACGTGGACTACGTGGTGAAGGGCACGGACCCGGACGGCAAGCTCGTCGTGCAGTACACGCTGCACAACGACACCGACATGGAGTCGTTCCTGCCCGGATACTCGGGCTGGCAGCAGCGGTTCAACCATGACTCCGGGCCGGCGGCGGACATCAAGGAGACCATGGTCTGGACCGAGCGCCTCGACCCGGCCGACCGCTGACCGACCGCCACGTGACGAACGCTGCGACCCGGTGTTCCGGCAGGAGCCCGGAACACCGGACGGGTCTTGGGGAGATCGCGCGTCAGGTCGGGGCGTCCGCATAGGTGTAGAGGCCCGCCGAGGCGGTGCCGCCGACGGTGGTGACCGCGATGTTGACGGGCCCGGCGACGGGGTGGGGCGGGGCGGTGGCGACGATCGTGGTGTCGGAGAGCGCGGAGAAGGACGCCCCGATGCCGTCGAAGGTGACCGCCTCGGCGGTGGCGAGGCCGGTGCCCTGGAGGGTGACCTGGTTGCCGCCCGAGGTCGGGCCCTGATCGGGACTCGCGCCGGTCAGGGTGGGCGCGTCGACGTAGGTGAAACCGACGCTGTTGGAGGTGCCGCCCGGGGTGACCACGGTCACCGCCACCGGGCCGGGGCCCGCGCCGGCGGGGATGTTGACGGTGAGCGAGGTGTCCGTGCCGGAGACGACGGTGGCCGCGCGGGTGCCGAAGTGGACGGCGCTCGCTCCGGCCAGGTTGAGGCCGGTGAGGGTCGCGGTGCCTCCGCCGCTCGTGGGCCCCTGGTTTCCGCCCACGCCTCCGAAGGGGCTGCTGGTCACGGTGATTCCGGTGAGGACGGGGACCCGGCGGTAGGAGAAGGTCCCGAAGCCGCCGGTGCCACCGGGGGTGGTGACGGTCACCGGGACCGTGCCCTGTCCGGGCGGGGTGGAGACGGTGACGGCGGTGGCGGTGTTGGAGAGGATCGTGGCGGTGGCGGTGCCGAACCGCACGGCGGTGGCGCCGGACAGGTTGTGGCCCCGGATGATCACCACGGTGCCGCCGGCCACCGGCCCGGCACCGGGAATCGTCTGCAGCGGGATCGCGCTGACCGTGTTGTCGATCGAGTTGGTCACGTACAACCGGGCGGAGTCCGGGGTGACCGCGGCTCCGAGCGGTCCGCGGTGGGGATGGTGCCGGTCACCGTGTTGGTCGCGAGGTTGACCACGCTGATGGTGTCGTCGTCGAGATTGGCCACATAGGCAACGGTCCCGTCCGGGCTGACGACCACCGTGCGGGGGGTGTCCACGGGGATCGTGGTGATGACCGCGTTGGTGGCCGTGTCCAGCACGGCGAGGAACTGGGAGCCCGCGGTGCTCACATAGGCACGGGTGCCGTCCGGGCTGAACGCCACGATCACCGGAACGTCACCGACGACCGGCGAGGCGGTGACGGTGTTGGTGGCGGTGTCGATCACGCTGACCGAGCCGTCACCGGTGTTCGCCACATAGGCGCGGGTGCCGTCGGGGGTCACCGCCACTCCGATCGGGCCGGGGCCCACGGGGACGGTGTCGATGACGGTGTTGGCGACGGTGTCCACCACGCTGACGGAGTTGGACTGGTTGTTGGCCACATAGACGCGGGTGCCGTCGGGGCTCACCGCCACCCCGACGGGCAGGGCACCCACGGGTATGTTCGTCAGGACGGTGTTCCCGGCCGTGTCGATCACCGCGAGCTCCCCGGCACCGGCCAGGGTCACATAGGCGCGGGTGCCGTCCGGGGAGACCGCTCCGAGGGTCGGCGCGGCGCCTGTGGGGATGGTGGCGATGACGGTGTTGCTCACCGTGTCGATCACACTGACGGTGTTCGACGCCTGGTTGGAGACGTAGGCCCGCGCCCCGTTCGGGCTCACGGCCACCCCTTCGGGGACCTGGCCCACGGGGATGGTGGTGCCGGCGGCCGCCAGGAGGGCGGCCGCGCGCGGCGCCTGCCTTTCGGCGGCGGGAATCGGCGGGAATTCGAGCAAGGCGGTCATGAGGCGTCCCTGGGGAGAGAGAGTGACAGCATGAGGGAGCTGTTCATTCCGGCCGATTCCCCGCCCATGGAGGCATATAACTTTTACGCCATATGTCTTCTTATACGATCCCGTTGCGTTCCCTGCGCCCCGCTCAGGCCGCGTCGAGTTCGTCGAGCAGGGCGAAGGTGAGGGCGTCCACCGGCCGGGGGTCGGTCGCCGTCTGCTCGCTGTAGGTGTTGACCATCATCACGACCGCCGAGCCGCTCTCCCGGTTGAAGGCCGCGCAGGTGCTGAACCCGCCGGTCCCGCCGTTGTGCCAGGTCATGGTCCGGCCGCCGGACCGGGGGCTGAGGTGCCAGCCGAGACCCACCCGCAGCTGGTCACCGGCCGTGAAGCGGGGCCGCTGGGTCAGCTCGATGGCGGCCCGCAGCGGGGAGCGGGCCGGGTGCAGCTGCGCGCGCAGGTAGCGCACCATGTCGTCGGCGGTGCTGTACATCGAGCTGCCGGCCGCGCTGAGGACATGGTCGTGCCAGTCGGGGACGGGCGCTCCGGCGAGGTGCCCGACCGCCTTGCGGGAGGCCATGTCCGGCCGCAGCGCCGTGGTGGTGTCCCGCAGGCCGAGCGGGGAGGTGACGCGGCGTCGCAGCATGGTGTCCACGGCGTCGAAGGCCAGCGCCTGGCCGAGGAGGCCGAATCCGAGGTTCGAGTACGCGTAGGAGCTGCCCGGCTCGGTGGCCGGGGTGATCTCGCCGAGGCCGGTCGCCAGGTCGTCCAGGGTGTAGTGGGCGTACGGGTCCTCGGGATCGGCGCCGGCGAGCAGGTTCGGCGGCAGCGAAGGCAGGCCGGAGGTGTGGGTGGCCAGGTCGACCATGGTGATCCGGCGCGGCCCCTTGTGCGGGACGGGGAACCGGTCGGGCAGGACGAGCGGCGCGTCGAGCCGGGTGGTGCCCGCGCACACGGCGCGGGCCAGGGCCGTGGCCGTGAGCGTCTTGGTGATCGAGCCGAGCTGGAAGACGGTCCGGCCGTCCGGCGCCGACCCGCCCGGGCCCTCGCCCGCGCCCGCGACATGGGTGCGGGCGCCGTGGACGACCCCGCAGACGGCGCTCGGGCTGCCGGCGTCCAGCGCGCGGTCCAGATACCGCCGCACCAGGGCGGGCAGGCGGCCGCCCGCGGCGGCGGCGGTGTGGCCGGACAGCAGCGGCGCGCCCGTCGCCGCCGTCGCCACGGCGAGAAATTTCCGTCGGTCCATGGGTCATTCCCCCGTCGTCGGGTTTTCTGTCGGGTTTTCTGTCGGCAACACCGCGGCCAGCATGACGAGCAGCGGCACCACCCGGCCCGCGGGGACCCGGTAGTGGCCGCGCCCCTCGGCCTGGAGCCAGCCGGCGGCGGTGAGTTGCTTGAGGTGGTGGTAGAGCTGTCCGGTGGTGTGCAGACCGGCGGACTCCTGGAGCTGTGCCGCGGACCGGGTGCCGTGCAGCGCCGCGCGCAGCAGGGTCAGCCGGGCGGGGTGGCCCAGCGCGGCGTACGAGGCGGCGCCCTGGGACCAGTCGGCGTCCAGCAGACCGTCCGTCACCGCGCCTTGCTGCCATTCGTAGTACTCGCCCGTGGGCAGCTCCAGCGCGCCGGTGAACAGCACCTGCCCGGACCCGGTGAGGCGCCGGCGCAACCCCTCCAGGGCCCAGAACACCTCGTCCCGCGGGGCCCGCGGGGCGCCAGGCTCCGCCTCCAGTCGCGCCACCCGTTCCTCGAGCGCGGCGACCCGTCTCTCCAGCGACTCACCAGCCATAGGCCAGAGATTACGTTATTACGGAATAACGGAGCAACCGAGGAGCACCGTCGCTCGAGCGGCAGGACGGGGTTCGTGGCCCGCAACGCCACCGGTCCCGGCGCCCCGGTGGCGGCCCAGGGCAGCATGTCCCAAGTGCGGATCCCCGATAAAGACGAATGTGGGGACGACGGCGATCGGCCCCTCTCATGTTCCCGGCCGGCCGGTCAACGGTTGCCCTGGGCCATGAAGTTGCCGGCGGCCCTCTTGTGATCCTGCGTGCGCTCGGGAATGCTCGTCAG
The DNA here is from genome assembly GCF_039532705.1 of Streptomyces sparsogenes subsp. cuspidosporus. Classification (NCBI taxonomy): domain Bacteria; kingdom Bacillati; phylum Actinomycetota; class Actinomycetes; order Kitasatosporales; family Streptomycetaceae; genus Streptomyces; species Streptomyces sparsogenes. The sequence continues at coordinate 118,803 of NZ_BAAASD010000006.1, read as the reverse complement.
GGCGTTAAGCGGGAAAGCGGAGCAGTCGTTATTTTCTGCTCCCTGTTCACTTAAGCGAGGTGAAGGGTTCATCATGCTCTCCATCACCAAAGAGTTTCGCTTCTCGGCAAGCCACCAGCTGGATCATTTACGGTCCGGGCATCCGTGCGGCCGACTGCACGGCCATAACTATGTCGTCGTCCTGGAACTGTCCGCGGCGCCGGAAGATCTCTCCCTTCCGGGTTTCGTCCGGGACTACGGTGATCTTTCCGCGTTCCAGAAGTGGGTCGACGAGACGCTGGACCACCGGCATCTCAACGATGTGCTGGACGGTGTGAATCCCTCGGCGGAGAACATCGCGATGTGGCTCCACGAGAGGTGGGTGAAGGAGTTCCCCGAACTCACCGCCGTACGCGTGTCGGAGACACCCAAGACCTGGGCGACCTACCGCCCCTCCCCCGCCCTGGGCGACGCGTCCCTCTGACGGCGGGCCGGAACCCGGCCGGCGGCCGGGACACGAAAGGGGGTGGTGAATGTGGCGGCACCGAAGCTCGTGGTCAACGAGATCTTCGGGCCCACCTAGGGCCGTACAGGGAGAAGGGCCCTCCACGGGCACATCCTGCGCGTTCCTGCGACTGGGCGGCTGCAATCTGGACTGCCGCTGGTGCGACACTCCGTACACCTGGGACTGGAAGGGCCTCTCGGACACCGGGATCCCCTACCGCCCGGCCGAGGAACTGCACGCGATGGACCCGGCCGAGGTGGCCGAGAGGCTGCTGGAGTTCGGCGTCGGGCTGATCGTCGTCTCCGGCGGAGAGCCGCTCAACCAGCGGACCAGACTGGAACCCGTGGTGCGCTCGCTGCGCGGGGCGGGGATCGCGGTGGAGATCGAGACCAATGGGACGGTGGCGCCCGGCGCCACGCTGACCGCGGCCGGAGTCCGGTTCAACGTATCGCCGAAACTCGCTCACTCGGGGGTCGCCGAGGAGCGCAGAATCGTTCCCGAGGTGCTGCGGGAGTTCACCCGGCTCCCCGGGACCGCCTTCAAGTTCGTCTGCGCGACGGCGTCCGACCTGGAAGAGGTGGACGCGCTCGTCGCGCGGCACTCGCTGGAGAACATCTGGATCATGCCGCGCGGGCAGTCGCCGGAGGAGATCGGCGAGGGCATCCGCGCGCTCGCGGACGAGGTCGTCAGGCGGAAGTGGAATCTGTCCGGACGGCTGCACGTGACCATATGGGGCAGCAAACGAGGTGTTTGATGAGCAGTGGAATAGACGAATTGCCGGGCGGCGAGCAGATCGCCCAGAGCACGCCGCTCCGGGATCCCCTGGAAACACTCGCCCGGCAGCTTCTCGTGGAGATCGGTGAGGATCCCGAACGGGAAGGACTGCGCGACACGCCGGCCCGCTACGCGCGTTGGTGGCGCGAGTTCACCCAGTACGTCCCCGGATCGACCGATACGGTCTTCGAGTCCAGCTGCAGCGGCGATCTGGTGGCCGTCTCCGGCATCCAGGTGTGGTCGCTGTGCGAGCACCACCTGTTACCTTTCTCCTGCCGGGTGACCATCGGTTATCTCCCCCGCGGACAGGTGCTGGGCCTCAGCAAGTTCGCCCGGATCGCACACCGGCACGCACACCGGCTGCAGTCGCAGGAGCAGTTCTCCCAGGACGTCGCGGACGACGTCGAGAAGCTCACCGGCTCCCCGGACGTCGCCGTGATCGGCAAGGGCGAGCATCTGTGCATGGCCATGCGCGGCATCCGCACCCCCGCCACCATGACCACGGCGGTGTGGCGCGGCGCGCTCCAGGACAGCGCCCTGCGCACCGAGTTGCTCACCCTCACCAGCGACGCGTTCCGCGGCGCGGGCTCCTGACCGCCTCGCCACCCAGTTGAGAGGAGCACGGATAGCGATGCGCGTGAGTGAACCTCCGCGGACCGGGCTGAGTTTCGACGACGTACTGCTGGTGCCCCAGCGCACCCCGCTGACCAGTCGCCGCCAGGCCGACACCTCCTCCGAGCTGCTGCCGGGCGTCGTCCTGCGCACGCCCGTCATCTCGGCGAACACACAGTGGTGCACGGGCGACCGGATGGCCGTGGCCATGGCCCGCTGCGGGGGCCTGGGCGTGTTGCACCGCATGCAGACCGTGGACCAGCAGCTCGCCCAGCTGGACGCGGTCAAGGCCCACCGGCCCGGGGCCACCGGAGACACGCGGGGCACCGGAGAAGCCGGGGAAGCCGGGGAAGCCGGGGAACCGGAGAAGAGCGGTGCGGATGCCGGGGCGACATGTGCCCGGGACGGCCGGCTGCTGGTGGGCGCCGCGGTGGGGGTCACGGGCGACTGGCGGGAGCGCGCCGAGCGCCTGGTTGAACACGCGGTGGACATCCTCTTCGTGGACGTGGCCCACGGCCACAGTGACCAGGTCGTCGAGGCGGTGGCCAAACTACGGGCCGCCTACCCCGGCCTGCCGCTGGTGGCGGGGAACGTGGCCACGGCCGCGGGAGTGGCGGACCTCGCGGAGGCCGGCGCCGACGTGGTGAAGGTGGGCATCGGCCCCGGCGGGGTGTGTACGACACGGCTGGTCGCCGGGACCGGGGTCCCCCAGCTCACGGCGATCATGGACTGCGCGGCCGCGGCGGCCGAGCGGGGGGTCGGGGTGATCGCGGACGGCGGCATCCGGGAGTCGGGCGACATCGCCAAGTCGCTGGCGGCCGGAGCGCACGCGGTCATGCTGGGCTCCGCGCTGGCGGGGGCCGACGAGAGCGCGGCCACCCCGGTGACCCGGAACGGGCGCGCGTACAAGGTCAGCAACGGCTTCGTCTCGCTGGGCATGAAGCTGACGCTGCGCCACGCGGCCGGCGAGAAGATCACCCGGGAGGAGGTCGACGACTATGTGCCGGAGGGCACCGAGGCGACCTTCCCCGCCAGCGGCCCGGTGGCCAGGACGCTGCGCCGGCTCATGGGCGGGGTGCAGTCGGCGATCAGCTACTCGGGGGCGCGGGACGTGGCGGGCTTCCGGGAGCGCGCCGAGTTCATCCGGGTGACCGCCGCGGGCCGGGCGGAGAACCGCCCGCACGCCCGCGAGCGCTCGGAGCAGATCGACATCGACCACGTCAGCCGGGCGGTGGGCGATGAGTGAGCCCGGCGCCACGACGCGCCCCGCGGTGGCCGGCGAGCGGCCGGGCATGTGGTCCCGGCAGGGGCCCTACCTCCTGGACTGGGCCTCCTTCGGGGAACTGGTCGCGGACATCGCCGCGTGGGTGCGGGAGGACGACTTCCGGCCGGACGCGGTGCTGGCGGTGGCCCGCGGCGGCCTCACCCCGGCCGGTTTTCTCACCTGCGCCCTCGATGTGCCCGTCCAGCACACCATCCGGGTGCGCAGGACCGCCGACGACACCCGTTACGCCGCCAAGCAGGCGCCGGTCGTCGACGTGGGCGCGCCGCTCGCGCTGGGCCCCGGGAACCGGGTGCTGGTGGTGGACGACATCGTCGGCACGGGCGGCACCGCCGATGTGGTGCTGGCCCATCTGGCGGGCGCCGGGGTGGCGCGGGCCGATGTGCGCTTCGCCTCGGTGGTCCGTAACCACCGGTCCGGCTATGTGCCCGACTACTGTCCGGCGGTCATCGACGACTGGATCGTCTTCCCGTGGGAGACCGACCGGGAGAGCACCGCGGACTGCCGGCCGTTCCCCGCCACCTTGCGGACGGGTCGCCGATGACGGCGGGAGGTCCCCCCGGGCCCGGCCCGCGGGGGCCGGCCGGCGGCGGGCTCGTCCCGGTGGGGAGCGCGGCCGAGCTGTCCCTGCCCGCCTGTTACGACGCGGTGGACCTGTACACCTGCGACACCCCGCTCAGCAGCCGGGTGGAGGTGGCGCGCACCCTGGCGGAGTTCGAGAAGGCCCTGGGGCGGCGTCCGACGACGGTGTTCACCCGGGTCGTGGAGTGCCCGGGCGGCCGGGTGCTCGGACACCCGTATCCGCGGGAGGTGCTGCTCGCCGCGCTCGGCACCACCGAGGAGAAGCGGCTGGAGGAGATGTCGGACCGGCTGGCGGGTCCGGCGCACCCCCTGGTCGAGGCCCGCGGTGGCGGCCGGCGCGAGGAGTTGGGCGGGCTGCTGGGCGACCTGCCGGTCCTGCAGCACCGCCCGGGCGACGCCGGTCCGTACATCACGGCGGGCGTGGGCGTGACGACCCGGCCCGACGGGAGCGGGGTGAACCTCGGCTTCTACCGCATCCAGGTGGTGGCGCCCGACGAGGTCCGCATCTTCCTGGACCCGCGCACCGACGGCCACCGCAATATGCGGGCCTGGCTGGAGACCGGTCGGCCGATGCCCATCTCGGTGTTCCTGGGCGCCGATCCGGCCATCTGCGTGGTGGCGGCCTCGCGGCTGCCCGCCGAGGGCGACGACTACCAGATCGCCTCCCGTCTGCTGGGGCGCCCGGTCGGGCTCGACGGCAGCCCTCCGGTGCCGGAGGACGCCACCCATGTCATCGAGGGGCAGGTGCTGGCCCGGGACGCGGTCGAGGGGCCGTTCGGCGAGTTCAAGGGCTATTACGCGGAGGCCCGGCGCAGCAATGTGATGACGGTCTCCAGGGTCGCCGCGGTGCCCGGGGCCCCGTTCCCCACGATCGTGGCGGGGTCCACCTCGGGTCTGACGCTGATGAGCTTCCAGAACGAGTATCTGATGTACGCGCACCTGCGTGGTCGAGGTCACCCTGTGCGCTCGGTACGCTACTCGCTCAAGGCCAGGGGGGAGTTCGTGGCGTACATCGAGTCCGACGAGCCCAGCCAGGAGCTCGTCACGGAGGCGATGGCGTTCGACGTCCGCGCGAAGGTGATCATCTGTGGCCCGGATCTGTCCAACCCCGGGCAGGCGCTGGCCACGTACGGATTCACCACGCGGACGGAGCCGTACTACCGCAAGGGAAGGGTGGAGGGCGAACGCGTGGGCCTGGCCTTGGTCATTCCGCCCGAGGGGCGGCCCACCGAGTACTGAATGAGGACACCAGCATGAGCCGTTTCGACCGTGTGCTGCCCGCCGCCCTGTTGGTGGTGCCGGGGCCCGGGCGCACCGTGACCTTCGTCCACCAGCTCAAGGGGCCGTACGCCGGGAGCTGGCTGCTGCCGGGCGGGGGCATCGAGCCGGGCGAGGCGGTCTGTGACGCGGCGCGGCGGGAGGCCCACGAGGAGACCGGCGTCCTCGTGGACTCCTGCTCGCTGTTCGCCGTCTACGAGTTCACCGGCAAGTGGGAGCAGGGCGACTACCACCTGCTGATGTTCGCCTGCCTGGCCGACCGCGCGTACGAACTGCCCGAGGGCTTCACGGGGCACAACGTGGGCGAGGTCAGGCAGGGCAGGATCGACGACTTCCCGATGCACTCCACGGACCTGAGGATCCTCACCGACGCCGGGCTCGCGTCGTACGACGACGAGGTGATCGCGCGTGCCCTCGCCGAGGACGGCATCACCATGCGCGCGCACCGGGTGGCTTCCTCCGTCACGTGCGGGTGACGCCGCACGTCCGCGTCCGGCTCCGGGGGGCGCCGACGAGGGCGGGCGACAGGGAGTGACAGGTGCTCTGCGGGCAGGCGATGGTCACCCGGGCCGCGCGCAGCCCCTGGGCCAGGGCTTCCCCGGGCGCCCGGCCGGCCGCCACCGCCACGACGAAGGCCGAGGCCAGCGCGTCCCCGGCGCCCGTGTCGTCGGCGCACCCGCCCGGCTCGGCCGGGAGGTGCACCGGGCCGGGGGCGGTCGCGGTGGCCAGGGCCGCCCCGCGGGCGCCGTCGGTGACCACGACCACCCGCGGCCCCCGGCGCAGCAGCAGCCCGGCCTGTTCGCCGGGCCGGGCTGGGCCGCCGGGCCGCCGGCCCAGCAGGGCGCCCGCCTCCTCGGTGTTGAGGATCAGCACGTCGTAGTGGGGCAGCAGATGGGCGCGCGGTCCGAAGTCGGCCTGCCGGGTGGGCAGACAGCACACCGGGACCGCGTGGCGTCTGGCCTGCTGGGACACCCACACCATCAGCTCCTCGTCGAGCCCGCCCTCCATCACCACCGCCCCCGCCGCCTCGATGCGCTCGGCCAGGGCCGGGCCGCACAGCGCCTTGCCCAGGGCCGGGTCGGGGAGGGTGATGCGCGAGGAGATCTGGGAGCCGTGGGCGTCGAGCGTGACGTCGAACCGGCCGATGCCGTCGGCGGCGCGCCGTACGTGGAGGGCGACGCCCAGCCGGGTCAGGGCGCCCTCCAGCTCCGCCGCGTCCGCGCCGGGGCCGGACAGGCCGGCGAAGGTGACGGGGTGGCCGAGCCGGGCCGCGTTCGTCGCTATATTGCGGCCGACGCCGCCGTGGTGCCGCTCCACGGACCACACCGTTTCGCCGCGGCCCGCTGTGCCGTGGAGCATTCCCGCGGCGAAGAACTTACGGTCCATCACCAGCGAGCCGATCACCAGAATGCCGGTGCGCGGCGCGGACCCGTCTTCTGCTGCCACCATGTCGAACGACACCCCCTGGGTTTCCCGCACCGACGCACCACCGTGGAAGCGGAAATGTCGGCGCGAAAGTCGGAGCACGAGGAAAGGTTTTTCGGTCCATGGGCAAGAAGAGCGACACCCCTGATACCGCTGCTGCTGATGCCGCCGCTACTGCTGAAGCAAGGATTCCGGAATCCGGCGAGCACATCACCCATGCCTATTGGTGGCATTTCGCTTTAATTTACCTGGCGGGCGTCATGGCTGCCACCAGCATCGGCAGAATCACTCCCGTATCCATCGCCCTCGAGGACGAGTTGGGGCTGTCCCTGGGTCAGGTGGGCCTGATCGCCTCCTCGGTCACCGCGGTGGCCGCCGTGCTGGGCCTGGCGGCGAGCGTCGCGCTGCGCCCCCTGGACCCGCGGCGGACGCTGGTCGGCGGTCTGGTGGTGATGGGGCTCGCGGGGCTGCTGGTCTCCCGGGCCGGCGGCTTTCCCCTGCTGCTCGGCGGGCGGCTGGTGGAGAGCGTGGGCTATGTGGTCGTCGTGATCGCGGCGCCGGTGCTGGTGATGGGGCTCGGCGACGGCGGGCGCCGCACCACGGCGCTGGCCATCTGGGGCACCTTCATGCCGGTGGGCCTCGCGCTGGGCGCCTTCGGCGGCGGGCTGCTGTCCGCGGCGTTCGGCTGGCGGGCCTCGCTGGCGATCGCCGCGGCCGCCACCCTGGCGATGGCCGGCGCGGCGCTCTGGCTGCCCGGAGCCGGCGCCCGGCAGGACGGGGCGGACGCGGAAGGACACGGCGCGGAAGGACAGGGCGGGGACCCGGCGCGCGGCGAGGTTCCCGGCGACCGCCGGGCGCGCGTCCGGCGGCTCGCCCGGCCGTTCGCGCTCGGCGCCGGCTTCGCCACCATCAGCGCCACGATCGTCTCCTTCGTCGCGCTGTACCCCACCTATCTGCACGACGAGTTCGACGTCCCCACCGCGGCGGCCGGGACCCTCACCGGCAGCGTGTCCTTCGCCGGGGTGGCGGGCGGCTTCGCGGCGAGCGTGCTGCTGCGCCGGGGCGCGCCGATGAAGTACCTTTTCACGGCTGCCCTGTTGATGCCGGTGGGCGCCTTCGCGGCCTTCGGGTCGGCGGGCGGTCTCGGTATCTCCATGACCAGCGCGGTGCTGATCGCGGTGACCAACGAGCTGGTCGTCGCCACCGTCTTCGCGGCCCTGCCCCTGGTGGTGCGGACCAGCGCGGACGTCGGCGTCGCCAACGGTGTGGTGGCCCAGCTCGGCAGCGTCGGATCGCTCGCGGGACCGCCGCTGGTGGGTCTGGTCGTCACGGCGGCCGACGGGTGGTGGGCGGTGGGGCCGGCGCTGCTGGTGGGCTGCGCGGCCGGGGTCGTCCTGCTGCGCACCGCGGTGGGCAGGGCACGACAGGCGTGACCGGTACGGGTGGACGGGCGGGAAGGGTGAACGGCATGACCATCAAGTACGTCGTCTTCGACTGGGCGGGGACCCTCACTCCCTGGCACACGGTGGACCTGGCCGGCATCTGGCTGGAGACCGCTCGCGAGATCGACCCGGACGGCGCTCCGGACCTCGCCCAGCGGCTGCTGCGGGCCGAGCGTGACCTGATGACCCGCTGCCGGGACACGCAGTGCTCCGGCACCCTCGACGAGGTGTTCCGCGCCGTGGGCGTCGCACCGGACGCCACGGCGATCGACACCTACCGGCGGGCGTGGGAGGAGCACACCTATCTCGACCCTGAGGGCGCGGAGCTGTTGCGTACCCTGCGCGAGCGGGAGCTGGGTGTCGGCGTGCTGTCCAACACACTGTGGTCGGCCGACTGGCACCACGAGATCTTCGAGCGGGACGGCGTCCACGACCTCATCGACGCCGCGGTCTACTCCAGCGAGGTGCCCTGGACGAAGCCCAATCCGCTGATCTTCGAGCTGATCGCGGAGCGGCTGGGCGCGGAGGACCCCGGCGCCTGCGCCTTCGTCGGCGACCGGCTCTTCGAGGACATCTGGGGCGCGCGACAGGCCCGGATGCGGACCATCTGGGTGCCCCACAGCGAGATCCCCGAGGAAGAGCTGGGATCCGACTCGGCGGTGCCCGACGCCACCGCGCACACCCTCAAGGACGTGCTGACGGTGCTCGACTCCTGGGCGTCGCGGCAGCCGGCCCGCTGACCGCGGCGCGGCCCGGCAGGGCGCCGTCCGCCCCTGTCCGGGCCGCCCGGGCCCGGGGCTCGGCGCCCTTCATCTCTTCACAGGATCGGCATTTGCTTCACACGGTCTTCACGGTAGGCTCCCGGGTCATGTCAGGTGCATGGTGATGCGCCGTGTGATGGGAGAACTTCCTGTGCCCCGTTCCAGATCCAAGCGCCGCGCCTCAGCCGCGCTCACCGCCGCCCTCACCGCGGTGGCGTTGTCCTCCATGAGCCCCGCCCTGGCCTACTCGGGCAGCGGCGCCGCCGCGTACGCGGACAAGTACGCGCTCAACCCCAACACCCCCGCGTATCCGGTGTTCGGCGCGGACTGCACCAACTTCGTGTCCCAGGCCCTCCACGTGGGTGGCGGATACCCGTTCCGCGGGGCCTACACCAACGAGTCGAGCGAGAAGGTGTGGTGGAGCCGCGGCAGCGGCCCGACCAAGGACACCTTCAGCTGGAGCGCCTCCTGGGTGGGGGCCTACGAGCTCTACCGCTTCCTGCTGGCCGACCAGCCGGGCGGCCACCCCAAGGGCACCGCGCCCGGGTCCTCGACCGACTACTGGACGCCCGACAGCGTGGTCACCGGCGACGTGCTCTTCTACGACTGGGGCCAGGGCGAGGGCGTCAGCCACGCGGCGATGCAGGTCGGCTACGGCGCCGACGCCAACAAGCCGGAGTGGAAGGGCAACTACGTGGACTACCACACCACGAACCGGTACCACGCCTTCTGGTCCCTGAAGCCGTACAACGCCGCGTGGGCGACGACCACGATCTACTTCATGAACATCGACCCGGCCAACAAGTGACCCGTCGCCACCCCCGCGAACCGGAGAGAGCCATGCCCCCTGTCAAGCACACCTGGCGCCTCGCCACATCGCTCGGCGCCCTGGCCGTCGTGGCCACAGGCGGCGTCCTCGCCCTGAGCGGCGCCGGCCAGGCGTCCGGGAACCAGCAGACCGAGGCCGGTCTGGTCCGGGCCGACACCGCCCAACTGCCCGAGGTCAAGAGCGCCTTCACCGCCGCCATCAAGGCCAGCCGCGCCGCCCAGGCTCCCCCGGCGTCCGCCGTCGGCGACGTGTCGAGCCTGGCGGCGGGCCAGGCCGCGCCGGAGATCAGCGCCTCGGTACGCCGGCAGCAGCTGGCGGCCGGCCTCGACAGCCTCGCCAAGCACTTCACCCCCGCCCAGGCCGAACACGAGGCGGTCGGCCTGCGCAACGCGGTCGCCGAGGAGGCGAACCCGGCGTTCCGCAACCTCGGCAGCGGCGCGTCCAGGATCACCTTCACGCGGGTGGGCGTGTCCGGCTCGACCGCGACGGTCCAGGCGCAGGTCACCATCTGGGCGAAGTTCCAGCAGCAGTTGGACGGCAAGTGGGTCACGGCCAACCCGGTCAACGTCATGAACTACACGGCCACCCTCGCCAAGGACGACTCGGGCCGATGGCTCGTCAGCTCCCTGGCGGGCGACTTCGCCCCGAACGAGGGTCCGTGAGCCCACGCCGCCTCGCAGCCGGTGGCCTGGCCGCCGCCCTGGCCGTCACCCTGGCCACCGGCTGTGCGTACACCGCCGCCCCGCCGAGCGCGGGGGAACAGCTCGTCGAGCGGGTCCGCGGCGCCTACCAGCGGACCACCGCGCTGCCCGCCGTGTCCGCCGCCGTCACCGAGACCGTCCAGTCCGGCACCAGTCCGGTGGCGCAGGGCACGGGCACGGTCACCTGGGAGTTCGCCCGGAAGACCGGGGAGACGCGGCTGACCGTGGACGGTCGGACGCCGGTGGTCGCCGTCCGGGTCAAGGACACCTTCTACGAGGCCAGGACGCGCGCCTCCCTGGCCGGCACGGGACGGGACCTCGTCCGGGACGGCCGCCGGGACGCCAGGGCCCTGCCGCAGATCCAGGCCCCCGGGCTCGACCCGTTCCAGCTGACCACCCTCCTGGACGCCACGTCGTGGCCGGACTCCCTCGTCAGCGCCCAGCCGGTGGTCACCTCCGACGCCGACGGCCGGCACACCGAGTACCAACTGGGTGTGGACACCGCGAAGCTCGCCGCGCACGCGCCGGCGGGCGACCGGGCCTGGCTGACCGAGATGTCGCGCCGGCCGGGCGGGGCCACCGTCCCCGTGGTCGTCACCCTCGCCCACGGGCGCCTCGCCACCCTCGCGGCACGGCTGCCCGTCCCCGGGCCGCCGTCCGCCGCGAAGGCGGCCACCGGCGCGAGCGCCCTCCCCGCGCCCAAGTCCATGAGCATCCTCGTCTCCGCCCGGTTCGACTACGCCACGAAGCCGGAGCGGATCACCCCGCCCACGTGAGGCACGCGGCGGGCGCGGGCCGGCATACCGCGACGCCGCCCCAGGTGCGAGGCTGAGAGGAGACACCACTCTCAGACACCACTCTCAGACACCACTCCCAGACACCACTCCCAGCCATCACTCTCAGACACCCCTCTCAGACACCACTCCCAGCCATCACTCTCAGACATCACTCTCAGACATCACTCCCAGACACGACTCTCAGACGCCACTCGCCGGCGTCACTCCCAGACGCCGCTCAGTGGAGACCACCGCACCCGGGAGGAGGGCCATACGATGACGAACCACACCCCGGAACAGGACCCCGCCACCCGCGCGGGCTCCGTGGGCACGCAGAGTGAGGAGGACCGGCTGCGGCTGCTGGAGACGCAGGTGCAGACCCTGGCGGACGCGGTCCGGGCGCTCGCCCAGGGCCTGGAGAACATCCCGACGCAGGACCCCGCCCTGGCGGCGCAGGCGGCGGCCCGCGGCGCCCGGCTGGCCCACGAGCTGCTGCTCTCCCAGGGCCTGTAGCCGTGGCGCGGCGTCCCGGCCCCCGGGACGGCTCCGCCCTCGGCGCCCGCTTCTGACGCGGAAGGCGCCCCGGCTCGGCGGGCCCGGTCAGCCGGCCGAGGCGCTCTCCAGCACCTCGTCGACCTCCTGCCGCTCGGCCGGCCCGGTGGGCTGGGCGATGCCGAGGAGGAAGGCCGACCGGCTGTCCCGCGCGGCGATGAGGGTCAGGCGGAGGTGGCCGGTGCCACCTTCGCCGTCGCGCACCTCGAGCGCCACCGTGTACGCGGGGCGGTCGCCGACCGTGGTGGCCCGCGACTCCCTGAGCGTCGAGTGGCCGTCCGGGTAGAAGAACTCCGCGTTCGACCGGGCCGCGCTCTCCGTGCGCTCCTTCAGCGCGGACCGCGGCACCGGCCCGCCCCGGCCGGCGAGCACGACGCCGCCCCCTTCCTCGCCCCCGGTGTTCTCCCTGGTGATCGACGAGGTGAAGGCGTCCACCAGGTCGCCCTTCTCGTCGCGCCGCCAGCCCTCCGGCACGGCGTAGGAGACGCCGGCCGCCCGGTCCGTCACCCGCGGTCGCCCGGCCAGCGGGGAGCCGTCCTCGTCGCGCGTCAGCCACCAGGCGGTGGCGGCCCCTGCGATCAGCACGAGGACCGACAGCACGACGGCGACGAGGCGGTTCCGGGAGCGGCGGGCCGGGGCCTGGTCCCCGCCCGGCACGGCGGGCGGGGGGCCGACGAGAGGTGGCGTGGTCATGCCCTCATCCTGCCAGCCCTGGGTAAGGTCATCGGGGGCCGGCGGCACACGCCGCGGTCCAGGGCGGTGGGAAAGGACGCGTCATGACAGCCGGCATACTCCGCGTGGTGGTCCTCGACCCGAAACTCGCCCCACTGCGTGCCGAGTTCGAGGCCGCGCTGCCGGACGGGGCGTCCGTGAGCTGGCCCGACCCCCAGGACACCGAGGCGGTGGAGGCCGCCCTGAAGACGGCGGACGTGCTGGTCTCGGGGCAGTGCACCGGCCGGATGGCCGCGCTCGCCCCCGGGCTGCGGCTGGTCCACACGGCCGGCGCCGGCACGGACAGGATCGACACGGCCTCGCTGGCCCCGGGGACCCAGGTCGCCAACACCTTCCACCACGAGGACTCGATCGCCGAGTACGCCGTGTCGGCGGCCATCCTGCTGCGGCGCGGCTTCCTGCGGCAGCACGAGGCGCTGCGCCACGGGCGGTGGGACTCCCCGGCGTACGACCCGGGCTCCCCCTGGGTCGACACGCTGGGCGCGGCGACGGTCGGGTTCGTGGGCTTCGGGCACATCGGCGCGCGCTGCTGGCAGCGGTTCCGGGCGTTCGGCGCGCGGGGCGTGGCGGTCACCCGGCGCGGTGGGGTGGACGCGGCGGCCGAGGGGCTGGCCTGGTCCGGCACCATCGACGACCTCGGGCCCCTGCTGGAGGGCTCGGACGTGGTGGTGATCTCGGCCCCGCTCACCTCCGGGACCAGGGGGCTGATCGGCGCGGCCGAGCTGTCCCGGATGCGCTCGACGGCGGTGCTGGTCAACGTCGGCCGGGGCCCGGTGGTGGACGAGGACGCGCTCTACCGCGCCCTGAGCGACCGCGCCATCGGCGGCGCCGCGCTGGACGTCTGGTACCGCTACCCGGTCGACGGGCATTCCGCGGCCCCCGCCGAGCACCCCTTCGGGACGCTGGACAACGTCCTGATGACCCCCCACTCCTCGGGCGTCACCCGGCAGACCTTCGCGCGCCGGGCCGATGACATCGCCGCCAACATCCGGCGGCTGGCCGCCGGGGAGCCGCTGCACAACGTCGTGGCGGTGGCCCGGTGAACCCACGCCCCCTCTGATCGGACCTTTCCCCGCGAGCGGACGTCAACACGACATGGCTCGCCGGATCCGGCACCGTCACCACCACGCGGGGCAGCGTCCGCTTCGCCATGCTGGTCCACAACTCCCGCACCGCCCTGCCGGGAGCGGCAACTTCCGCGCCCACCGGGACAGTTACGCCCACCCCGTGGGGGCGCGGTGCGGGCGGGCCGCTTACGATCCTGTGCGAAGACGCCGCGTTCGAGGGCGCGATCGCGGATCGCGCCCCGAAGGCCGGAAAAGCCCTGAAACGAGGAGAACACACGTGACCGCTCAAGGGGTAGCAGCCCAGACGGGAAGCGGACCGGAGCCCCCCAGCAGCCCCCTCAACCAGGGCCGGCCGCACAGCGCCCGGATGTACGACTACTTCCTGGGCGGCAAGGACAACTACGTCGCCGACCGCCAGGCCGCCGCCAAGGTGCTCACCATGTGGCCGGGCGTCATGATCGCCGCCCGTACCAACCGCGCCTTCATGCACCGGGCGATCCGGTACCTCGCCGCCGAGCGCGGCATCCGCCAGTTCCTCGACATCGGCACCGGCATTCCGACCAGCCCCAACCTTCACGAGGTCGCGCAGTCGGTCGCCCCGGACGCGCGGGTCGTCTACGCCGACAACGACCCGATCGTCCTCGCCCACGCCCAGACCCTGCTCAGCAGCCACCCGCGGGGGCGGACCGCCTACGTCGACGCGAACGTCGCCGAGCCGGACACCATCCTGAGCGCCCCGGAGCTCACCGAGGTGCTGGACCTGTCCCAGCCCGTCGCCCTGAGCCTGTGCGCGCTGCTGCACTTCGTCCCCGACGAGTGGGACCCGTACGGGATCGTGCAGCGGCTGCTGGAGCCGCTCGCCCCCGGGTCGTACCTGGTGCTCAGCCACATCACGCCGGACTTCGACCCCGAGGCGACCCAGCGGACCGTGCAGATCTACCACAGCGGCGGCATTCCGGGGAAGATCCGCACCAAGGCCGAGGTGGAGCGGTTCTTCACGGGGCTGGAGCTGGTCGAGCCGGGGATCGAGGTGCCGCACCGCTGGCGCCCCGACCCTGCGGCCGCGGATCCCGGGTCGGGCACCGGCGATGTGACCGACGAAGAGGTCTCCTTCTGGGTGGGAGTCGCCCGCAAGCCGGCCTCCTGACCCGTCCGGCCGCCCCGGCCACCGCCACGGCCCCGTACGACTGCGGTGTCCTGGGCGGCGCGAGGATCACCCTCCACGCCGCCCAGAACGGCACCACGGGCATTATCACGCTGCGGCCGGAGCTGACCGTCGCGGTCCCGGTCCCGGCGCACTTATGGTGTGTGGCCGACCGCCTCGGCGTAGAAGGAGCGGTCCACGACCCGGTCCTCGGGCAGCGGGTCGCCGTCGGTGACCCCGGCCTCGGCGTAGGCCTCCTGGAGGCGGGCCACCGTGCGGTCGCGGATCTCCCAGTCCATGCGCAGCGACGGCACGGCCGCCAATGTCTCGGGGTCGGTCCTGAGGACCTCGCCGAGCTCCTTCACAAACGCCTTGTCCTTCTTGTAGTCCCCGGCGAAGTAGGTGTTGACGGTGCGGATGTAGGCGCGCAGGAACGCGACGCCGGCGTCCGGGTTCCCGGTCAGCAGGCCGGGGCCGAAGAGCAGGCCGCCGAGCGGCTCGCCCGGTGGCTGGCCGCCGAGGAAGGAGTACCCGGGCTCGCCCTCCACCTCGCGCCACACCGGGTCGAGCAGCCAGGCCGCGTCCACGGCGCCCCTCTTCAGCGCGGTGAGGACCTCGGCGGGGCCGAGCTGCTGGAAGCGGACGAGTTTCATGTCCGCCTTGTTCCGGGAGAGCACCTGCCGCATCGGATACATGATCACCGAGCCCTTGCCGATGATCGTGCCGACGGTGCGGTGCTCGAGGCCGGGCGCGCCCGGCTCCTGCCCCGGGCCCCGCTTGACCCACAGTCCGCTCTTGGACCCGGGCCCGGGCGAGAAGTTCCCGGCGACCCAGCGGATGTCGAAGCCCTGCCGGATGCCGCCCAGCACCGCGGCCTCCGGCGCCGCGTACTGGACGTCGATGTCGCCCTTGGCCAGCAGCGGCAGCGCGTCGGGGGTGGGCAGCAGCTTCACCTCGACGTCGAGGCCCTCCCTGGCGAACTCGCCCTTGGCCCGGGCGATCTGCAGCGGCGCCAGGTACTCGGCGTTCAGGGTGGACGCGGAGACGACGATCCTGGTCTTCTTCTCGAGCGGCTTCGGCGCGGGCGCGCCGGGCGCGCAGCGGGCGGGCCGGCGGTCGCGGGACTGATCGGAGGGGTCGGTCCAGCCCTTGGCGCACCCGGCGACCGGGCTGACCGAGCGGCCCTGGCGCGCGGGGCCCGATCGCGCCGGCCCGGAGGGCTGGGCGTCGCAGGCGGCGAGGGGCGCGAGCAGGCCCAGCAGGGTCACGGCCGTGGCCAGGGCGCGGGCGGGGGCGCGGGCGGGTCCGGGTGCCATGGGGTCGCCTTCCGGGGTCAGGGCTGGGGGGTGTCTTGCGGATGAGCTGGATCAGCGAGCGGCGTCTGGGGCGTCCAGCCGCAAGGCGGAGGAGGAGAGCGCAGCGGCGCTGCGTGCGACGACGACAACGCAGCCGGGGGCACCTCCCAGCGGTAGCCGGGGGCGGGCGTGCCAGGCGTCGGGAGCCCAGCATGATCCGCAAGACACCCCCCTAGTGGCGGCCGCGGTCATGGGGGGCCCAGGGGGTGAGCCGGCGGCCGAGGAGACGCACGAGTTCGGAGAAGACCACGCCGAGCACGGCCACGCAGACGATGCCGACGAACATCACGTCGTTGCGGAACAGCGCCCGCGAGTCGAAGACGAGGTGGCCGAGGCCGCTGTCCGCGGCGATCTGCTCGGAGGCGACGATCACCAGGACCGCCACCCCGGCGGCGACCCGCATGCCCACCAGGACCTGCGGCAGCGAGGCGGGCAGCAGGACGTGGCGGAACATCTGCCAGGGTCCGGCGCCGAAGACCTGGCCGGCCTCCCGGTATCCCTCGGCGACGCCCATCACGGCCGCCATCGTGGAGATCCAGACGAAGAAGAACACGGTGGTGGCCACGAGGGCGATCTGCGGGCCCTCCCCGAGCCCGAACATGTTGAGGAACACCGGCAGCAGGGCGAGCTTGGGCACCACGTACAGCGCGTCGAGGAGGGGTTCGAGCGCCGCGCGCACTATTCGCAGCGCGCCCATCAGCAGTCCGATGGCGTAGCCGGCGGCCGTGCCGACCGCGTAGCCGGCGACGACCCGCTGGAGGGTGGCCCGCACGTCCGGCCACAGCTTGCCGTCGGCGGCGCGCTGCCAGCCGTCGGCCGCGATGGTGGACGGCGCGGGGTAGACACGGGGGTCGACCCAGTGGCGGTACGCGGCGAGCTGCCACAGCAGGACCAGCGCGGTGGGGACGGCGACGGCCAGGGAGATCTCGAGGGCGAGGCGGCGCCGGTGAGCGCGGACCGGGTCGCGCTCCCGGGGCCCGGGGCGCCGCACCAGCAGGATCTCGACGGGCCCGGCCCGGTCCTCGCCGACCCGGGCGGTGTCGTCCGCGCCGACGTCCGTCTCGCCGCTCATGAGCGCCTCCCCGGCGCCCGGGCCGTCACGGCGTCGCCTGGCCCGGGCCGCTGGACCTCCCCGCGCAGCAGCTCCCACAGCTCGGCATGCAGCTCGGCGAACTCCGGGGAGCGGCGCAGCCGTCCGGTGCGCGGGCGCTCGAACGGCGGCCGCCGTTCGGCGATCACCCGGCCGGGTCTGGCCGACATCACCACCACCCGGTCCCCGAGCACGATCGCCTCCTCCAGGCTGTGGGTGACGAACAGCGCGGTGGTACGGGTCGCCTGGCACACGGCGAGCAGCTCGTCCTGGAGGATGGTGCGCAGCTGGGCGTCGAGCGCGGCGAACGGCTCGTCCATCAGCAGCACCTCCGGCTCCACCGCGAGTGCGCGGGCGATGGCGACCCGCTGCCGCATGCCGCCGGACAGCGCGGCCGGGTAGGCGTCGGCGAAATCGGCGAGGCCCAGCCGGCGCAGCCAGTCCCGGGCCCGCGCGTCGGCGGCCTTGCGCGGCACGCGCTGCACGTCGAGGCCGAAGCGGACGTTGGCGAGCACGGTCTTCCAGTCGTAGATCCCGTAGTCCTGCGGGATCATCGCGGCCGGGTGGCGGCGGCCCGCGCGCAGCTCGACCTCGCCGTCGCTGGGGCGGACGAGCCCGGCGACGATGCGCAGGAAGGTGGACTTGCCGCAGCCGGACGGGCCGACGACGCAGCAGAACTCCCCGTGGGCCACGTCGAGGTCGAGTGGCCCGAGCGCGTCCACCCGCCCGCCTCTGTGCCCGAAAGCGCGGGTCACCGCGCGGGCGCGCACCTTCGGCGGGCGGGTGGGTGTGGTGAGCGGCTCCACCCCGTGCCTCCTGATCCGATCGGCCGGGCCCGGTACGGACGCGACTGCGTGATCTGTGCTCCCCGAAAAGATATGACGGTGTGTCAGATACAGGCAAGGGGCGGGACACGGGCACAGGGGTAAAACCGGCACAGGAGTGGGCCACGGGCGGCCCGGGTGCGGTTACCGGGCGAGCACCCCTCCGTGTTCCACCGCTCCGGACAGGCCCAGCCGCGCCGGGGTCACCGCGGTGACCGGGGGCTGGGTGCCCTCGTCGCTGGAGGCGTCGAACCACACGCCGCCCGAGCCGGCGTTCTCGCCGGGCGCGCCGATCGCCATGTCGGGGTAGCGGTCGCCGTTGTAGTCGCCGGTGGCGACGGCCGCGCCGAACAGGTCGCCCGCCTCCGCCGTACCGGCCACGTCCGTGGAGTTCTGGTTGAAGCCGACGCCGGTCATCGAGCCGTCGGGGCCCGCGGCGAGCCACAGGTAGGCGCCCGCGTCCGCCTCGGTGCCGATGGCCTCGTGGCTGACGCCGACGACCAACTCGTCGCGGCCGTCCAGGTCGAGATCGCCGGTGGCGAGGGCGCCGCCGAAGTTGTCCTCGGGCTCGGCGGTGCCGGGCACGTACGGCGAGGACTGCGTGGTGCACGCGACCGTGCCGCCGAGCGTGGTGTCCCGCTTGCCGTAGACCACGGCGACGGCACCGCCGAGGCGGTCCTCGCAGAAGGTGCCGTCGGTCTCCGGGTTGGGCTGGACCTGGCCGATGGCGAGGTCCGCCGTGCCGTCGCCGTCGAAGTCGCCGGTGGCTATCGCCCCACCGAAGTCCCCGGTGGTCCAGGTTCGCTTCCACTCGCCGGACGCCTTGCTGAGCACATGGGTCCCCGCGATCTCCATGCCCTTGTAGGTCACCGCGAGGTCGTCGCCGCCGTCACCGTCGAAGTCCCCCGTGACCAGAGCCCGGGCGCTGCCGAAGGCGTACCCCTCGACGCGGGAGGTGTCGGTGGCGGAACCCGTGGTGAACGGGCCACGGCGCAGCACTGTCGCGCCGCCCTCCTCGCCTTCGGCGCTCAGGGCGAGGTCCTGGTGGCCGTCCCGGTCGAAGTCGCCGGCGGTGAGCAGCCTGCCGAGCCGCTCGTCCGCCCGGCCCTTGGCGGCGGTGAGGCCGCCCCGGAAGCCGGACGGCGAGCCCCAGACGACGACGGCGGTGCCCTCGCGGCCGGTGCCGGTGTCCGTCAGCCGCTCGCCGGGCGCGGTGACGGCCAGGTCGCTGTAGCCGTCGCCGTTGAGGTCGGCGGCGCTGACCGAGGTGCCGAACAGGTCGCCGGCCTCGGCGGTGCCCGGCACCCCTGAGGTGGACTGGCTGACGCGGGCGGAGCCCGCGGTGCCGAGGCCGTCGGGGCCGCCCCACACCACGTTGACGTAGCCCGCCTGGGCCCGGCCGTCGACGGTGGCCTTCGGCATGCCGACCGCCAGGTCCGCGTATCCGTCGCCGTTGAAGTCGCTCTCGGGGGCGGCGCCGTTGGTGGCTCCGGTGAGGGCACCGGTGGGGTGCGAGGGTGCCGCGGTGGCGGCGCCCTCGGTCGGGCCCGAGGGGGTGAGGACGGCGGCGAGTGCCGCCGCGGTGGCGGTCACGGCCAGGGTGCGTCTGCGCACGAGCTCTCCCGGAAGTGTGGGATCGGTCTTCCGGGGCTTTGACACCCGAGCGGCGCGGAGGGTTGTGGCCGGGTTGCCCGGGGGTGGATGTCAGGTGAACGGACGGGCGGGTGCGGTCAGTTCCGCCACCAGCGGCGCAGCACCCGCTCGGCGGGCTTGCCGTGCGGGGTGTAGGCCAGGCGCCGCTCGGTCTCGCCGCTGTCCGGCCAGTCGTCCCACGTCCACCAGCACACCCCGGCCCACCACGGCCGGCCGTCGAAGGCGGTGAGCAGCGCCTGGTAGGCGGCGGACTGCTCGTCCGGGGCGGCGCGGTCGCTGAGGGTCCAGGAGTACGGCGCGGTGGCGGTGCCCCGCTGGCTGACGTAGCCGGCCTCGGTGAAGAGGATCTTCTTGTCCTGGCGGGCGGCGAACGCGGCGAGTTCGGTGACGATCGGCCGCCAGCCCCCGGCCAGCCGCGCGGGGTCGGTGGTGGGGGTGGCCGCGAGCGGCCAGTAGGCGTCGATGCCGATCAGGTCGAGCGAGTCCCAGAAGCGGACGCGGGCGTACTCGTCGTAGTTGGCGGCGTAGGTCAGCGGGCCGTGGTAGGTCTCGCGCACCGCGGCGATGACCTTCCGCCAGCGGCGGCGGTCGGTGGAGGTGCCGGCCAGTTCGGTGCCGACGGCGAACTGTTCGACGTCCAGTTCCTCGGCCAGCTCGGCGTAGTGGGTGATGAAGCGTCCGTACGCGGTGAACCAGGCGTCCGGGTCGGCGGGCCTGATCCCGGCCCGGTCGCCGCCGTCCACCAGGTCCACATGCGGCTTGAGCATCACCTTCAGCCCGGTGGCGCGGGCCAGGCCGACGATCCGGCGCAGACTGTGGTCGCTCGCCGTCTCCTCGGTGGTGTGGAGGGTGTTCCGCCGTGTCCCGTCCTGGTACCAGGTGGGGGTGAACACCACCCATCGGGCGCCGGTGTCGGCGACCTGGCGCAGAGTGCGCGGGGCCTCGCGCCGGTCGTAGTCGTCGGCGTTCCAGGCGGGCAGGGTGATGCCCCGCACCCGCCCGTCCGGGCCGGCACCGGGAGCGGGGGTGCCGGTGTGGCCGCTCGGGTGTGCGGAGGGCGGGTCGTCCCCGCCCGTCGAGCATCCGGTCAGAACGGCGACGGCGGCGGTCACCGCCGCGGTCACCCGCCTCAGCGCTTTCATCGGGCAGGGCCTTCCTCGGGCGGGGGCCCGGGTGACGCGCGCCGGTCCGGGCCCGCGCGGAGTTCCAGGACGTCACCGTCCCGGCGCGGTGACCAGGACGGGCTCGGCGGGCGGCACGGGCGCCACCGCCACCAACGGCGCCGGACCCGCGAGCGGTACCGGACCGGCAAGCGGTGCCGTACCCACGAGCGGTGCCGGACCGGCAAGCGGTGCCGCATCCGCGAGCGGTGCCGGACCGGCAAGCGGTGCCGCATCCGCGAGCGGTGCCGGGCCCGCAAACGGTATCGGACGCGGTTGCGCCGCCGCGCGCGGCCGCGCGGCCAGGGGCGGTTCCGGGTCGGGCAGGACGGTCGGGGTTCCGTGCGGGGCGCGGGTGAGGAGCACCACGCCGCGCCCGGCCACCGCCGCGCCCAGGCCGGCCAGGGCGACCCCGGCGGGGCCGCCGTGGACGCGCTCCCCGAGCAGGGAGAGCCCGATGGCCGCCGCGGCAAGGGGGTTGGCGAGGGTCAGGACGGCCAGGGGCGCGCCGAGGCCCTCGGTGTAGGCGGTCTGGGACAGCAGGAGTCCGCCCACGGCGAGGCCCGCGACGAGCCCGCCCACGACCGCGAACCGCCAGGTGAGGGCCAGGCCCGCGACCGTCAGCGTCTGGGTGAGCGCCGAGGCGGCCCCGGAGGTGATGCCGGAGGCGGCCGCGTGGCCGAGCCCCCGGCCGCGACGGCCGTGGGTGAGCAGCGCGACCAGGGCCAGCACGCCGGCGGCGACGGCGAGCGCGGCGACGGTGCCGAGCGTGGCGTCGGGCGCGCCGCCGGCGGTGAGCGGCAGCAGCGCGCCGAGGCCGACGAGGGTGAGCGCGGTGCCCAGCCACTCCTCGGGGGTGGCGCGTCGCCCGGCGGCCCTGGCGCCGAGCGGTACGGCGGCGACCAGCGTGAGGGCGCCGAGCGGCTGGACCAGGGTGAGCGGCCCGAACCTGAGGGCGGCCACATGGAGCAGCGCTCCGCCCGAGTTCAGGCCGACGGTGGACCACCAGGCGCCCTGGGCCGGCAGTCGCCGCAGGCCACCGGGGCCGGTGCGGGCGGCGAGGCGCTCCTGTGCGACGGCCGCGGTCGCGTAGGCGACGGCCGACAGGAGTGCGAGCGTGACGGCTATGAGGGTGGCGTTCACGGCATTACCCGGCCCCTTGTGTCCCGACGTGTGTGCGATACATCCACGTATCGATACGCCAGTGTATCGGCACAAGGTCGTATCGATACGCTGGTGTACCGTGTGTTGTGCCGCACAGTCATCTGCGGGAGGAGAGTGCCGAGCCGATGGCAGCGCCGACCGCGGCGGACACCCCCCGCCGCTCGAAGATCAGCCCCGAGCGCGAGCAGGAGATCTTCGACGCCGTCCTCGCCCTGCTGACCGAGGGCGGCTACGAGGCCTGCACCTTCGAGGGGGTCGCCGCCAGGGCCCGGGCGAGCAGGTCCACCCTGTACCGCCAGTGGAAGACCAAGCCCCAGCTCGTCGCCGCCGCGCTGCGCCGCTGCGACCGGCGCATGGCGCTGGACGGCATCGACACCGGCAGCCTCGCCGGCGACCTGAGGGAGGCGGCGCGCGTCGTGGGGCGGGTGTGCGACTCGGACACCACCTTGCTGTACGCGCTGGGCCACGCCGCGCTCAGCGACCCGAGGCTGCTGGAGGCGCTCCACGACGCCCTGTTCTCCAAGGAGGTCTCGGTGCTGGCCGCCATGGTGCGGCGCGGGATCGAGCGCGGCGAGATCCCGGCCGACAGCGCGGCGGCCGAGTTCGTCCCCGCCCAGCTGATCGGCGTGATGCGGGTCAGGCCGCTGCTGGACGGCAAGCCCGCCGACTGCGACTACCTCCTCCGCTTCCTCGACGCGGCCGTCTTCCCCGCGCTCGGCCTGTCCTGAACGCGCCCGGGCCCCGGCCGCGGCCGGTCAGGGAGCCAGATCGCGCAGTTCGAACAGTCGAAATCGGCCACGGCGCGGGTGCCACCCAGGTCCTGGACGCGCACCCCGACGAACGCGCCGGCGAACCGCAGGCGCTCGCCAGCTCGCCGTACGCGCCGTCGTCCGTGAGGACGATGCACAGCACCGCGGTTGCCGTCCTGCCGGTCTTCAGCGCGTCGGCCATTTCCGGGGTGAAGGCAGCCCGGCCCGGCCTTCTTGAAGAGGTCGCTGCACAGCAGATGCCGAGCCCGCCGATGTCGGTGCGCAGGCCCATCACGTCGGCGGCGCCGCGGTTCGCCGCGAGCTGGGCGACCAGCTTCTTCGGCAGGTCGGCATTTCCCGCTTGCGAATACGGGATGTCGAAGGTTTCGGTACGCATGGACCGGCCGGCGGGCCATGACGGGCTCATCCGGCGGGCAAGGTCCTCGGTACGGATCCTCGTCGGCAGATCGGAACGGTTCGCATGAGTGGCACGACTCGGTCGCAGCAGTGGTACGCCGGAGACTCCCGCGACGCCTTCATCCACCGCGCCTGGATGCGGCGCGGGCTCCCCGACCACGCCTTCGACGGGCGGCCGCAGATCGTCATCTGCAACACCTGGTCGGACCTCACGCCGTGCAACAGCCACTTCCGGGAGATCGCCGAGCATGTGAAGCGCGGCGTGTGGGAGTCGGGCGGGGTGCCGCTGGAGCTTCCGGTGCCGTCGCTGGGCGAGACCCTGCTGCGCCCGACCGCGATGTTCTTCCGTGACCTGGCCGCCATGGTGGTCGAGGAGCTCATCCGGGCCAACCCCGTGGACGGCGTGGTCCTGCTGGGCGGCTGCGACAAGACGGTGCCCTCGCTGCTCCTGGGGGCCGCGTCGGTGGATCTGCCCACCCTGATGGTCACCGGCGGGCCCATGCTGAACGGCTCGTGGCAGGGGCGCCCGCTGGGGTGCGGCACGGGGGTGTGGGAGCTGAGCGAGGAGGTACGCGCCGGCCGGATGCCGCGCTCGGACCTGCGGCGCGCGGAGTCCGCGATGATCCGCAGCCGCGGCCACTGCAACACGATGGGCACCGCGTCCACGATGGCGTGCGTCGCCGAGGCGCTGGGCATGACGCTGCCCGGGAACGCGGGCCTCCCGGCGCCCGACAGCCGCTTGCTGGAGCTGTCGCACGCGGCGGGCAACCGCATCGTGGAGATGGTCGGCGAGGACCTCCGCCCGAGCGCCGTGCTGACCCGCGAGGCCCTGCTGAACGCGGTGCGCGTGGTGGCCGCCATCGGCGGTTCCACCAACGCGGTCGTCCATCTGCTGGCCCTCGCCCGCCGGGTCGGCGTGGACTTCGCCCTGGAGGACATCGACCGCGCGGGCCGGGACATCCCCCTCCTCGCCAATGTGCAGCCCGCCGGGGCCCATCTGATGGAGGACTTCCACCGGGCCGGCGGGCTGGACGCGGTGCTCGGTCAGATCAAGGACCGGCTGGAACCGGCCGTCACCGTCTCCGGCCGTCCCCTCACCGACCAGATCTCCGGCCACCCGAGCGCCGACCTCACCGTCATCCGCACCGCCGACGAGCCGATCGCGCGGCATGCCGGGCTCGCCGTGCTCCGCGGCAACCTCTGTCCCGACGGCGCGGTCATCAAGCCCGCCGCGGCCACCCCCGAGTTGCTGCGCCACCGGGGCCGGGCCGTGGTGTTCGACGGCATCGAGGACTTCCACGCCCGGATCGACGACCCCGGGCTCGACGTGGAGCCGTCGGATGTGCTGGTCCTGCGCGGCTGCGGGCCGCGCGGCTACCCGGGCATGCCGGAGGTGGGGAACATGCCGCTGCCTCCGAAGGTGTTGCGCGCCGGGGTGCGCGACATGGTCCGGATCAGCGACGCGCGGATGAGCGGCACCGCCTTCGGCACCGTGGTCCTGCACATCGCCCCGGAGTCCGCGGCGGGCGGGCCGCTGGGGCTGGTCCGGTCGGGCGACTGGATCGAGCTGGACGTGGAGCGGCGGGTGCTGAGGCTGGACGTGCCGGAGGAGGAACTCGCCGAGCGGCAGCCGGTGACCGCCGCCGCCCCGCCCGCGGAGAGCGGGTGGGAGCACATCTACCGGGCCCATGTCGAACAGGCCGACCGGGGCGCCGGTCTGGACTTCCTCGCCGGTACCCGCGGCTCCTTCGTCGCGCGCGAGTCCCACTGACCGCCCGCGCCCGCCCGCGCCCGTCCGGGTCAGCGGGCGAGGCGGGCGGCGATGCCGTCGAGCACCCAGTCGAGGCCGGTGTCGAAGGCGGCGTCCGGGTCGGTGTCCCCACCCTCCCGGACGGCCTCGGCCACGGTGGGGTACCGGCCGGTGGCCAGCATCCGCTCGATGTACGGGCCGAAGGCCCTCTGCCACTGCCGCTCGTTCAGGCCGGTGGCCCGCTCGGCGCGCGCCTCGGCGCTCTCCTTCCGGATCGCCCCGATCACGTAGGAGCTCACCGTCTCGAGGGCGCGCAGCACCGTGTCGATGTCGTCGAAGCCGGGGGCGCCGCGCAGCGCGGCCAGTGATGCCTCGAGGTTGGCCAGTTCCTCGGGGCCGAGGTGCGGCCGCCCGCCGAGCAGCTCGGCGAACCACTCGTGCCGCAGCGCGGCGCGCCTGGTGTGGTGCGCGAGGGACCGCAGGGCGGCGCGCCAGTCCCCGCCCGCCGGCTCGGGCCGCGGAATCTCTCCGTACACCGCGTCCACCATGAGGTCCAGGAGTTCCTCCTTGGTGGCCAGATAGCGGTACAGCCGCATCGGGCCGGCGTCGAGCGCGGCGGCGACCTTGCGCAGCGAGACCGCCTCCAGCCCTTCCGCGTCGGCGAGTTCAATCGCGGCCTTGACGATCCGGGCCCTGCTCAGCGGGGAGGGCGCCGGGCGGCTGGGCGGCTCGGGCCGTTCCCAGACGAGGGTGGGCTCGCCGTCACCGGCATCTTCGCGCAACGCCTTGGCTCCTCGTTCTTCCCTGGTGTCTCCGCGGTTCTTCCACGCCGCCGCGGGGTCGCCCGCGGGCCGCGGGGACAACGATACGCCCGTTTTATCGATACGCCGTATCGCACAATACGTCGCATCGACAGTGACACCGGTTCGGCATCTGGCCCCGCGGCTCGCGTTTCCCCAGGCTGTTAGGTTGGCACGGCTTGTTAGGCATACGGAGGAGAAAGACGTGCGCAAGGCGGTATACATGGTGGTCACCACGGCCGTCGCGGGCCTCGTGCTCAGCGGCTGCGGCGGTGGGGACGACACGAAGGCGGACCCGAAGCCGAGCGGTGCGACCACCGCGGCCGGGCAGAAGTCCCCGAGTTCGAAGCCGCCGGCCGAGCGCACCCTGATCGAACGGGCGGCCGGGTCCTGGAAGTCCATCGTCAAGGCGGACGACAACGGCCTGGAGACGCTGACGATCGCCGACGGCAAGGTCACCGCCAAGGGGCCGAAACTCGACTGCACCGGCCCGCTGAAGGAAGGCCGGAAGGCGGGCGAGGAAGCGCCCACCCTGACGCTGACCTGCAAGGGCGGCGGCGACGGGGGCCGGGGCGTGGGCACGCTCAAGATGAAGGGCGACGACAAGCTGGCGATCGGCTGGGCGGGGCCCGAAGGCGGTTACGGCGGCCCCGTGGACAGCTTCCGCAGGGTCGGCGGCTGAGCCCTCGGCGCTCCAATCCCCTTGGCGGCGGGTCGCGTTGGGTCCGCCGCCAAGAGTTGCGAGGCACCCCCACGGGGCCGCCGGGTGGGATAGGCTTTCGATCTCCGGTCCCCCAGGCGCCGACAACCGCAGAACGGACAGCAATGGACGCGACATCCCCCGTTCATCTCGCCCCCGAGCCGACCGACCTCCACGGTGTCGAGGGCGCTGCCCTACGGGCCGCGGGCCCGGTCGCCACGGTGGCGCTCCCCGGCGGAGTGGTGGTCAAGGCCGTCACCACCCGGGAAGGGGGTGCCCAGGTGCTGACCGACCAGCGGTTCTCCAAGAGCATCCGGCACTGGGGCGCCCACCGGCGCGGGGAGATCCCCGCGGAGTGGCCGCTGCTGTTCATCCTCGAGGGCGAGGGGCTGCTCAACATCGACGGCGAGCCCCACCGCCGGCTGCGGCTGCCCATCCAACGGGCCTTCTCCCCGCGCCGGGTGCGGGACCTGCGCCCGCGCATCGAGGCGGTCACCCACCGGCTGCTGACCGCCTTGGACGATGTGGCGCCCGGTCAGGAGATCGACCTGCAGGCCCGTTTCGCGCTTCCCCTTCCCCTGGACGTCATCTGCCATCTGCTCGGCGTGCCCGAGGACGGAGGGCTGCGCGACGAGTTGCACGAGCTGTCGGCGGCCGCGATGAGCAGCGACGCCGCGGCCGAGGAGATCCAGCGCACGATCGCGGAGCGCTTCCCGGCCACCCTGATGTCGATGATCGAGCGCAAGCGCGCCCGCGGCGACCGGGAAGACCTGACGATGGACCTGGTCGAGGCCATGGACCAGGGGGAGCTGACGGTGGCGGAGGTGATCGGCAATCTGGTGGTCACCGTCATCGGCGGCCACGAGACCACCGTCAACCTGATCTGCCACGCGGTACGGGGGCTGCTGGAGCACCCCGAGATCCTGGCCGCCGCCCGGGCCCGGCAGGAGGCGGGCGAGAACCCGTGGCCCGAGGTGGTGGAGGAGGTCCTGCGCTGGGAGTCCCCGGTGCGCGGCCTGATGTTCCGCTACGCCACCGAGGACGTCGCCCTGGAGGGCGGCGGCGTGGTCCGCGAGGGCGAGGCCGTGCTCCTCCCGCTGGCGAACCTCAACCGCTGCCCCCACGCCTTCGCCGAGCCCGACCGGTTCGACCCCGACCGCCCGGACGCCGCCCGCCACCTCTCCTTCGGTGTGGGCGCCCACCGCTGCCCCGGCGCGTCCCTGGCCAAGGCGGAGGCGGAGATCGCGCTGCGGCGGCTGTTCGAGGCCTACCCCGACATCGCCCTCGCCCCGAGGCCCGCGCCGCGCGCCCCGTCGCTGGGCATGAACAGCTACCGGGAACTGCCCGTCATCCTGCGCCCCGTTACCGCCTGAGCGGCGCCATCTGCCGAACCGCACCCCCGGGACGCCGAGCGGCGCCTCGGGGGATCCGCCGGTGGACCTGGTCCTCAGCGGTCGACCGGGCCGGTGCGCCGGGACTGATCGGCTACGAAGTCCTGGGGCCGGTCCAGTCGGCCGCCACATGGCCGATGCGGACCCGCTGCGGGTGGTCCCCGACCGCGACGGACACGACCTTCCTGCCCGTCGCGAAGTCGATCGCGGTGACCTGGTCGGCGCCGCTCTCGGAGACGATGCAGGACTTTCCGTCGCCGCTGACCGTCGCCCAGTACGGCTTGGAGGTCGGGACCAGCGGGCCCTCCTGGAAGGACGTCCGGTCGACGACGGTCGCGTAGTCGTCCATCGTCCCGGCGACGCACAGCTTGGTCCCGTCCGGGCTCATCGACAGTCCGTGGTGGCGGGAGTCGTTGACCCAGGTGGTGCGGTCCTCGCTGGTGGCGGGGTTCTTCGGGAGGGTCTTGGCCCGGGTGATCCGGTCCGTGGCCACGTCGTACTCCAGGAACCCGTTGAAGAAGGACACCTGGAAGTAGAGCTTGGACTCATCGGGCGTGAAGGCCACCGGCCGGACGGCGTCGGACAGGTCCTTGCGGCCGAAGGCGTCCAGCCGGTCGCGCATGTCGATGACCTTGACCTGCTTGTAGGTGTCCGCGTCGACCACCGTGATCCGCCGGTCGCCCTTCGTCCAGTCCATCGAGGGGTCGTCCAGGGCGGTGTTGACCTCGCCGATCGACATGTTCCACAGGTACTTACCGCCGTCGGTGAAGACGTTCTCGTGGGGCTTGTCACCGGTGGCGAACGACCCGAGCTGTTTCCCCGTCTCGATGTCCAGCACATGCACGGTGTTGGAGGTGGAGGCGGACACCGCGACGCGCTTGCCGTCCGGGGAGACCGCCATGTGGTCGGAGCGGAATCCCGAGACCGGGAAGCGCCACCTGATCTTGCCCGTGGCGAGGTCGATGGACACCACGTCGGCGAAGCTCGGACGGGAGACCACGATGGCCGATCCGTCCGGGGTCGAGTACATGTCGTCGACGAACTGGTCGTGCCCCTCCCCCGGCCCCGACCTGATCCCGAGGAAGAACGCGAGCTTGATGGGGTTGAGGTAGATCTCCGTGAGCCGCTGGTCCTTGTCCGGTATGACGTTGATCCGGCCGATCCCGGCGAGGTCGCCGCTGGACTTGATGACGTCGGCCGTGCCGTCCCAGTTGTTGCCCACGAACATCACCTCCCGCAGCCCGGTGACACCGGCGCGGGTGTCGCCCGACGCCTTCGCCGGCTGGGCGGCGAGGGCCCCGGCGGAACCGGCGGTGGCCAGCGCCACGGTGGCGGCGAGGGAGACGATGGTTCGTGCCGGTCCCCGGCGCCGGGGGCCGCTCAGGGAGAACACTCGCCGGGCACGCCGCCCGGCCGCGCAGACAGGCATGGTGGTTCCTTCCAGATGGCGGGGGAACACCCCTTACGAGCGCAGTCGTGAACATGGCAACGCGCTGCCTACTGGAAAGTAATGAAGCGGGATGCAACCCACAAGAGCCGGGTGCGAAAAAATGACACGCTTTCAACTTCACCCTCGGTGCGGCCGGTCACGGGCCGCGCCGAGGGCGAGTCGCGCGTCAGCCGTCCGTGGGCCGGACGGTGTTCATGATCTTGTCGATCTCGGCCGCCGTCAGCGCGTGGGGCACGCCCTGGTCCGCGTAGATGACCCAGCCGTGCATGGTCCCGTCGGGCAGCTTCTGCGCGATGCTGTGCACGACGGCCTTCGGCGGGACACAGGGGCTCGGCCGGTGGGTGACCGTGACCTCGGCGGTCGCGGTGTAGCCGTCGATGCCGTTGCGCTTCCACGGCTTGGCCCGGCTCACCTCGATCCCGGGCTTGTGGTCCGCGCCGCCGTAGGCGACGAAGCCCCAGTTGCCCGCCCAGTTGCGGGCGTTCTCCTGGAGGGTGCCGTCCGTGCCCCCGCCGGTGGTGCCGACCGTGGCGAGCTGACCCTTGCCCGCCTCACCGAACGCCTTGGGGTTGGGAGCCGACGCGCAGCCGCCCTCGCGGTAGTTGGCGGCGCCGGTCATCACGACGATCGGCTTGCCGTTCTTGTCGGTGTAGGAGAGGGAGACGTCCGGGTCGAGCACCTTCCACCGCTCGGCCTTGGCCGGCACGTCGTAGCGGAAGTGGTGTTCGTCCCGGGTCTGCGTCTGCCACCCCGCGACCAGCGGCTTGTCGGCCGCCGGGCTCGCCGGGGCGGAGGAGGAGCCGGACTCCCCGGTGGACGGCGCCTTCGACGACGGGGCCGGCTTCGTGGCGCGGGCGCCGTCGTCCTGGCTCCCGCCGGAGTCGTCGCACCCGCTCAGCACCAGAGCCACGCCGATGCCGACGGCCGCGATCAGGGTCTTCCGGCTCCGGCGGGACGGCGCCGTGACGGGCCGCCGACGCGGGAGGACGTACGGGGAACTGTGGTGCCAGGACATGGCCCGCACCCTATCGGAGCCGGGCTTCCGCCCCTTCAAGGGGAGGGCGGCCGGTGCCCGCCCGGGGCATCACTTGACGCTACTTCAGACGGATCATTACATTCGGTACGGTCGAAGGCTCCGTGGAGCCCGGCACCGCGAGCGACGCACCCAGCCGGTAACGGATGTCCCCCATCACCAATCCGGCGTCGGTCGCCAGGATCGAGGTCCGAGGCGGGGTCAGCGTCCACCACACGGGAAAGCACATGTCTCTCCGCAGCTCCTTCTCCCCCCGTCGGCCGCTGACAGGCGCGGTGCTGGTGTCGCTGATCGGCATCGTCGCCCTCTTCATCGTCATCGTCATCGCGCACGCGGGGCCGGAGCGGACCACGCGGGAGACGAAGAAGGCCACCAAGGCCCCGGACGCCACCGCGTCACCGCGGGCCGACCGGGCCGCCCCGCCCGACGGCGTCAAGCTTCCCCCGGCCGACGGCTCCAACTTCGACTACCAGATCAACGAGCCCTACGACCCGCCCTCCGGAGTGGAGATCGTCAGCAGGGACCGCGAGGCCCCTCCCGCGCCCGGCCTCTACAACATCTGCTACGTCAACGCCTTCCAGGCGCAGCCGGACGCCCAGGACGACTGGGACCCCGACCTGCTCCTCAGGGACGCGGACGGCGAGGTGGTGATGGACGAGGACTGGGGCGAGGCGCTCCTGGACATCGGCACCGCGGACAAGCGGCGGCGGATCGCGGACACGGTCGGGGACTGGATCGACGGCTGCGCCGAGGCCGGCTACCAGGGCGTCGAGCCGGACAACTACGACAGCTACACCCGGTCCCGGGACCTGCTCACCGAGGACGACGCCATGGCCTTCATCGCGCTGCTGGCCGACCGCGCGCACGCGGCGCACCTGGCGATCGGCCAGAAGAACACCCTGGAGCTGGCCTCGCACCGCGAGGAGCTGGGCCTGGACTTCGCCGTCGCCGAGGAGTGCGGCGAGCAGAGTCCCCCCGAGTGCGACGACTACGCCGAGGCCTTCCCGGCCGTCATCATGATCGAGTACAAGGACTCCGGGCTCCGGACCGCCTGCGCCGGCCGGGAGCGGCCCGACTCGGCGGCGAACGTGGCCATCGTCCGCCGTGACCTGGACGTGTCCGCGCCGGACGGCGACGGCTACGTGCGCGAGACGTGCGACTGACGCATCACCGCCGCGCTACGCCCCCCTACGCCCCGCCGCGCTACGCCCCTACGCCCCGTCCGGTACGGGGAACAGCAGGCAGCTGCTGGTGGCGTGGGCCAGCCGGCGGTCGTCCGTGTCGTACAGCTCGGCCTGGGCCAGCGCGGTGCGGCGGCCCGCGCTGAGCACGGTGCCCACCGCGCGCACCTTCCCGGTGTGGACGGTGATCGGGCGCAGGAACTTCACGGTCAGGTCGAGCGAGGTGTACGCGACGCCACGCGGGAGGGTGGAGTGCACCGCGCACCCCGCGGCGGAGTCCAGCAGGGTGGCGTACACCCCGCCGTGGACACTTCCGATGGGGTTGTAGTGTTCCTCGCCCGGCTCCAGGGAGAAGACCACCCGACCGTGTTCCGCCTCTTCGAGGGCGAGGCCGAGGGTGGCGGCGATCGGTGGCCCCGGCACCCGGCCGGCGGCCATGTCCCGCAGGAACTCCAACCCGCTGCCGCCCGCGGCGGCCGCGGCCGGGAGCGCCGGGTCCTCCCATGTGTACGTGCGTGACCTGCTCATCGCCCGCCCCCTTCCCCTCTGACTTCGCAGAGCGAAGCTAGCCAGCCGCGATACCGGCTGTCAACGTCCGGCCGGCTGCCTACGATGGCGCCATGGACTGGCTCGAGGTCGACTCCGAGGACTGCTCGATCCGGCGCGCTCTGGAGGCCGTCGGGGAGAAGTGGACACTGCTGATCCTGCGCGACGCCGCCAACGGGGTGCGCCGCTTCGACGACTTCCACCGCCATGTCGGACTGTCCCAGGCGGTGCTGGCCGACCGGCTGCGCAAGCTGGTGGCGTCCGGGATCCTGCGGACCACCCCGTATCGCGAGCCAGGCAGCCGGACCCGGCACGAGTACCGGATGACCCGCAAGGGCTGGGACCTGTGGCCGGTCCTGGTGGCCCTGATGCAGTGGGGTGACGCCTACGCGGCCGGCCCCGACGGCCCGCCCCTGCGGCTGCGGCACAGGGACTGCGGCGCCCCGGTCCGCGCGGCCGTGGTCTGCTGCGCCGAGGAGACGCCCGTGGAGCCCTCGCGGGTACACGTCGAGTTCGGCCGCGCGGCCCCGGCCGGGCCGGCGTCCCCGGCGCGGACGGCCGTGCGCGAGCCGGCCTCCCCGGGAGCGTGACGCGTGGACGTGATTTCGGGACACCGGGTCCGGCTGCGCCCCGCCGTGCGGGCGGACATGCGGCGCTTCCGCGAGATCCTCGCGCACCCGGACGTCGCCCGCTGGTGGGGAGACCCGGACGAGCAGGCCGCAGAGGCCTGCGCGCCGCCGGAGGACATCCGCAGCTACGCCATCGAGTACGAGGGCTCGGTCGTCGGCATCATCCAGTCCTGCGAGGAACCCACCCCCGACTACCGGCACGCCGGCATCGACATCGCCGTCCACGCTGACTGGCACGGCCGGGGCATCGGCGCGGACGCCATCCACGCCCTGGCGTGCCATCTGCTGGACGTCGACGGACACCACCGGCTCACCATCGACCCGGCCGCGGACAACGAGCGCGCGATCCGCCTCTACCGGCGCCTCGGTTTCCGCCCGGTGGGCGTCATGCGCCAGTACGAGCGGCGCCGGGACGGCACCGTGCGCGACGGGCTGCTGATGGACCTGCTCGCCGGCGAACTCGTCCCGCCGCGGCGGCGCTGACCGTCCGGGAGACCGGCCGGCCCGGTACCGCCGCCGGCCGCCCGGGACACCTGCCGGGCGCCGCCGCGGCGACGGGTGTAAGCAGGAGATATGCGCGCTCGGCAGCCCCCTCCCGTCCGTCCGGTCGTCAGCCGGCGGTGGAACAGGGCGCTGCTCGCCATCCCCCTCGCCCTCATCGTCGTGATCACGGTGATCGACGCGCAGACACCCGAGAGCATCCACCTGGGCCCGTTCCTGATCGCGGCGCCCGCGATCACCGCCTCGTTCGCCGGTGCCGCCACCACCGGCGCGATCGGGGCCCTCGCCCTGGTGGCCCAGGTGGTGATCAGCGTGCTGCACGGCGGTCTGATGACCGCGAACCACCAGGCGCAGCTCGGCACCCTCCTGGTGATCTCGGTGCTGGTGACGGTCTTCCGCCTCGTGGCCGACCGGCACCAGCGGCGGCTGATCCAGGTGCGCTCGGTGGCCGTGGCGGCACAGGAGGTGCTGCTGCGGCCGCTGCCCGACCGCATCGGGCCGCTGCGGATCGCCTCGGTCTACCTCGCGGCCGAGGAGGAGGCCCAGATCGGCGGGGACCTGTACGCGGCCGTGGCCACCGAGGAGGGGACCCGGCTGGTCATCGGCGATGTCCGCGGCAAGGGGCTGTCCGCCGTCGGGGACGCGGCGGTGCTGATCGGCGCCTTCCGCGGCTCCGCGTACCGCAATCTCTCGCTGCCCGCCGTGGCGGTGCACCTGGGCAACGCCATGCGCTGGAACTGGGAGCACGGCGGCAGGGACGACCATCACACCCAGGAGTCGTTCGTGACCGCCCTGGTGCTGGACGTCTACGAGGACCGCCCGCTCGCCGCGATGGTCAACTGCGGGCACCCCTGTCCCCTGCTGCTGCGGGACGGGAAGGTCCACCAGGTCGACCTCGGTGAGCCCGCGCTGCCGCTGGGGCTGGCTTCGGCGTCCGAGAGCGACTACCACGCCGAGACCCGCGACTTCCTGGACGAGGACCTGCTGTTGCTCTACACCGACGGCCTCATCGAGGCGCGGGACGCCACCGGCGCCTTCTACCCCCTCTGCGACCGCGTCGCGGCCTGGACGGGCGACAATCCGGAGTCGCTGGCGCGCTACCTCCACGACGACCTGCTCCGGCACACCGGGGGGCATGTCAACGACGACGCGGCCATCGTCGTGCTCGCCCGCTGCCCCGAGCCACGCGCCCCCTGACCGGCCGGGCGCGGGCCGGGGCGGTGCCCGGCGGGGGCGGTGCGCGGCGGGGCGGTGCGCCGCGGGGGAGGGTGATCACCCGTGCTGATCGCCTCCGTAGAGTGTGGGCCATGTCGGAGGACTCGCCCCTGATCCAGAGCCTGCGGGCGGCCGTCGCGGCGGCGCCCGGTGACGTACCGCTGCGGCTGCACCTCGCGGAACTCCTGCTGACCGCGGGACGGAACGACGCGGCGGTCGCGGAGGTGGCCGTCGCGCTGCAGCACGCGCCGGGCGACCCGCAGGCGCGGGAGCTGATGGCCCGCGCGATGGGGGCGCCCGCGCTGCCCCGGCAGAGCGAGCAGAGCGCGCCGCCCCCTCCCGCCCAGGCCCCTCCCACCCGGACGCCTGCCGCCCACGCGCCCACCGGCACACCGCCCGGCGCCACGCCGCCCCCGGCCCCGGCCGCGCCGACGGGGCCCTCCGCGCCCCGCGGGGGTTTCGACTGGCGGGCCGCCGAGGAGCAGGTCGGCGACGCGGTGCCGCCCCGGTTCGTCGAGGCCCCGCTCACCGTGGACGGCGGCGGGGACCCCGGTGGGGCGTCCGCCTGGGAGGTGGACGCGCCCGGCGCCGTACGGCTGGCGGACGTCGGCGGCATGCGGGAGGTCAAGGAGCGGCTGGAGGCCGCCTTCCTCGCGCCGATGCGCAACCCCGAGCTGCGCAGGCTGTACGGGAAGAGCCTGCGCGGCGGGCTGCTGCTGTACGGCCCGCCCGGCTGCGGCAAGACCTTCATCGCCCGCGCGGTGGCCGGGGAACTGGGCGCCGCCTTTCTGTCGGTGTCCATCAACGACGTGCTCGACATGTGGATCGGCAACTCCGAACGCAACATGCACGAGGTGTTCGCCACCGCGCGCCGCCAGGCCCCCTGCGTGCTGTTCCTCGACGAGCTGGACGCCCTCGGCGGCAAGCGCGGCCGCACCCAGAACAGCGGCATGCGCAACACGGTCAACCAGCTGCTGACCGAGCTGGACGGCGTCGACGCCCCGGCCAACGACGGCGTGTTCGTGCTCGCGGCCACCAATCTCCCGTGGGACGTCGACCTCGCCCTGCGCCGCCCCGGACGGCTGGACCGCACCATCCTCGTGCTGCCGCCCGACGCCCCCGCGCGCGAGGCGATCCTCCGCTACCACCTGCGCGACCGCCCCATCGAGAACGTCGACCTGGGCAGGCTCGCCAAGGCCACCGACGGGCTGTCGGGCGCCGACCTGGCCCATGTGTGCGAGTCCGCGGCCGAGACGGCGCTGCTCGACTCGGCGCGCACCGGCACCGTGCGCATGATCGGCATGAAGGACCTGATGGACGCGGCGAAGTCCGTCGCCCCGTCCACCGAACCGTGGTTCGCCGCCGCTCGCAACGTGGCCATGTTCGCGAACGAGGGCGGCATGTACGACGACCTGCTCGCCTATCTGAAGAAGAGGCGGAAGCTGTGACCTCGCACCCGGCCGTCGAGCAGGCCGACGCGCTCATCGACCTGAAGCGGTACGACCAGGCCGCCGCCCTGCTGGGCCGCCGCCTGGCCCAGGACCCCGAGGACATCCGCGCCTGGGTGAAGCTCGGCCGCTGCCAGGTGGCGGCCGGCCAGGCGGAGCAGGCGCTGGCCACGCTCGGTGAGGCGCTCCGGCGCGCCCCCGAGGACATCGGCGCGCTGTACATGTACGCCCAGGCGCTGCGCCGCGCGAGCCACCTGGAGCAGGCCGAGCGCTGGCGGAAGGCGGAGGACGCGCTGCGCCAGGTGCTGCGCGTCGACCCGCGGAACGGCTTCGCGCACGCCCTGCTCGCCGAGTTCCTGATGTACTACCCCACCCGTCGCGCGGAGGCCGTGGAACTGGCCAGGGAGGCGGTGCGACTGGCCCCGGAGAGCGTGGAGGCGTACGAGGCGCTGTGGCGGTCGGCCGGCGCCGCCCAGGATGTCGAGACGTACCGGTGGGCGCTGCGCGAGGTGCTCCGCCTGGACCCGACCAACGGCCAGGCCCTGTATCTGGTGAGCTCGCAGGAGGCCGACAAGCCGGGCACCACGGCCGCGCGGGCCGCCGAGGTGTACGCCGACGCGCTCGCCGCGGTCCCCGACAGCCCCGGGCTGCGCCGGGACCTGGACCGCGCCACCTACCGGCTGCTGCGCGGCACCCGCTGGCTGGCGCTGATCTGCCTGGCGGCCGCGGGCGTCATGGTCGACCTGTTCCCGCAGGAGGGCGAGGAGGCGCGGGACCTGCCGGTGCCGCTCGGCAATCGGCTGTGGGTGCTGGTCCCGATGGCGGCGGTCTGGGCCTTCGGCGCCTGGCGCCGCTACCGGGGGCTGCGCGCCGGCGTCCGGCTGAACGTCCGGTCCCTGGTGCGACGCGGCCGCTGGGCCCGCGTCGTGCTCGGCCAGGCGGCGTGGGCGATGCTCTGCGCCCTGGTGATCTCGCAGGTGCCGTGGACCGGGCGCACCGTGCCGCAGATCCTCTTCTGGGCCGGTCTGGTGCCCACCCTGGCCACGATCTGGTTCGACCGGAAGAAGACGAGCTGAGCCGCCGCCGACCGCGGCCGCCGGCTCCCACCGGCGGCTGCGGTACGGTCCGCGTCGGCCCTGCCCATACTGGACAGGGGACGAAGAGCACGTGCGCACGCAGGAAGGGTGAAGGACATGGCCACTGGGCCGGACCCGCATCTGTCAATGGTCCGCGACGTCAGCCCGCGCACGCCCGAGGGCTGTGAGGAGTGTCTGCGCCTGGGGTCCCCCTGGGTGCATCTGCGGCTCTGCCTGACCTGCGGCCACGTCGGCTGCTGTGACTCCTCTCCGAACCGGCACGCCCGCGCCCATGCCCACGACGAGGAGCACCCGGTGATGGCGTCGATGGAGCCGGGTGAGGACTGGCGCTGGTGCTTCGTGCACGAGGCGCTGGTCTGAGGGCCGCCCGGCGGCCCGGCGGTCCTGTTCCGTAACGCCCCGGCCGGGGGTGGCCCGGGGGTCAGGGGCGCGGTCCGACGGTGGTGGCGCCGTCGCGGATGGTGATCGCCAGCGCGGGGCAGGAGTCCGCCGCGTCCAGCACCCGCTCCTCCTCCGGGACCTCCTCGGCCAGCGGACGGGCGTGCTCCGCGTCGAGCGCGAACAGGTCGGGAGCGATTCCGGCACACATGCCGGAGGCCATGCACCGGCTCCCGTCGATCTCCGCCTTCCAGGTCATCTCCGCTCACCATCCGATCGGCATGACGCGCGGCCCGCGCACCAGCATGCGGTCCTTCCACTCCACGTCCCCGGCCACGTGCAGCCCGGGGAAGCGGGTGATCAGCGCGCCGAGCGCCTCCTGGAGCTCCAGCCGGGCCAGGGGCGCCCCGAGGCAGTGGTGCACGCCGTGGCCGAAGCCGAGGTGCTGGGTGGCGGGGCGGGCCACGTTCAGGGTGCCCGGCCGGTCGAACCGCAGCGCGTCGCGGTTGGCCGAGCCGACGGCGACGAGGACGGGCTCCCCCGCGCGCACCAGGGTGCCGCCCACCTCGATGTCCTCGGTCGCGTAGCGGGGCTGGGAGGCGCCCGAGCCCAGCGGGACGAAGCGCAGCAGCTCCTCGACC
This sequence comes from Streptomyces sparsogenes subsp. cuspidosporus, assembly GCF_039532705.1. Lineage (NCBI taxonomy): Bacteria > Bacillati > Actinomycetota > Actinomycetes > Kitasatosporales > Streptomycetaceae > Streptomyces > Streptomyces sparsogenes. Next base: position 81,190 of record NZ_BAAASD010000006.1, on the reverse strand, counting down.
GCGCCGTTCAGCAGGGCGGGCTCCTCGCGCAGGCGCTTCAGCTCGGCGGGGTGTTCCAGGAGCGTCAGCACGAAGTTGGGGATCTGGGTGGCGGTGGTCTCGTGCCCGGCCACCAGGATGGCGACGCACAGGTCGATGAGTTCCAGCTCGGACAGCCGGTCGCCGGCGTCGCGGGCCTCGATGAGCGAGGTCATCAGGTCGTCGCGGGGCGTGGCGCGGTGGTCCTCGATCAGCCCGGCCATGTAGGCGCGCAGTTCGTCGCGGTTGCGGTCGAACTCCTCGGCGCTCAGGGAGCTGGTGGACAGCGCGGCGTCGCTCCAGGTCCGGAACTTGGGCCGGTCCTCCTCCGGCACCCCGAGCAGCCGGCAGATGACCCCGACCGGGATGGGCAGGGCGTAGCGGTCGACCAGGTCGGCGGGCGGCCCGGCGGCCTCGAGATCGTCGAGCAGCCCTTGGGCCAGCCGGCGCACCGACGGCCGGAGCTTCTCCACCTGGTGGACGGTGAACGCCTTGGCCACGAGGGTGCGCAGCCGGGTGTGGTCGGGCGGGTCCATGGTCAGGATGCCGCTGTTCCGCCGGCCCTCGGACTGCCGGGGCTCGTCGTGGTGGGCCGCCTCGGCGCGGCTGAAGCGCCGGTCCCCGAGCACCAGCCGGGCGTCCGCGTAGCGCGTGACGAGCCAGGCGGGCTCGCCGTACGCCATGCGCACGCGCAGTAATCCGGGCCGGTTCCTGGCCTCCTGGTACGCCTCGCTGAGCCCCAGGCCCTCGGAGGAGTTGAAGGGGTACGCGATCGCCTCCGGCTGCGCGTCCGTCTCCGCTGTGGTCACCGTGACCTCCCTTGCGTAAGCACGTGCTTACAAAGCTAGGAGTGGCTCCTTGGTACGGTCAACGGCCCGTTTGCGCCGTTGATCGGACGGTCCGGCGGGGGGATCGCGGGAAGCGGAGGAGAGGGGTGTCGGGATGGGTGCGAGCACGTCCGAGGGGCGGCGGCGGGACGCGCAGGGCACGCGGCTGCGGCTGTTGGAGGCCGCGTCCGCGCTGTTCGCCGAGCGGGGTTACGAGCGGGCGACGGTGCGTGACATCGCGGACCGGGCGGGGGTGAACCAGGCGCTGCTCTTCCGCTATTTCGGCTCGAAAAGAGCGCTGTTCGGCGAGGTGGTGGCGCACGACGGGGAGGAGCAGCTGCGCCACACGGCTCCGGACGAGCTGCTGGAGGCCGCCCTGCGCGGGCTGCTGGGGCACCGGGGGAAGGAGCGGGGGAACCGCGCGCTGGCGACGCTGTTGCGCTCGGTGGGCAGCGGTGACGAGATCGGTACGGCGGTGCGCGCGGTCAGCGACGACTACGCGCGGGTGCTGGCGTCGCTGAGCGACGCCGACAACCGGGCGCTGCGGGCGGATCTGGCGCTGTCGTGGATGCTGGGCATCGGCATGATGCGGGTGGTCGTGGGCAAGGAGCCGCTGGCCGACGCCGCCCCGGAGGAGGTGTGCGGGCTGGTCCTGCCGGCCCTCCGCACCCTGCTGGACGGCCCGCCCGAGGACCCGGAGCAGTCGCCGCGGCATATATCGGCGAGCAGCGAAACGTCGGCGGTCTAGCGTTCTGCCATGAGGAATTCGTGCGAGGGCACCGTATGACGCCCCTGGAGATGGTCGCCGTCTGTGGGGCGGGCGTCAGCGCCGGCGCGGTCAACTCGGTCGTCGGCTCGGGCACCTTGATCACCTTTCCGGTGCTGCTCGCGACCGGCCTGCCCCCCGTCACCGCGACGGTCTCCAACGCGCTCGGGCTGATCCCCGGGTCCGTCAGCGGGGCCATCGGCTACCGGCGCGAACTCGGCGGCCAGCGGCGGCGCATCCTGAAGCTCGGGGTCGGCGCCCTGCTGGGCAGCGTCACCGGCGCCGCGCTGCTGCTGGCCCTGCCCGCGGCGGCGTTCGAGACGGTCGTCCCCGTCCTGGTGGGCCTGGCCCTGGTGCTGGTGGTGCTTCAGCCCGTGATCGGCGCGAAGGTGCGCCGCCGCCGGGAGCGGACCGGCCGCCCGGCCCGCCGCGACGGTGGCCCGGCGCTGTTCGTCGGCCTGATGCTCGCCAGCGTGTACGGCGGCTACTTCGCCGCCGCGCAGGGGATCATCTACGTGGCGCTGATGGGCATGCTCCTCGACGAGCCCCTGCAGCGCCTCAACGCCGCCAAGAACGTCCTCGTCGCCGTGGTCAACGCGGTCGCCGCGCTGTTCTTCCTCTTCGTCGCGGAGTTCGACTGGACGGCCGTCGCGCTGATCGCCGTCGGCTCCGCGCTCGGCGGCCAGATCGGCGCCCGCGCGGGCCGCCGGCTGCGCCCGGCGGTCCTGCGCGCCCTGATCGTGGCGGTCGGCACGGTGTCCATCGCCCAGATGCTGCTCGGCTGACCCGGCGGCCTCGTCGGCCCGCGGCCGGGACGGCGGGGGCGGTGGGGGCCGGCGGCGACGCTCAGAGGGTGGTACGGCGGCGGGCCGCCACCACGGCGCCGCCGGCGAGCGCGGCGGCCGCGACGACGGCGCTGAAGACGGTGGTCCCGGTGGACAGCCCGACCGCGTCGCTGAGGTATCCGACCGCGACGGGCAGCAGTCCGGCGGGGAGGTAACCGCCGACGTTGAGCGCGGCGTTGGCCTCGGCCAGCCGGGCCGCCGGCACCCGGGCGCTGATCAGCGTCAGCCCGCCCAGCTGCCCCATCCCCTGGCCGGCGCCGGCCAGGACCGCGGCGAGCGCCAGCAGCGGGGTGGCGGACAGGTGGACGGCCAGCGCCAGGGAGGCCATGGCCCCCACGGTCGACACGGCTCCGGCGGACAGGATGGCGGCCACCTTCAGCCGTCGCACGGCGAACTGGACCGCCGTGGCGGCGGTGAACATCACGAAGGCGGTGGCTCCGGCGACCACCCGGTTCGAGGTGCCGAGCAGGTCGGCCAGCAGCGAGGGGCCGAGCGACAGCACGAACGAGGTGGAGGTGATGCCCGGGGCGAACACCGCGATCCCCAGCAGCAGATGGACCCGGTTGGCGCGCGGCACGGACGGCACCCGCACCCAGGCCCCGGACCGGGGACCGGCCGGGCGCGGCAGCGGCATGCGCACCACCACCAGTACCGCGAGCGCCAGGAGCGCGATCTCCACCACGAACACGGTGACCGTGGGGCCGGGCAGGGCCTCGGAGAGCACACCGGCCAGCAGCGGGCCGAGCCCCGCGCCCAGGACCATGGCCGTGGAGGCGAGCAGCGCGGCGAGACGCCTGCGCTCGGGCCCCGCGACGTCGGCCACGGCCGCCATGCCCGCCGACACGATGGCGCCCACCGCCACGCCGCTGAGCAGCCGGGCGATCGCCAGGGCGGCGATCGAGCCGGCGGTCGCGAAGAGCACGCTGGCCACGATGCCCATCGCCAGCGCCGGCAGCAGGACCGGCTTGCGGCCGACCCGGTCCGAGACCACCCCGGCCACCAGCAGGGCGGCCAGCAGCCCCACGATGTAGCAGGCGAAGACGACGGTCAGCATCCCGGAGGAGAACCCGAGCCTCCGCTGCCACAGCACGTACAGCGGCGTCGCCGTGTTGGACAGGATGAACACGGCGGTCACCGGCCATGCCGCGAGCCAGACCTCCCGGCGCGGCGGGGGTTCGGCCGCGGTGGCCGGCGGCGCGTGCCGCCCGGGCGCCGCCGTCGCCACGGGGCTCTCGGTGTGCTGGGTGCTCCGCATGGACCCTCTCCTCCGCGCCGCACGGGAACGTGCGGCACGAGAGACGTGCCGCACGAGACCCGCTGTACGAGAAAACTCGAACCACTAGTACGACCAGAGTCGAACATAAACTCCGGTACGATTCAACTCGTACTGATGGTTGAGTTGTCTTTCCCGAGGTGACCCGAGGTGACGCGGATGCCGCAGACCGCCACGGCCGACAGGTTCGCCGGCCCCTTCCCCGCCCCGGCCGACCTGCCGGAGCCCCTGCCCGAGCCCGCCCGCGACGAGCTGCGCCTCGACGTGGTGATGGCGGCGCTGAGCGAGCCGCTGCGCATGGGCGTGGTCCGCACCCTGCTCCTGGAGTCGGAGGCCTTCGACCACCCGTGCGGCTGGTTCGGCATCGACCGCCCGAAGTCCTCACTCACCCACCACTTCCGCGCCCTGCGCGACGCGGGCCTGATCCGGCAGCGCCAGTACGGCCTGGAGCGCCGCAGCCATGTGCGGATCGACGACCTCGACGCGCGGTTCCCGGGGCTGCTCGACCTGATCGCCGACTGGACCCCGCCCGAGCGCTGACCCCGCCCCGAGCGGTGGCCCCACCCGGGCCGGGCGGCCGGGCCGGGCGGGTCAGACCAGTTCGACTCCGGGCCGCCCGTTCTCCACCCGCAGCCGGCCCAGGGTGCGCGCCGTCGCCTGCGGCCGTGTGACGGTGTCCACGATCCGCACCTGGGCGTCGATGCCGCCGCGGTCGATGTCGAAGAGGTGGTAGCCGCGGTGGGCGTCGAGGAGCTTCCAGTGCGGGTTGTCGGGCACCAGGGGGTCGAACTCGGCGTGGAAGGCGTCCTGGTCCTGGTCCCCGTTGGAGGTGATCGAGGTGCCCACGAACTCGGCCCCCACCACCGGCGAGGCGGGGTCGGCGAAGTCCCGCTTGAGGTCGCTGATCATCGTCAGGTGCCGGTCCCCGGAGAGCACCACCGGGTTGCGGACGTGGGCGAACTCGGCCATGAGCTCGTCGCGTTCCTTCTGGTAGCCGTCCCAGGCGTCGTAGAACCAGAGCTTGCCGGGGCCCGCGAGCCGGTCGGTCTCGGCCATCATGATCTGTGAGCCGATCAGGTTCCAGCGCGCGGGTGAGCGGCGCAGTCCGTCCAGCAGCCAGCGCTTCTGCTCGGCGCCCAGCATCGTCTGCAGGGGGCTCTGCGCGCCCTCCTGCGTGGTGGCCTGGTCGCTGCGGTACTGCCGGGTGTCCAGCACCTGCAGCCGGGCCAGGCGGCCGAAGTCGAGGCGGCGGTGCATCTTGATGTGCGGGCCGTTCGGCACCGCGGTGGCCCGCACCGGCATGTGCTCGTAGTACGCCTGATAGGCGGCGGTCAGCCGGGCGACGAACGCGTCGTGCGGCTGCTTGTCCGGGTCCTGGGGGATCTCGCCCGCCCAGTCGTTGTCCACCTCGTGGTCGTCGAAGGTGACGATCCAGGGCGCCTGAGCCTGCATCCGGGCCAGGTCGGGGTCGGTGCGGTACTGGGCGTAGCGGTTGCGGTACTGGGCGAGCGAGTACGGCTCGCCACCGCCCTCGTGGCGGCGCACGGCGGTGGCGGAGGGAGCGCTCTCGTAGATGTAGTCGCCGACGAACAGCACGGCGTCCGGGTCCTGGTCGGCCATGTCGGCGTACGGCGTGAAGTAGCCGTGCTGCCAGTTCTGGCAGGAGGCCAGGGCCAGGCGCAGCGGGGTGGCGGCGAGGGGCGCGGGCGCGGTGCGGGTGCGGCCGACCGGGGAGACCTGGTCGGCGGCGCGGAAGCGGTACCAGTAGTGGCGGTGCGGCCGCAGGCCGCGCACGTCCACGTGGACGCTGTGGGCGAGGGCCGGCAGGGCCTGGGCGGTCCCCTGCCTGACGACGCGTCGGAAGGCCGCGTCCTCGGCCACCTGCCAGGCGACCTCGACGGCCCGGTCCGGCATGCCGCCGCCGTTCAGCGGGTCGGGGGCGAGCCGGGTCCACAGCACCACCCCGTCGGGCAGCGGGTCACCCGAGGACACGCCGAGGGTGAACAGTCCACTGGGCAGCGCGGGCCCGGCGGCGCGCGCGGTGCCCGCGCCGGCCAACTGGCCCACGGCCGCGGCGCCGACCGCCGCGGCACCGGCGGCGAGGAAGCGGCGTCTGTCGGATGGGTGTGCCCCGGTGGCCTGTCCAGGCATGGCTGAGTCCCTCTCGTCCGTCGAGCGATGGTCACTGCGACCGGACGAGACGTTTTCAGGCTCGCCTGGGCCGGTCCCTGAACAAGGGTCGTCCAATTGATGACGCGTCCATGTTCAATAGACGTACCGGGGGCGTCAAGAGGCCGATGGCGTCGGGCGCTGGTGCACATGCGCTCGCGCTTCGTGGCCCTGCGCGTACGCCCGGCCAACCGCGACATCCCCCGTGATATCGACAGCTCGCTGCCCGACTGCCGGCTGCTGGCCGAATGGCCACCCGGCGCCGCCGAGCCCACCGACTACTGGCTGTCGACCCTGCCCACCGACACACCGCTACGCGCACTGGTCCGCCGCCGTATCCGGTATCGACGACCCAGTGATCACGCGGCTACGCGAGCGAGGCCGCACGACCACCCTCGAACTCTCTGCGGGTTACGCGCAGTACGTACCCCAGGGACCGGGCGGATACCTGCGTCTCTCCATGCATGACATTAACGAAGACCGACGGGCCCGGAAGGAGGCGTCCAGGAGGAAGACCGCCATCGAACGACAGACCGAGGGCATCGAGACCAAGCGCCAGGCCCCCGGGTGGGGCGACTTCGCCAAGCTGTGCAGGGCCGGCGACACCAGCGCCTACAAGAAGAACAAGAAGGAGGGGATCACCCGCCCTGACGGCAGCGTCGATGGGGTCCTGCTCCGCGGGACCGCCAGAGCCTCTGTCCGGCTGCGGGCCGGCGCGGACAGTCGCCGCTCGAACAGCGACAGCTCCATGCCGCCTTCGCGGTCGATCCACGCGACCGGCCAGAGCGCGCGTACCGCTCAGCCGTTCCGCCTGTGGCCCGTCCGGCGGATCTTGTCCGCGACCGGCACCTCAAGGGCCAGGCCCCCTCAAGAACCGCATGGTGATCCACAACGCCGGCACGCCGACGACCACGGCCAAGACCCGAACACGATGGCGTACGGCGTCCGCTCCCACTCCTCGCGTCGCTCCTCCGCCAGTCCCTCATCGGTGCTGGGAGTCGTCGCGGAGTACCGGTCGCAGCGCCTCGATCACCGCCGGGTCGTCGATGGTGGAGGGCAGTTCGGGGTTTCGGCCGTCGGCGATGTCGCGCATGGTGCGACGCAGGATCTTGCCCGAACGCGTCTTGGGCAGCGCCGCGACCACGTCGACCCGGCGCAGCGCCGCCACGGGGCCGATCCTCTCCCGGACGGCGGCGACGAGTTCCGTGGCGATCGCCCGCGGATCGCGGTCGAGGCCCCCCTTGAGCACGACGAGACCGCGCGGCACCTGTCCCTTGAGCGGGTCGGTGACGCCGACGACGGCGCACTCGGCGACATCCGGGTGGGCGGCGAGCACCTCCTCCATCGCGCCGGTGGACAGCCGGTGCCCGGCCACGTTGATCACGTCGTCGATGCGGCCCATGACGTAGACGTATCCGTCCTCGTCCTTGCGGCCGCCGTCGCCGGTGAGGTAGTAGCCGCTGTAGGTGGACAAGTAGGAGCGCACATATCGTGCGTCGTCCTGCCACACGGTGAGCAGCGTGCCGGGCGGCAGCGGCAGCCGGATCGCCACCGCGCCGTCGGCGCCCGGCGGCGCGTCGCGGCCCGTCGTGTCGAGGATGCGCACGTCGTAGCCGGGCATGGGCACGGTGGGCGAACCGGCCTTGAGCGGGTGCGGCTCCAGCCCCATGGGGTTGGCGACGATCGGCCAGCCGGTCTCGGTCTGCCACCAGTTGTCGACCACCGGAACGCCGAGCAGGTCGGTGGCCCAGCGGTAGGTCTCCGGATCCAGGCGCTCGCCGGCCAGGAACAGGTGGCGCAGCGATCCGATGTCGTGGGCGTGCAGAAGCGCTCCGCGCGGGTCCTCCTTCTTCACCGCGCGGATCGCCGTCGGTGCGGTGAACAGCGCCGTCACACGGTGCTCGGCGATCACCCGCCACAGCGCACCGGCGTCCGGAGTGCCGACGGGCTTCCCCTCGTAGAGCACGGTGGTGCAGCCGGTGAGCAGCGGAGCGTAGACGATGTAGGAGTGGCCGACGACCCAGCCGACGTCCGAGGCCGCCCAGAAGACTTCACCGGGATGGGCGTCGTACACGTTCTCCAGGGACCAGCGCAGCGCGACCGCGTGGCCGCCGTTGTCGCGCACCACGCCCTTGGGACGGCCGGTGGTGCCGGAGGTGTAGAGGATGTACAGCGGGTCGGTGGCGGCCACTGGGCGGCAGTCGACCGGCTCGGCGGTCGCCATGGCCCGGTCCCAGTCGAGGTCACGGCCGCTCATGTCCGCCGGGCACTGCGGCCGCTGGCGGATGACACAGTGCTCCGGCTGGTGTTCGGCCAGGGCGAGGGCCTCGTCCAGGAGCGGCTTGTACGGCACGACGCGGGTCGGCTCGATACCGCATGAGGCGGCGATGACGACCTTGGGGCGGGCGTCGTCGACGCGCACGGCCAGCTCATGCGCGGCGAATCCCCCGAAGACGACCGAGTGGACGGCGCCGATGCGGGCGCAGGCCAGCATGGCGACGACCGCCTCGGGAATCATCGGCATGTAGATCACGACGCGGTCGCCCTCGGTCACGCCGAGTCCGGCCAGCACTCCGGCGAACAGCGCGACCTCGTCCCGCAACTCCCGGTAGGTGAAAGCCGACTTGTGGCCGGTGACCGGACTGTCGTACACCAGCGCGAGTTGCTCGCCGCGCCCGGCGTCGACGTGGCGGTCCAGAGCGTTGTGGCAGGTGTTCAACCGCCCGTCCGGGAACCACCGGTACAGCGGGGCCCGCGAGTCGTCGAGGGCCCGGGTCGGCGCGACGTCCCAGTCGATGGCGCGGGCGGCGTCCAGCCAGAAGCCTTCGGGATCCTCCAGGCTGCGCCGGTAGTCAGCCGCATAGCCGTCCTGCTTCGGCGCCTGCGTCATGTCGATGCCCCTTCCCTCGCTCCGTCCCCGCCGTGCCGGGAGGTGCCTCCCGCTCGTGCCCGTCCCTCGTCCCGCGTCCGAGCGGGCGGGCGTACCCGCGTACCTGCGTACCTGCGTACACCACGGTCAGCTCAGCGGATGTGTCCGCCGGGCCCAGGGTCATTTCATCAGCCATTCGGCGATGGCTTCGGCGCAGGCGTCCAAAATGGCTTCGCCCTTCTCCGCGGACGCCCTCCGCGCGTCACCCGCCACCCCCGACGACGTGACCGTGTGGAACGGCCGTGGTACGTGGATCGCTTCGCTCGGGTCCGACTGCAGCGCGATCTCCGGGCCGACCGCCTCGGCGAGCCGTCCCTCGTCGACCAGGTCCGGCGCGATCGCCATCGCCATGGATGTCTCGCCCTCGCAGGCGTGCATCAGTGTGTCCTGGTCCTCGAGGATCTCCGCGATCCGCTCCTGCCCGGCCATGAAGTAGCTGGTGACGGCGATGGGAGCGGACAGTTCCCGGGAGATTTCACTGCTGATGGCGTTCAGGGCCGTGATATTGCCCCCGTGGCCGTTGACGATCAGGATCTTGCTGAAACCGGCCATGAGGATGGAGCGGCACACATCGCGCAACAGCGCGTGGTATGTCGCCAGGGTGAGGGTGAAGGTGCCGCCGAACGCGACGTGATGGTCCGCCAGCCCGCACCAGAGGGACGGGGCGACGACCACCGGCCTGCCCTGGGCGACCATGACCCCGGCTGCCCGTCGGCATGCCTCCGCGCTGAGGAAATCATCGACACCGGTGGGCAGGTGCGGACCGTGCTGCTCGGTGGAGCCCACGGGGAGCAGCACCGGTGCGTCCTGGGCTGCCAGCTCCTTGAGGGCGCGAGCTGTCATGCGGTTCCAGAGGATCTCTGGCATCTGGGGTGTTCCTTTCCTGGTGGTGGGCTGGCGGGCCGACGGAGGTCAGTGCGTGTTTTCGGGAATGACGGGGACGGGGAACGCGGCGGGCCTGGCGGGGGATGTGGCCCCTGCGGGGGCGTCCGGCTCGGCGACGGCGGCGCGGACCGGAGCCGAGATGGATTCCAGCCCCAGCCCCGTGGTCCGCACGCCGAAGACGATCGAGACGGCCGCCAGCAGCATCGCCGCGGCGACGACGGTGAAGGCGACCGCCGCTCCGTAGGCGTCCAGGAGGGGGACCAGGTAGAAGGGGGCCGCCGCTGTCGAGAGCCGGCTCAGTGAGTACAGCCAGCCGGTGGCCGTGGTGCGCACACTCGTGGGGAACTGTTCCAGCTGGTAGATGTGGCCGGAATTCGACATGACGTTGGCCACCACGGTGAAGCAGAAACCCGAGGCGATGACCGCGGCCGCCGAGCGGGCGTTCCCGTATACGAGCCCGCATACCGCCATACCCACCAGCGACGCGGACAGGATCCACTTCCGCTCTGCCCTCTCCATGATGAGCATGGACAGATAGGAGCCGAGCGGATAGCCGATGAACGAGAACGTCAGATAGGTCAGCGACGTCCCGAGGTCGAATCCCTTGTCGGCGAGGACGAGCGTGGCGAGGTTGCCGAAACCGTAGAAGCCGACGGGCGCGAGGATCCAGAGGATCGCCATGATCACCGTGCGCCGGGCGAGGGGGCGGCGGAAGATGGCGCGGACGGGCACCGGTTCTGCCGCGACGTCCCGCCGCTCGGACTCGTCGGATGAGACCGCGGGAGGTGTCCATCCTTCGGCCTCGGCGGCCTTCTCGAAGCGGCTGGTGACGGCGTCGGCCTCCGCCGTGCGTCCGACCGACTCCAGCCAGCGGGGTGACTCGGGCAGACCTCTGCGCACCAGGAACGTCAGCAGGGCGCCGAGCGACCCGATGGCGAACATCCAGCGCCATCCCGCGACACCGAGCGGAGCGCCGTCCACCAGCACCAGGCCCAGGAAGCCCACGGCGGGGACGGCGAGGTAGCCACCCGTGAAGGCCCATGCCACGTAGTAGCCGCGCCGGGCCGGCGGGAGGATGTCCCCCAGGAACGAGTCCGTCACCGGCAACTCCCCACCCAGGCCGATGCCGGCCACGAAGCGGAAGATCACGAGCGTCCACAGGTCCGGGGCCAAGGCGCAGGCGAGCGTGGCCGCGGAGTACAGGGTCAGCGTGACCATGTAGGCGGCCCGCCGTCCGACACGGTCCGCGAGCCGCCCGATCACCACGGCTCCGACGAAGGCTCCGACGAACGCCGAGGCCAGAACGAGCGACAGCTCGAAGCCGCCCAGGGCGAAGGTCGCCTTCAGTGTGGTCGCCAGCACTCCGGCGAGGAACAGCTCGTAAATCTCGAAGAAATTGCCCAGCGCCATGACGCCGGCGAAGCGCTTGTGGAGCCTGGTGATCGGCAGCCGATCGAGCCGTGCCGCGACGGAGGAGTCGGGCACCCCTGAGAAAGATCGCATTCTTCTCCTTCTAGTCCGAACCGCATATCGTCCCCCCAGAAGTTAGACTGGACAGTAGAGTCCAGATTGAGCTGTTGGCAAGAGCTCCGACAGGCCCCGGAGCAACACGTCGCCGCACTAGACTGGTGCGTCCAGTACAGAAAGAGGTGCTTGACGGTGATCCCCGCGCCCTCCCAGCCCGCCCGGCAAGGCAAAGGCCGCTCCCGCAACCGACTGAAGATCCTCGCGGCGGCGAAGGCACTTTTCCTCCGGGACGGCTACGACGGCGTGAACCTCGAACGGGTCGCCACACAGGCCGAGGTCGCCCGGCAGACGGTCTACAACCAGTTCGGGAGCAAGGAAGCGGTTTTCCGTGCCGTGATGGAGCACCACTGGTCCAGCCTGCCGCTCGGAGATCTGTCGACGCGCCTCGAACAGAGCCTGGGGAGTGGCGGTGACCCGGCCGGATTCCTGCGCCAGTTCTCCGAGATCCTTCTGACCTTCATCGAGGACACGGATCAGGTCGCCTTCACGCGGCTGGTGATCGCCGAGTCCCGGCGGAGCCCGTGGATCGCCGAGGAGTTCTACCGGGTCGGCAAGGAGCCGTTGACCAAGGCACTCACCGACTGTCTGCGGCGTCTGCACGAGACAGGGAAGATCAACTGCCCGTCCCCGGGCCTGGCGGCACACCAATTCCTGGGACTCGTCCAGGAATTCATCATCTGGCCGCAGGTCATGGCGATCGGGCCGGACGTCATGAACATGCCGCCGTTCGACGTGGTCGTCGAAGAGGGAATCGCCATGTTCCTCGATCGCTACGGAGTCCGCGACTAATGCCGCGTTCGTCAGGGTTTGCCCGGTGGCGAGGCGCCCTGGTGCGTGCGATCGCACGGCGGCCGGAAGCCCTCCTCGGGCTTTCGGCCAACGCGGCGAGCGTGCGTACCTGGGCGGCGAGCGGAACGACCCCTGGCTGACGCGGCACTAGCCCGAGGCTTGGCGTGCCGAGCGGTCGCAGGAGCCGCAGTGCGACCCGGAGCGCGCTGTCAAGGTCTATCGGACCCGCCCACGAGCGGCGTCCACAGCTTCCCGCCGCTCCTCTCCCGTGCGAGCGCCACGAAGCCATACGAGCGGCGACGGCCCGCCTGGCCCCGCCCGGCCTAGCTACTTGCCCCTGAAGAAGTCCGGGGGGTGACGCTGGGTTGACCTCTGGTGAGAGGTGGTGAAAGGCCGTCCGGGGCCGCGACAGTGGAGGCGGGTCTTTGCGGCTGGGGGTGGTGGCGATGTTGCGTGTCGCGGGAGTGCGGGACGTCCGGGTACTTGCGTGGTGCTGGCACTGCTCGTGGTTCTCCTTCGGGCCAGGATCATAAGCCTGGCTTCAGGGACTCCACGAAACCGGGGCCATCTCAGCCTGCAACGCGCCGGGAAACCTGGAAAGGCACGGCGTGAATACCTCAAGCGCGGCTTCGGCTTCCGCCGAACCCGCCTGCGCCGACTGACCGGTGCCCAGACCTGGGCCGGACTGGGGATCTTCGCCTACAACCTCCACCGGATGACCCTCCTCAGCCGGTGAGGCGCAGCCCATCGACAGGCTGACGGCACAGCACCCTTCCCCAGCTCCGGCCCCATCACCAGCCCAAATCCTTTTTCAGGGGCAAGTAGCTAGTCGCGGGGAAGCAGCGGGCCCAGCGGGCCGAGGTCGAGGTTCAGGTCCTCCTGGGTGAGGCCGAAGTGCTCGCGCAGCTCGGCCATCTGCTCCTCGAGCGCCATCAGGGTCAGCCCCAGCTCCTCGATCTGCTCGTCGGTGATGCCGCCCTGGTCGACCCGGCGCAGCGCCTGGCGCTCCATCAGCTGGCGCAGCAGCTCCACGATGGTCAGCACCAGCCCGGCCAGGCTGCGCCGCACCGACTCGGGGTCCACGGCGATCCGCCGCGGGTCGCCGGGGCGCCGGTCGTCGTGGAAGCGGTGGTCGGGGCGGCGGTCCTCGGGGTGGCGGTCGGGGTCGGGACCGTCAGGGACGCGGTTGGTGGTCATCTTCGGCTTCTTCGGCTTCCACTCGTACGGAAGCGATCAGCGCTCTGAGGGAGATGCGCACGAGGTCGATGTCGGCGATGCACAAGGTGATCTCCCCGGTGATCACGACCCCTCCGGCCAGCACCCGGTCGAGCAGGTCCACCAGCGCCACCTCGCGCCGTTCTATCGCGTGGGTCACGGCTCCTCCGCCTCCGGTCGCGGCAGGGCGGTGAAGGAGTACGGCGGCCAGGGGCCGCTGAGCTCCAGGGTGATGTCGGGGAAGCGCTCCCCGAGCGCGGTGACCGCGGCCGAGAAGTCGTCGGCGCGGTCGTCCGGCACCAGATAGGAGTTGTTGAGGACCATCCACCCCTCGTACGCGGCGAGCGACGCGTCCTGCGGCGGGTGTTCGGCGATCGCCACCGCCTGTCCGGCCAGGGTCGCGTGGATCTCCTCCGCCCGCTCGGAGGCGCGCAGATGGGCCGTCTCCTGTTCCTGCCGCTCGGCGCGGCGGCGCGCGAGGTAGGCGGCGCCGGGCCGCCGGCCGCCGGCCACCTCCTCCTCGCCGGGGTCCGGGAGGAATGCCTTCGGGTCGACGTAGGCCTTCACGCCCCACTCGGTCCGCCCGGCCACCCGCTCCAGCGCGGCCGCGAAGTCCGCCCGCCGCTGTTCGAGCATGACGCGGACCCGGTCGTCGTCGTGGTAGAGCGTCGCGAAGCGCAGCGGGATGACCTGGCCCGTGCCGGCGGCCGCGTCGATGACCTGGTGGTGGGTGCGGGCCGCCCGTTCGAGCCAGCGCAGGTCCTCCAGGTGGGCGCGCAGCGCCCGTTCGTCGAAGTCGCTCCGCGGTACGGAGCCGACCACGGCCGCCAGGCCCGCACCCTCGACCACGCGCACCGGCTCGCCCGCCACGCCGGTGAGCCCGGCCGGTGCGCCGGCGCCGGCCGCGTCGGCGGTCGTCACCGCGTACAGCCAGGTGGCCTCGGCCCCGGTCACCGCTCCTCCTCCCCCCGGCCCTCCTCGCGGCCCTCCTGGCTCCGGGGCGCCTCGCGGCGGGGCTCCGCCGACTCGTCGTCCCGCGTGTCGGCGCTCTCCAGCTCGCCGATCCGCCGTCGCAGCCGCTCGTTCTCCTGAAGGACGTCGCGGGCGCCGGAGGAGAGCGTGGGGTCGTGCTCCCACCAGTCGATGCCCATCTCGCGGGCCCGGTCGACGGAGGCCACCAGCAGCCGGATCTTGATCGTGAGCAGCTCGATGTCCAGCAGGTTGATCCGGATGTCCCCCGCGATGACGATCCCCTTGTCCAGCACCCGCTCGAGGATGTCGGCCAGGTTGGCGGACTCGCGGCGGGCCGGCTCGTGGGCGGTGCTCCCGCGCCGGCTCGGCACATACCCGCCGGCCTGGCCGAAGTTCTCGCTCATCCGCCCTCCCCGCCCGCGCCGCGGGAGTACCGCTTGCCGCGGCGGTAGGAGACCAGGCCGCCCTCGTCGTCCACCGTGACGCGGTAGAGGGCGAGGACGTCCGCGGTGTCCGGCACCCGGTGGGTCTCCACCACCTCGACCCCGACGGTCCAGCCCTCCTCGCCGCGCTCCAGCGAGACCACGCCCTCGGGCTCCTCCCCGGTCAGCTCCCACACCTGGCGGACGGCGCTCACCGCGGCCCCGCGGGCGTCCATGGGACGCCGCCGCGGGCGTTCCCGCCCGCGGTCCTCGCGGCGATCCCGCTCGCCGTCGCGGCGGTGGCGCTCGCCGTCACGGCGGTCGCGCTCATCGTCACGGCGCTCCCGAACGTCGTCACGGCGGTCGCGCCCGCCGTCCTGGCGGTCGTCGCGGTCGTCCCGTTCCGTACGGGGCACGACTCATACCTCCAGGCCCCCGGCCGAGGGCGAGCCCTGCATCAGCCGCCCGACCAGTTCGCTCTCCAGCTCCGCCGCCTCGTCGTCGGACAGCTCGCCGGACTCCCGGGCCTCCGCGACCTCCTCCAGGCGCTGGTGGATCACCGTGGGGTCGTACAGCTCCCGCAGCGCCTCCTGACGCAGTTGCTCGGCTATCCACCCCACGCCGCGCACCGGCGCCAGCGGCAGGGTGAGCAGCCCGGTGAACAGGCCCATGGCTAACCGCCTTCCTCGCCCCGGCGCAGCGCGTCCGCCACGAAGTCGTACGGGGCCTGCGGCCCGAGCAGACGCAGCCGGACCCGGCCGTGCCACTCGCGGGCCAGTTCCTCCGCGGCCCGCTCGAACGCCTCGCGCTTCCCGTCCTCGATCAGGAAGGCCGCGTTCACCACGCCTTCGGCGGATGCCGGCTCGGAGGTCGCCACGCCGAGGGCGAACGGGGCGAGCCGGTGCTCGATCTCCCGGGCGTCGGTCTCCCGCTTGGCGGCGACGGCCTCCACGACCAACTGCCCGAGCTGGATGCGCTGGTCGTATCCGGCCGCCTCGGGCAGCCCCTCCAGCTCTTCGCGCAGCCGTCTGGCCTCCTCGTGTTCCTCCAGCACCTCGCGCAGCACCTCGTCCTGGACATAGCGGGCCCTGAGCGTGAACTGCGCGCTGCCGCGGAGCCGGTCGAGGGCCCACTGGAAGTCGTCCTGGCCCTCGGTCAGCAGCTCGTCGGTCACCGCCCGGGTGTCCCGCACCACCGTGCCGAACCGGAAGGGCAGCACCGGCAGTCCCGAGGCGGCCAGCGTGTCCAGCACCCGGGCGTGGGCGCTGAGGTCGTCGGGGGTGCCGAGCGGCTTGCCCGTGGGCACCTCGCTCACCACCGCGGCCAGCCCCTCGCGCCTGATGAAGGTGATCGGGGACTCCTGGCCGCCGACGACGGGCACGTCCTTGACCGTCTGATCGGCCTGGCCGCCCTGGACGCCGTTCTCGTCGGGGACCACCCCGTACACGTAGCAGGCATGTCCGTCCTCGGCCATCACCGCTCGCGCTCCCTGTCACTCGTCCGGCTCCTGCGGCGCGGCCGGTCGTCGTCGCCCCGGCGAACCTCTTCCCTGTCCTCTTCCTCCGCGGGCTGGAGGAGCTCGCTGACCTTGTCCTTGACGCCCTCCAGGGCGCCCTTGGTCTTCTGGCGTGCGCCGCCCTCGCGCATCTCCTCCATCAGACCCGGCAGGCCGCGGGTCTCGGTCCCGCTGCGGGCGATGTCGAGCCGGCTGGTCGCCTCGGCGAACTTCAGATAGGTGTCGACGCTGGCGACGACGACTCGGGCGTCCACCGTCAGCAGCTCGATGCCGACCAGCGACACCCGGACGTAGACGTCGATGACCAGTCCCTTGTCCAGGATCGTGCCGACCACGTCGGCGAGACCGCTGGACGAGGGCCGGTCCAGATAATGGCCCTGCTGGCTTGCTACGGTCACCACGCTCACCCGTTCCGGGGCGGGGGTCCGTCAGCGGCGCGGGCGCCGCCTGGGCTCCTCGTCCTCGTCCTCCTCCTCGTACTGGTCTTCGTCTTCGTCGTACTCGTCTTCGCCCCCCTCACGCCGGGAGCCGCCCTCCTCCTCGTCGGGCTCGTACTCGTCCTCGTCCTCTTCGTCGTACTTGTCCTCGGGCTCCTCGTCCTCGGACTTCTTCCCCTCCTCGGGCTCCTCCTCGGCCTCCTCCTCGGCCTCCTCCTCGGCCTCCTCCTCGGGCTCCTCGCCCTTGCCTTCGCCCTCGTCCTCCTTCTGGACGACCTCGCCGTCGTGGATCTCGCCGCGCCAGCCCTGCACCTCGTCGGGGTGCAGCAGCACTTCGGACATCACATGGCGGCGGAAGTGCTTCAGCTCCAGGCGCGCGCGCCGGCCCGGGGCGCGCCAGAGGTTGCCGGTGTGCTCGAAGAACCCCTGGGGGTGGTACTGCAGGACGACTACGATCCGGGTGAGGCGGGGAGCCACCTCGTGGAAGGAGATCGCGCCGTCCACGTGGCCCTTCGCGGCGCTGGACCGCCATACGATGTGCTGGTCGGGCACCTGGTCGATGATCTCGGCGTGCCACTCGCGGTGCGACAGGAAGATCTGGGCCTTCCAGTCGTTCTCCGTGTCGCTCGTCTGGTCGACGTTCTCCACCTTCTTCATGAAGCTGGGGAAGTCCTCGAACTGCGTCCACTGGTTGTAGGCGACCGAGACGGGGACACCTACGTCGATTTCCTCGACGATATTGGTGACCTTGAGCTTCTTGCCCTTGCCTCCGCCACCTCCCCCGCCGAGCCCGGGGATGGCGTCCTTGACCTTGTCCTTCATCTTCGTCGCGATCCGCTTCGCCCCCGCCTTGAGCATCGGCTTGATCGGCAGCTTGAGCCCGCCGCCACCACCGTCGCCGAGGTGGCTGACCGTGCTCAGGGCGCGCTCGCCCAACGCCGTGATCAGGTTCTGCGTCTCCTGTATCAGCCGATCGGTGGGCAGTTCCTTGGTCAGCGTGCCGAGCCCGCCCTCACGCCGGTCGCCGTCTGATTGCTCCGCCATGGTCCCTCACCCTCGGCCGCGCCGCTCGGACTCTCCGGCACCGGCCTTCTTCCCGGGCCGGTCGGGACGGTCGGCCGTCCTCTTGTGCCTGGTCTCCCGCTCACCGCGAGCGCGCTCCTCGCGGCCGGACCCCCGCTCGCTCCCGCGCTCCTCGTCGCGCGTCTTCGACCCCCCGGCCTCGCTGCCCTCGTCGGCTTCCTTACTGTCCTTGCCGCCCTTGCTCTCTTTGCGGCCCTCGTCCCCCTTCTGGCCGCCCGAGCCCGAGCGCAGCGCCGTGGCCCGCTGCTCCAGCCGGTCGCTCAGCGCGTCGATGCGGTGGCTGGCCGCCGACATGGCCGCCGATCGCCCGGCCGCCATGAGCTGGCCGCGCACCTCGTGGCTCAGCTTGCCGAGCTCGGAGGACATGAGCCCTTCCGGACCCCCCGCCCCCCGGCCCGTAACGAGCCGCTTGCCGGCGGCCAGGCCCGCGAGGGCGAGCGCCGACCGCATCCTGTGACCGCGCCCGCAGAGATAGCCGCTGGTGAAGGCGAGCGCCACCTGGCCGTTGTTCGTCATCCGCTCCTACCTCCCCTAATCGAGTGAGGGCGCTATATGGACATATCACCAAGTATGGTGCATCTCGCCTATAGCCCGATACTCCCAGGTAACCCCCGTCCGGCGGGGGAGGCAAACGCGGGACCCGCTAGTGAACCTTCACCCAGTCAAGCGTGCGCTCGACGGCCCGCTTCCAGCCCGCGTAGCCCTCCTCGCGCCGCTCCCGGCTCCACCCCGGCTCCCACCGCTTGGACTCCTGCCAGTGGGAGCGCAGTTCGTCGGTGTCGCGCCAGAACCCGACGGCCAGGCCCGCGGCGTAGGCGGCGCCGAGCGCGGTGGTCTCGGCGATCCGGGGGCGGCTGACCGGGACGCCGAGGACATCGGCCTGGATCTGCATGCACAGGTCGTTCTCGGTGACCCCGCCGTCCACCTTGAGCACATCGAGGTGGACACCGGAGTCCCGGTCCATGGCCTCCACGACGTCCCGGCTCTGGTAGCAGATGGCCTCCAGCGTGGCCCGCGCCAGGTGGCCGCCGGTGTGGTAGCGCGAGAGGCCGACGATCGCACCGCGCGCGTCGGAGCGCCAGTACGGGGCGAACAGCCCGGAGAAGGCCGGGACGAAGTAGATCCCGCCGCTGTCCTCGACCGAGCGGGCCAGCCGCTCGCTCTCCGCCGCGTCACCGATGATCCTCAGCTGGTCGCGCAGCCACTGCACGGCCGAGCCGGTCACCGCGATGGAGCCCTCCAGGGCGTAGACGGCGGGGCCGTCGCCGAAGCGGTACGCCACGGTGGTGAGCAACCCGCTGCGGGAGCGGACGAGTTCGGTGCCGGTGTTGAGCAGCAGGAAGTTGCCGGTGCCGTAGGTGTTCTTCGCCTCGCCGGGCGCGAAGCAGACCTGGCCGACGGTGGCCGCCTGCTGGTCGCCGAGCACACCCGTGACGGGAATCGCGGCGCGCAGCGGGCGGGTGGTGCGGGTGCGGCCGAACGCCTCGGGGTGGGCGGACGCGTTGATCGTCGGCAGCATCGCCCGCGGCACCCCGAAGATCTCCAGCAGCTCGTCGTCCCAGTCCAGGGTCTCCAGGTCCATCAGCATGGTGCGGCTGGCGTTGGTCACATCGGTGGCGTGGACACCCCCGCCGGGGCCGCCGGTGAGGTTCCACAGCACCCAGCTGTCGGTGTTGCCGAAGAGGGCGTGGCCGCGCTCGGCCGCCTCGCGGACGCCGTCGACGTTCTCCAGGATCCACTGGATCTTCGCGCCGGAGAAGTAGGTGGCCGGCGGCAAACCGGCCTTGCGGCGGATGACGTCGCCGCGGCCGTCGCGGTCGAGGGCCGCGGCGATGGCGTCGGTACGGGTGTCCTGCCACACGACGGCGTTGTAGTACGGCGTCCCGGTGCGCGGATCCCAGACGACGGTGGTCTCCCGCTGGTTGGTGATGCCGATCGCGGCCAGGTCGGCGGGGGCGAGGCCGCTGGCCCGGAAGGCGTTCTGCATCACCGAGTTGGTGCGCTCCCAGATCTCCACCGGGTCGTGCTCGACCCATCCGGAGCGCGGCAGGATCTGGCGGTGTTCCAGCTGGTACTTCGCCACTTCGCCGCCGTCGTGGTCGAAGATCATGAAGCGGGTGCTGGTGGTCCCCTGGTCCACCGCACCGACGAATTCCGGCATTCCCGCCACCTCTCGTCGCTGGGGGTTCGGCTCGGGGTCTCAGGGCTCGGCGGACGGGGTCCGCCCCACCTCCTGCGGCCCGGGCACCGGGAGGAAGCGGCCGATCAGGATCCGGTAGAGGGCCGCGCCGAGCAGGCCGCCGACGAGGGGGCCGACGATGGGCACCCAGAAGTAGAGGTTTCCGTACTGGTCCCGCCAGGCACCGCGGTAGCCGGTGAGGAAGCTGGCGAGGCGCGGCCCGAAGTCACGGGCCGGGTTGATGGCGTACCCCGCGTCGGTGCCCCACGCCATGCCGATGGCGACCACGATGAGCCCGATGACGACGGCGGCCAGGTTGGCGCCCGGGGGCGTGTTCAGCAGGTCGGTGACCGCGAAGAGCAGCAGCATCAGGATCGCGGTGCCGATGACCTGGTCCCGCAGCGCGCCCCACTCGCTCACCGGCAGTGAGCCGTTGCCGGGGAGGGTGGAGAAGACGAACTGGGTCTTGAGGGTGTGGCCCGGGTCGGCATGGGCCAGCACCTCGGTGTAGTTCCAGCGCACCAGCAGGGCCCCCACGAACGCCCCGGCGGTCTGCGCCAGCGTGTACGGCACCACCTTGGCCCACGGGAAGCCCTTGAAGGCCGCCAGGGAGAGGGTGACGGCCGGGTTGATGTGGGCGCCGCTGAGCCGGCCCCCGACGTACACCCCGAAGGTGACGCCGAGCCCCCAGGCCCAGGCAATGCTGTCGTGGTTTCCGAGCCCGCCGGCGACGACCTGGGCCACCACGCCGCAGCCGAAGAGGATGAGGACCATGGTCCCGGCGAACTCCGCCGACAGCTCGCCGATCAGCCCCGTCCTGTGGACGTCTCGTTGCTGTTCGCTCATGGGGCCACCTGTCCTGGGTGCTGTTGACAACCATCGTGGGCCGGTCGGCGGCCGGGTGGCCCGCGCAGGTGGGCCGATCGGGGCAATCGCCGGGCGCCCGGGGCTGTACGGGGCGGCGGGCGGCCCTGTACTACGGTCGGGTCGATCACCTTCACGGACAGGATCAGGAACGCGGATGCCGACAACCGGAGCCCCGACGAACTGGGCCGGCAACATCACCTTCGGCGCGGCGCGGGTGCACCACCCGGCCTCGCTCGACGAGCTGCGACGGATCGTCGGCTCCGCCGAGCGCGTCCGCACGCTCGGCACCGGCCACTCCTTCAATCGCATAGCCGACACCAGCGGCGATCTGATCCGCCTCGACCGGATGCCGCACCGGGTCGAGATCGACCCCGGCGGCTCCCGGGTGACCGTCGCGGCGGGCATGCGGTACGCGCAGGTCGCCGAGGCACTTCAGGCGGCGGGGCACGCCCTGGCCAACCTCGCCTCGCTGCCGCACATCACGGTCGCGGGCGCCTGTGCGACCGGCACCCACGGCTCGGGCGACACCCAGCGCGCCCTGGCGGCGTCGGTGGCCGGTCTTGAGATCGTCGGCCCGGAGGGGGACCTGACCCGGCTGAGCCGGGAGACGGACGCGGACCGGCTGGCCGGAGCGGTGGTCTCGCTGGGCGGGCTCGGCGTCGTCACCGGCGTCACCCTGGACATCGAGCCGTCCTACGAGGTGGCCCAGTGGGTCTACGACGGGCTCCCCCTGGACCGGCTGGCCGACTCGTTCGACGAGGTGTCCGGCGCCGCGTACAGCGTCAGCGTGTTCACCGACTGGTACTCCGGCAGCGGGGTGGTGTGGCTCAAGTGCCGCGCCGACCGGCCGGGACCGCCCCGGCCCGGGCAGCCCTGGCTGGGCGCCCGCCCGGCCGACGGCCCCCGCCACCCGGTGCCCGGCATGCCGACCTCGCACTGCACCCCGCAGGCGGGCGTGGCGGGGCCGTGGCACGAGCGGCTGCCCCACTTCCGGCCGGACTTCACCCCCAGCAGCGGCGAGGAGCTGCAGTCGGAGCTGATCCTGCCGCGCGGCGCCGCGCCCGGGGCCTTCGCCGCGCTGCGCCGGCTGGGCGGCCGGATCGCGCCGGTGCTGCTGGTGTCCGAGGTCCGTACGATCGCCGCCGACGAGCTGTGGCTGAGCCCGGCGTACGGCCGTGACTGCGTCGCCCTCCACTTCACCTGGAAGCCGGACCGCGCCCCGGTGATGGACGTCATCGCCGCGATCGAGGAGGAGCTGCTGCCGCTGGGGGCGCGGCCGCACTGGGGCAAGCTGACGGCGGCCGCGCCCGGGGACGTGGTCGCGGGCTACGAACGGGCCGCGGACTTCGGGCGGTTGCTGCGCGAACACGACCCGGCGGGGAAGTTCCGCAACCCCTACCTCGACCGTCTGTTCCCGCTTGGTCGAGGGCTCGCTTCTCCGGGGTGAGGGCTCGCTTCTCCGGGGTGGGCCGAATGTCCCTCATCGGGCCCCGGGCAGCCCATCCCGCCCGGGGGTCCGCCGAGAGAGGCTGACCGTATCCGGGGCGGAGGGAGCCCGCCATGAAGCATCGCAAGATCGGCAATGTGATGACCGACGAGGTCGTCCGGGTCGGCTCGGGCGCCCCGCCCCATGAGGTGACGGAGTTGCTCGCGAGGCACCGCATCGGCGGGGTGCCCGTGGTGGACGAGGACGACAAGGTCCTCGGGGTGGTCTCGGGGACCGATCTGCGCGCCGGGCCCGGCGCCCGCGTCGTCGGCGAGCTGATGTCGCGGCCCGCGGTCACGGTGCGCCCGCAGGACAGCGTGGTCGACGCCGCGCGGACCATGGCGCGGAACGGGGTGGAGCGGCTGCCGGTGATCGACGAGGAGGACCGGCTGGTCGGCATCGTCACCCGGCGCGACCTGCTGGGGGTCTTCCTCCGCCCGGACCACGAGATCCGGGCCGAGGTGATCGACGAGGTGCTGGTCCGCTCCCTGTGGCTGCCGCCCCAGGCGGTCGACGTGACCGTGACCGAGGGGGTGGTGCTGCTCGAGGGGCAGGTGGAGCGGCACAGCGAGGTGCCCATCGCGGTGCGGATGGCAGGCCAGGTGGACGGGGTGGTGGCCGTGGTCGACCGCCTCACCTACCGCGTCGAGGACGCGCCCCCGGGGCCCGACGGTCCGCCGCCACCGCCACCACCACCGCCACCCCCGCCGCGGACGGGGTCCGGTCCGCGCGCCGGGCCCGGGTGAGGACGGGAGGTCACCGGCCATGACGCGTTCCGACACCCCGCCGCCGGACGGCCGGGTCGTGGTGGGGCTGGACGGCTCCGACAGCTCGCGGCTCGCGCTGGACCGGGCGGTCGCCGAGGCCCAGCGGCGCGGCACGACGCTGGAGATCGTGCACGCCTGGCCGTGGGCGCGGACCGACCCGCTCGCCTTCGGCGTGGTCACCGAGCCGGACCGGACACCCGTGGAGATCGCCCGGACGGTGCTGCGGCTCGCGGTGGCGCGGGTGGCCGAACAGGCCCCCGAGCTGCGGGTGGTGCCCACCCTCACGGCGCAGGACGCGGTGCCCGAGCTGCTGCGCATCGGCGCGGACGCGGCGCTGACCGTCATCGGCACCCGGGGCCTCGGGGGCTTCACCGGGCTGCTGCTGGGCTCGGTCGGTCTGCGGCTGGCCGCGCACACCGCGCGCCCGCTGCTGGTGGTGCGCGGCGACATCCCGGTCGCGTACGGCCCGGAGGGCCACGGCAAGGTCCTGGTCGGAATGGAGACCGACGCCGACGAGGCCGCGGCGCGGTACGCGTTCGAGGAGGCGGTGCGGCGCACGGCCCGGCTGCGCGTGCTGTACGAGGGGGTGCCCCCGCAGCCGTTCCGGAGCGACCACGCGCCGCCGGCGCGGGAGGACGTGACGGCGCGGGCCGAGCGGGAGCGGGCGGCCGCGCGCCGGGTGATCGCGGCGCTGGACGAGGAGTTCGCGCAGGTGCGGGTGCGCGAGGACACGCCTCACAGCGCCCCGGCGCACGCCCTGGTGGAGGCGTCGCGCGCGGCGGATGTCGTGATCCTTCCGATCCACCGCCGTACGGCCCGGCTCGGGATGCAGCTCGGCCCGGTCACCCACGCGGTGCTGCATCACTCGCACTGCCCGGTGGTGCTCGTCCCGATCGGCCGACCACCCTGAGCACACCCTGACCGAGCGCCGCGACCGACCGGCCTGAAGGGTCCCGTCCGGTGAGCCCCTGCACGGTCCGTACCCAGCGAGGACAATTGGGTATATCAAGGCAAAAGGGGATGAGACGGTCATGAAAGCACTTGTCTTCCACGGACCGGGAAGGTCCTCCTGGGACGAGGTCCCCGACCCCGGCCTGCGGGATTCCGCCGACGCGATCGTCCGCGTCGACACCGCCAGCATCTGCGGCACCGATCTGCACATCCTGAAGGGCGACGTGCCGGACGTGAGGCCCGGTACGGTCCTCGGGCACGAGGCCGTCGGCGAGGTCGTCGAGACCGGCGACGACGTGCGCACCGTGCGCCCCGGGGACCGGGTGCTGGTCTCCTGCGTCTCGCCGTGCGGCCGCTGCCGGTTCTGCCGGGAGCGGGCGTACGGGCAGTGCCACGGCGGCGGGGGCTGGGTGCTGGGGCGGCTGATCGACGGCGCCCAGGCCGAGTACGTCCGGGTGCCCTTCGCCGATCTGTCCCTCCACCCGCTGGCCGGCGCGGCCGACACCCTCGAAGCCGTGCTGCTGGCCGATGTCTTCCCCACCGCCTACGAGGTGGGGGTACTGAACGCGGCGGTGCGCCCCGGGGACACGGTCGCGGTCGTCGGCACCGGGCCCGTCGGGCTCGCCGCGATCGCCACCGCGGAGCTGTTCTCCCCCGGCCGGATCATCGCCGTCGACCTCCTGCCCACCCGGCTGGAGGCGGCCAAGCGGCTCGGCGCCGACGCGGTGGCGCAGACCACGGAGGGGCCCGAGCCCCTGGTCGACGATCTGACCGGAGGTCTGGGCGCGGATGTGGTGATCGAGGCGGTGGGCACCCCGGAGAGCTTCGAGGCGTGCACCCGCATGGCGCGGCCCGGCGGGCGGATCGCCAACATCGGGGTGCACGGCCGGCCCGTGACGCTGCATCTGGAGGACCTGTGGATGCGGAATCTGACGATCACCACCGGTCTCGTGGACACCCGCACCACGCCCACGCTGCTGTCGATGCTGGCGGCGGGGCGGCTGCCGGCCGCGTCGCTCATCACCCACACCTTCGAGCTCGACCAGATGGAGGAGGCGTACGACGTCTTCTCCCGCGCGGCGGACACCGGCGCGCTCAAGATCGTGCTCGGGGTGCCCACCAGGCCGCTGGTGGCCAGGGAGGAGACGAACGGAGAGACCGGGCAAGGAGGGAGGTCCCCGTGCACCGGACCTCGCACATCGTCAGTGATGTGATGACCCATACCGTCGTCGCCGTCGGCCGCGAGGCGCCCTTCAAGGAGATCGTGAAGACGCTCCAGCAGTGGAAGGTGAGCGCCCTGCCGGTGCTGGAGGGCGAGGGCCGGGTGATCGGGGTGGTCTCCGAGGCCGATCTGCTGCCCAAGGAGGAGTTCCGGGACAGCGACCCGACCCGGCTCGGACAGCTGGGCGACCTCCCCGACATCGTGAAGGCGGGCGCGGTGACCGCGGAGGAGCTGATGACCTCCCCGGCCATCACCGTGCACGCGAACGCCACGCTGGCCGAGACCGCCCGGATCATGACCCACAAGCGCGTCAAGCGGCTGCCCGTGGTCGACGACGAGGGCCGTCTCGAGGGCCTCGTCAGCCGCGCCGATCTGCTGAAGGTGTTTCTGCGCCCGGACCAGGACATCGAGGAGGAGGTGCGGCGCGACGTCGTGTCGTACCTCTTCCCGTCCTCGGCCGGGCAGCCGGTGCACGTGACCGTGCGGGAGGGCGTGGTCACTCTCACCGGCGAGGTCAGGGACACCGCCCTGATCCCGGCGGCGGCGCGGCTGATCCGCTCGGTCGAGGGCGTCGTGGACTTCGACAACCGGCTGACCGCCGTCCACCACGTCCCGGGCCCGTCCTGACGGCCCGGGACCGTCCTGGACGCCCGGGACCGTCCTGGACGCCCGGGACCGTCCTGGACGCCCGGGACCGTCCTGAAGGCCCGGGACCGTCCTGAAGGCCCGGGACCGTCCTGGAGGCCGGGGCTTGTCCTGGTGGAGACCCGGCCTGCTCCCCGGGGTTTTCCCGAACGCCCCGGCCCGCGGCCGGCTCAGCCGCCGCGGCTGCTCCAGCGCGGCTCGACCTCGGCCCAGGCCCGCTCCCACTCCTCGGCGCGGTGGCGGTCCAGCCGCCACCGTACGACCCGCCGGCCGGCCAGGGTCACCAGGCCCACCCCGGCCGCCGCCGTGGCTCCGGTCAGGGCTGCCCTGGTCTCGGCCTCCCGGGGGGTGAGCGGCTCGGGGACCAGCCGACCGTGCCCGTCGGTCCACACCACGGTCGCCGTGCCGGCCGCGTGCCCCTCGGGCACCTGCGCGGTGCCGGTGCGGACCGAGCCGTCGGGCGCCTTCCACCGCACCTCGGCGGGCACACGGCCGGCCCGGGAGCCGTCGGCGGAGGGCTGCGTCGCGGGGGCGTCCTCGAGCAGCCGCGCCGGGACCTGGTGCCGCTCCGCGCGCTCCACCAGCAGGGGCTGCTCCACGGCGTCCGCCGTGGCCACGCCCGCGGCCGTGCCGCCGACCGCCATCACCAGGCCGGCCACCAGCGCGACCCATGCCTCGACGACGTCCGAGCGGCGCCTCAGCGGATTGCGCCGCCACCGCCACAAGAGCCGCGTGCGCACCTTCGCGCTCATCGCCGCACCCCCTGTCGCGTGCTGCCCGAGCGGGACCCCGCGCGGCAGCGCGGGCTCCCTGTATCGACCGTCGCACAGACGGACCGCCAAGGGCGAGGGCCGGGCAGGCCCGGGGGCGGGACCATCGGCCCCGCCGCGCCCTTGAGGGCCTGTCGTGGGCCGTTCGGCCCTGGCACGGCCGCCCGGGGCGAGCCAGGATCGATGCGGGGGCCGGGCCACGACCACGACCACCGTGCGGGAGGGCGCCATGACCGACTCGGCACACACCGCTCCCCCGTCGCCGATCCGGGTGTTCCTGCTGGACGACCACGAGGTCGTACGGCGCGGACTGCACGACCTGTTGGACGCCGAGCCGGACATCGAGGTGGTCGGCGACGCGGGGACCGCCGCCCAGGCGATGGCCCGGGGCCCCGCGCTGCGGCCCGACGTGGCGATCCTGGACGTGCGGCTGCCGGACGGGGACGGCGTCACCGTCTGCCGCGAACTGCGCTCCGCCATGCCCGGGCTGGCCTGTCTGATGCTCACCTCGTTCGACGACGACGACGCGCTGCTGGACGCGATCATGGCGGGGGCGGCGGGGTACGTCCTCAAGCAGATCAAGGGGTCCGACCTGGTCTCCGCCGTTCGCACGGTGGCGTCCGGACAGTCGATGCTGGACCCGGCCACCACCGCCCGGCTGATGAGCACCCTGCGCGGGGACGGCGGCGGGCCAGGGCCCCGGGACGAGACGCTGGCCGGGCTGTCCACCCGGGAGCGGGAGATCCTGGCCCTGATCGGCGAGGGAATGACGAACCGGCAGATCGGCAAGCGGCTCTATCTGTCCGAGAAGACGGTGAAGAACCACATCTCCCGCCTCCTGGCCAAGCTCGGCGTCGAACGCCGCGTCCAGGCGGCCGTGATCGCCACCCACGCGGACCCGCGACCCCCCGATCCGCCCTCCGCGCGACCGGACTCCGCCCGCTGACCTGGCCACCTCCCGCCCCGTCCCGGCCGAACGGCCCCCGTCAGTCCCGCCGCCGGTCCCCCGTCGGTCGTCCCGCCGTCGGTCAGTCCCGCCCCCGTCAGTCCCGCCCCCGTCAGTCCCGGCGCAGCGGAACGCTCCACACCAGGCGCGTCCCGCCGCCCTCGGGCGCCTCGACCGCCAGCTCGCCCCCGCGCTGTACGGCGCGCTCGGCGAGGTTCCGCAGCCCGCTGCGCCGACCGCCCTCCGGGACGCCCACCCCGTCGTCGGTGACCGTGACGGTCAGCCGGCCCGACCCGACGACCAGGGAGATCTCCGCACCTCCGGCCCGGGCGTGCCGGGCGACGTTGGACAGCGCCTCGGCCAGGACCGCGACCACGTCGTCCGCGACGGCACCCGGTACTTCGGTGTCCACCAGCCCCTCCGTACGCAGGGACGGCGTGAACCCCAGCGCCGTCACGGCCTCCTCCACGGTCTTGGCGGCCCGCACCCGCAGCCCCCGCGCGGTCGGGCCCGCCTCGTGCGACCGGAGCCCGAAGATCGTCGAACGAATGATCTTGATGGTGTCGTCCAGGTCGTCCACCACCCGCGACAGACGCTCGGCGCCCTCCGGGTGCTGGACGAAGCGCATCGTGCTCTGCAGCGTCATCCCGGCCGCGAACAGCCGCTGGATGGCCAGGTCGTGCAGGTCGCGGGCGATCCGGTCGCGGTCCTCGAGCAGCGCGACCTGCTCGGCGGCGCGCCGCCGCTCGGCCAGCTTCATGGCGAGCGCCGCCTGACCGGCGAAGCCCAGCAGCAGGTCCGTCTCCGTCGGGGTGAACGGCGGACTGCCCGCCGCGCGGGCCAGCGACAGCACCCCCTGGACCCCCTCGCCCGTCCGCATCGGCACCGCCACCGCCGGGCCCAGGCCGGTCCACCGCTTGGGGCCCCGGGTGATCCGCGGATCGTGCTCGACGTCACCGCTGGTGACGGCCCGCGACCCGAGGAAGGCGGCGCCGGCGAAGGAGCCCTGACGGGACAGCACCAGCCCGCGGTGCGCCTCGGCGTCGATGCCGTCCGCGAGCGCGACCCGCAGATCGGCGGTCCCCTCGACCGGCAGCGTGAGCACGCCCAGGTCCGCGGCGAGCAGCCGCCGGGCGTGCCCGACGATCAGGCCCAGCACCCGGGTCTCGTCGGCCCCGGACAGCAGGCCCTGGGTCACCTCCGCGTTCGCCTCGAGCCAGCGCTGGCGGTGCCGGGCCTCCTCGTAGAGCCGGGCGTTCTCGATGGCCACCCCGGCCGCCACGGCGAGGGTGGCCAGCACCGTCTCGTCCTCGTCGTCGAACTCCTTGCCGCTCCGCTTCTCCGTCAGATAGAGATTGCCGAACACCTCGTCCCGCACCCGGATGGGCACCCCCAGGAACGAGTGCATCGGGGGATGCCCCTCCGGGAAGCCGTACGAGGCCGGGTGCTCGGACAGCTCGGCCAGCCGCAACGGCTCGGGGTAGCGGATGAGTTGGCCCAGAATGCCGTGGCCGGACGGCAGCGCCCCGATGTCCTCGGCCTCTCCGGCGTCCACGCCCACGGTCAGGAACTCCGCCAGCCGCTGGTCCTCCCCGATCACGCCCAGGGCCCCGTACTCGGCGTCCACCAGGACCACGGCGGCCTCGACGATCCGCCGCAGCACATGCGACAGGTCCAGCTCCCGGCCGACCGAGAGCACGGCCTCCAGCAGGCTGTGCACCCTGCCCTGGGTCCCCCGCACCGTGTCGATCCGCCCCTGCAACTCGTCCAGCAGCTCGTCGAGCCGCAGCCGAGGCAGGTTTCCGGAACTCCTCGCGCTACCCATGCCCACCGGTGCCTCCTCTCCTCACGGTAGCCGGGGGCGGCGGGTCGCGAATCCCGTACGGGGCTCAGCCGCGCAGCCGCTCCTCGAGCCGGTCGAGGAAGACCGCCTGCTTGGCCACGATCTTCCGCCTGGCCTCGGGGAGGTCCAGCCACGCCACCCGGTCGATCTCGGGGAAGAGCCGAAGGCGCCCGGACCCCTTCGGCCACTCCATCTCGAACGTGCCCGGGGTGACCCGCGACGGATCCAGGTCGCCCGCCAGCGCCCAGACGGTCACCACCTTGCCGCCGGTCTGGCGGACCGAGTCCAGCGGAAGGAGATCGCCGGGCGGCGGCGGGAGGCCCAGCTCCTCCTCGAACTCCCGGCGCGCCGCGGCCACCGGGTCCTCGTCCGGCTCGTACTCGCCCTTGGGCACCGACCAGGCGCGGTCGTCCTTGCGCGCCCAGAAGGGCCCGCCCATGTGGCCGAGCAGGACCTGGGCGCCGGACGCCGGGTCCGTCCCCGCCGGGCCCGCGCCACGGAACAGCAGGATTCCGGCGCTTCGCTTCTCCGTCATGGAGCCCAGTGTGCGCGGGGTCCGCCCGGCCCGCCGACACCGGCGGTTCGGCGAGGCGGCCGTGGGCACTCGGCGGACGATGCGGACAACGCGACGCTGGGGGTGCTGATCATGCGCTACGAAGAGCTGACGGGGCGGGTGCAGACCTTGGCGCGGCTCCCCGACCGGCAGTCGGCGGAGCGGGCGGTGCGCGCCACGCTCGAAACCCTCGCCGAGCGGATCCCGGACGGGCTGTCCGACCACATGGCGGCGCAGTTGCCGAGCGAGGCGGCCGACCCCATGCGGCGGGTGGTCGCGTCCCACGAGGCCTCGCCCGAGCAGCGGGCCCACCGGCGCGACCACGGCGAGCGGTTCGACCTCACCGGTTTCGCGGGGCGGATCGCCTGGCGCGCCCGGACCTCGGAGGAGGAGGCGATCCGGGAAGCGAGCGCGATCTTCGAGGTGCTGGACTCGGCGGTGAGCCCGGAGCTGATGGAGAAGCTCTACCACGCGCTGCCGGGCGACATCCGGGAGCTGCTGCCGGAGGCGCGGGCCTTCGAGGAGCGGCGGACCCGGGAAGAGCGGTAGGCGGAGCGCGGCGCGCGACGAGCGGTGGCCGGCCCGCCGCACAGTGGCGGCCCTCACCGTGGTCGCGTGCGCCCTCGTCCGGCCTTGCGGCGCCGCTGGACGACCGCGTAGTCCGCGAGGGCCAGCAGGGCGAGGACCGCGCAGACGATCGCCAGCACGCTGAGCACCGTGGGGCTGGGCGAGTCGCCGGGCCGGGCGCGGGAGGCCCAGAAGCCGAAGATCACGGCTCCGACCACGAAGAGCGGCACGTACACCGCCGACAGGGCCACCCGGAGGCCGAGCGCGCTGCGGGCGGTGGTCGGCTCGCTCCCGGTGCGCCCGTCGGGGCGGTGGCGCTCGTGACGCATGGCACCTCCTCCACGCTCCTGGTTCCAGCGTAGGTCCGCGCACGGCGGCGCCTGCCGGAACCGCCGGGGAAGAGCGAGCGGGCCGCGGAGGGGTGTGAGAAAAGCCACGCGAAGCGCCTCCTACCGCCACGACCAGCACATTTGGGGGATTCATGGCACGGCGGCCACGGTCCGGAGGCGCGGGAGCGCCGAAGCGTCTGTGACCATGGATCGTCGTCGCGCCGGCGCGACGGCCACCCCGGGGACCGGGGGTTCTTTTTTGCGCCCGCCCGTCGCCCCGAATCCGTGTCTGTCCGCCGCCCGAGCCCCCGGGCCCCCTGTGATGAAGCCCCTCCGATGAAGCCCCTGCGATGAAGCCTGCCCCCGCGCCCCGCGTCCCCCGCCCCCGTACGGCCCCCGAGGCACCCGCCACGCCCGGACGCCGCCCGCCCGTCGGCCGAGGCGCCGGACGGCGCGCCGACCGGGCGGTGTGGCGATGCCTGCGCCACCGGAGCATGCGGTGGTGGTCCGCCGCGAATCTCGTCTCCAACGCCGGGACGTGGATGCAGCTGACCGTGCAGAACCTGCTGGTCCTGCAGCTCACCGGCTCGGCCGCCGCCACCGGCCTGTCGCTGACCGTGCAGGCCGCGCCCGGACTGCTGCTGGGCCTCGCGGGCGGCGCGGCGGTCGACGCCTGGCCGCGCAAGCTCACCGCCGCGGTGAGCCAGGCCGCCCTGGGGGCGGTGGCCTTCGTCACGGCGGCGCTGGTGGCCTTCGATCTGCTCACCATGCCGCTGCTGATGGTCCTGGCCGCGGTGACGGGCCTGGTCGCCACCGTCGACGGGCCGGCCTGCGCGCTGCTCGGCAACGACCTGGTGCCGGCGGAGGACGTCCCGTCGTCGATCGCGCTGGGCTCGGTCGTGCACAGCACCGGTCGGCTCGCGGGGGTCGCGCTCGCGGGGGTGGCCGTGGCCGGCTTGGGCGACGCGGCCGCGTACGCCGCCAACGGCCTCTCGTTCCTCTTCGTGACGGCCGTCATCCCGTTTCTGCGCCTGCAGCCACGGGCGGAGGCCGCCGGTCCCGAGCCGGTCGCGGTGGACCCGGGCAGAGCCCGCGACGGTCTGTCGTTCTTCATGAGCCGGCCCCGGCTGGTGGCCCTGACGGCGATCACCGCGGTCAGCGCGGTCTTCGGGCGCAACTACAGCCTGACCCTGGCGGTGCTGGTGACCGGCCCGCTGGCCGGGGGCGCCGAGGAGTTCGGGACCGTGTCCACCATGCTCGCCGCGGGCGGCATCGCGGGCGCCGTGCTGGCCGGCCGGATGCGCCGGCCCTCGGTCCGGCTGGTCGCCGCGCTCGCGGCCGCCGGGGCGGTGCTGCAGATCGCGGCGGGGTTCTCCCCCGACCTGCTGCTGCTGGTCGTGCTCGTGGCCCCCATGGCCGTGGTGGAGTCGATGTCGGACACGGCGGGCACCACGGTGCTGCAGACCGACCCGCCGCCGCACATGCGCGGCCGGGTGCTCGGGGTCTGGCGCAGCGTGAGCACGGCCTGGGGCCTGGCGGGCCCGCCGCTGCTCGGCCTGCTGATGGAGTGGGCGGGGGCGCGGGGCGCCCTGGTGATCGGCGGACTGGTCATCGCGGGCTCGATCGGAGCGGGGGCGCTGCACCAGGGGCGGCGCGTGTCGCGGGTGGTGGCGACCGGGCCGCTGCCGGCCGCCGGGCAGGCTCCGGTCGAGGAGCTGACCCCCGCCGCCTGACCCGCACGCCCCGACCGTTTTGTCCTGATTGACCGATCAGGAGAGGGGTACTGGGGAGGGACCGATCCCGTGGGGGGCGGATCGGAAGCACACCCCCACCCTGGGAGGATCATCATGGCCGAGATCAGGCCCACCGACGTGCAGAAGGCCCTCAAGGGCGCCAGCTACCCCGCCGACCGGGAGTCCCTGACCGACCTGGCGAAGAAGAACAAGGCCGACAAGAAAGTCGTGGAGGAGATCTCCCATCTGAAACGCGACCGGTACGAGGGCCCCAACGAGGTGCAGAAGGAGCTCTACGGGTCCTAGGCACCGACGGCGCGCGGAGGGAGATCCCATGCGAGAGGCAGCACCCGCCCACCACTTCCAGCGCGCCGTCGTCACCGGCGGCGCCGGTTTCGTCGGCTCACACCTGTGCACCGCGCTGCTCGACCGGGGCACCGAGGTCATCTGCGTCGACGACTTCTGTACGGGCACCGCCGGGAATGTGGCACACCTCGCCGAGCACCCGGGCTTCTCGTTGCTGCGCGCCGACGTCAGCGAGCCGTTCGAGGTGGGCCGCCCCTGCGACCTCGTCCTGCACTTCGCGTCGCCGGCCTCCCCGGCCGACTACCTCCGGCTGCCGCTGCACACCCTGGACACCGGCAGCCTGGGCACCCGCAACGCGCTGGCCCTCGCCCGCCGCCACGGGGCTCGGTTCGTCCTCGCCTCCACCTCCGAGGCGTACGGGGACCCCCAGCAGCATCCGCAGAGCGAGCGCTACTGGGGCAATGTCAACCCGGTCGGGCCCCGCAGCGTCTACGACGAGGCCAAGCGCTTCGCCGAGGCCCTGACCACGGCCGAGGCGGGGGCGCGGGGCACGGACACCGGGATCGTGCGGCTGTTCAACACGTACGGCCCGCGCATGCGCGGCTACGACGGGCGCGCCGTGCCCACCTTCATCCGGCAGGCGCTGGCGGGCGAGCCGCTGACCGTCACCGGC
The DNA here is from genome assembly GCF_039532705.1 of Streptomyces sparsogenes subsp. cuspidosporus. NCBI lineage: Bacteria > Bacillati > Actinomycetota > Actinomycetes > Kitasatosporales > Streptomycetaceae > Streptomyces > Streptomyces sparsogenes. The sequence goes on along the minus strand of NZ_BAAASD010000006.1, from coordinate 47,680 downwards.
GACGGGCGGCAGACCCGCTCCCTCGCCTACATCGACGACACGGTGCGCGGCATCCTCGCCATGGCCGCCTCCGATCTGCTCGGCCCGGTCAACATCGGCAACCCGGACGAGATCACCATGCTGGACCTCGCCCGGAAGATCATCGACATCGCCGGCTCCGACGCCGGCGTCCACTTCATCGAGCGGCCGACGGACGACCCCGCGGTGCGCTGCCCCGACATCACGCTGGCCCGCGGCAAGCTCCAGTGGGAGCCGCGCGTCCCGGCCGACGAGGGGCTGGCCCGCACGGTCCGCTGGTTCCGCGAGCACGCCACGGCCTGACCCGCCCGGTCCCCGGCGGCCGGTTCCCCGGCGGCCGGCCGCAAGCCTCGGCGGAAGGCCTCCCCGCAACCGCACCACCCGCGGCCGCAGGGCCGCCGAAAGGCGAACCTCCATGCGCATCCTCGGCATCAACGCACTCTTCCACGACCCCACCGCCGCCCTGGTCATCGAGGGACACACGGTCGCCGCCGCGGAGGAGGAACGCTTCTCCCGGCGCAAGCACGGAAAGCGGCCGGTGCCCTTCTCGGCCTGGGAGCTCCCGGAGAAGGCCGCCGCCTGGTGCCTGGCCGAGGCCGGGCTGCGCCCGCAGGACCTGGACGCGGTCGCGTACTCCTTCGACCCCGCCCTGGCCCGCCCGGCCGACGTGATGGGGCTCGACGACCCGTGGGACCACCTGCGGCTCACCTACGCCCGCCAGGCGCCGGGCTTCCTCGCCACCGCCCTGCCCGGGCTCGACCCGGACATCGTGCGGTTCGTGCCGCACCACCTGGCCCACGCCGCCTCCAGCGCCTACGCCGCGCCCGGCGCGGAGACCTCCTCGGTGCTCGTCCTGGACGGCCGCGGCGAGGCCACCTCCCACCTCGCCGCCCGCCGCCTCGGCGACCGCCTGGAGCCGCTGCGCGGCCAGGAGCTGCCGCACTCCCTCGGCCTGGTCTACGAGGAACTCACCGAGCACCTGGGCTTCCTGCGCTCCTCGGACGAGTACAAGGTGATGGCCCTGGCCGCGTACGGGGCCCCACGGCTGCTGAACGAGCTGCGCCGGTATGTCCACCCGACCGGCGACGGGGGCTTCCGGGCCACCGGTGTGCCGTGGGCCGAGCTGTGCCCGCCGCGCCGTCCCGGGGAGGCCTGGTCGCAGGCCCACGCCGACCTGGCCGCGAGCGCCCAGGCGTGTCTGGAGGAGACGCTGCTCGACCTGGTGCGCTGGCTGCACGGCCGCACCCACGACAGCGTGCTCACCATGGCCGGCGGGGTGGCGCTCAACTGCGTCGCCAACTCCCGCGTGGCCCGGGAGGGCCCCTTCGACCGGGTGTGGGTGCAGCCCGCCGCGGGGGACGCGGGCACCGCCCTGGGCGGGGCGCTGCACCTCGCCGCCCACGGCGGGGAGCGGACCGAGTCGATCCCCGGCGCGGACCTCGGGCGCCGCTGGTCGGACGCGGAGCTGGAGGCCTGGCTCAAGACCGCCGCGGTGCCGTACGAGCGGCCCGCCGACGTCGCGGAGACCGTCGCCCGCGCGCTGGCGGACGACGCGATCGTGGCCTGGTTCCAGGGCCGCTCCGAGTACGGGCCGCGGGCGCTGGGACACCGCTCGCTGCTGGCCCACCCCGGCCGCTCGGGCAACGTGGAGCGGCTGAACGACGTCAAGGGGCGCGAGCAGTTCCGGCCGGTGGCGCCGATGGTGCTCGCCGACCGGGCCGCGGAGATCTTCGACGGCCCGCTGCCCAGCCCGTACATGCTGTTCGTGCACGAGGTGGCGCCGCGCTGGCGGGACCGTATCCCCGCTGTCGTCCACGTCGACGGCACCGCCCGGATCCAGACCGTGGACCCGGCGGCCGAGCCCCTGATGGCCCGCGTGCTCGGCTGCTTCGAACGGCTCACCGGGCTGCCGGTGGTGGTGAACACCAGCCTGAACACGGCCGGACGGCCCATGGTCGACGATCCGCGCGACGCGCTGGAGTGCTTCGGTTCGGCTCCCGTGGACCTGCTGGCGATCGGGTCCTTCGTGATCCGGCGCGGCGCCTTCTTCGCGGCCGGCCAGCCGGACGCGGCAGCCGCGGCGCCCCGCCCCGGGCCGGAGGCGGACGCGGACGCGGACGGCGGGCCGGAGGACGACGAGCGGGAAGCGGACGGGCGATGAGGCCGGAGCGCGCGCTGAAGGCGAACGGCCACGACCCACTGGCCGCGCCCGCTCCCGCCACCGGGCCCGCCCCCGCCCCCGCCACCGGGCCCGCCCCTGCCGCGGCGCCCGAGTACGCGATCGTCATCCCCACGCTCGGCCGGCCCAGCCTGAGCGCGGTCCTGAGCGCCCTGGACCAGGCCGGGGAGCCCCGGCCCCGCCGGATCGTGCTCGCCGACGACCGGCGGCCCGAGGACCACACCCCCCTGCCCGTGGAGATCCCCGAGGGGCTGCGCCACCTCGTGGAGATCGTCCCCGGGCGCGCCGCCGGCCCCGCGGCCGCCCGGAACGCCGGGTGGGCCGCCGCGCCCGAGCCGTGGATCGTCTTCCTCGACGACGACGTCGTCCCCGGCCCGGCCTGGACGGCCTGGCTCGCCGGGGACCTCGCCGCGGCCGGCCCCGGCACGGCCGGGGTGCAGGGGCGGATCACCGTGCCGCTGCCCACCGACCGCAGGCCCACCGACTGGGAGCGCAACACGGCGGGGCTCGCCACGTCCCGCTGGATCACCGCCGACATGGCGTACCGGCGGGCCGCGCTGGAGGCCGTCGGAGGCTTCGACGAGCGCTTTCCCCGGGCCTACCGGGAGGACGCCGATCTGGCGCTGCGCGTGCAGGCGGCCGGCTGGGCGCTGGCGGTCGGCGAGCGCCGTACGACGCACCCGGTGCGGCCGGCGGACCGCTGGGTCTCGGTGCGCGTCCAGGCGGGCAACGCCGACGACGTGCTGATGCGCCGCGTCCACGGCCGCGACTGGTGGGGGCGGGCCGGGGCGCCCCGGGGGCGGCTGCCCCGGCACGTGGCCGTCACGGCGGCGGCCACGGCCGCGCTGGTGTGCGCGGCGGCGGGCCGGCCGCGGGCCGCCGCGGTCTGCGCCGGTCTGTGGCTGGCGGGCACCGGGGAGTTCGCGGCGGCCCGGATCCGGCCCGGCCCGCGCACCCGCGAGGAGGTCACCACGATGATGGCGAGCAGCGCCGCGATCCCCCCGGTGGCCACGGCCCACTGGCTGGCGGGGCTGGCCCGCCACCGGGGGCTGTGCGGCTGAGGCCCGGCCCCCGGTGTGCGGGTCCCCTCGGCACTCACCTCCAGAATGTCGCCAAACGTCACGTTTCGTCGCGGTTTACGGGGTTACTCGCTGGGCGTGTTGATCACGCCGGCTGCACACACGTCGCGCGCCGACGGGCCCTGGCTCTTCGCCCCGGCCCGCCAGGCGCGGCGGCGTGTCCGCCCCCCGCGCCCCGCTCCCCCCGGAGCGGCGCCGCCGCTCGCGGCCGTGCTGTTCGACCGGGACGGGACGCTGATCAAGGACGTCCCGTACAACGGGGACCCCGGCCGGGTGCGGCCCATGCCCGGGGCCCGGGCGGCCGTGGAGGTCGTGAGAGGGCGCGGGCTGTCCCTCGGGGTGGTGAGCAACCAGTCGGGGGTGGCCCGCGGGCTGCTGACGCGGGAGCGGGTGGCGGCGGTGCGACGGCGCGTCGAGGAGCTGCTCGGGCCGTTCGGCGTGTGGGCGGTGTGCCCGCACGGCCCCGACGAGGGGTGCGGCTGCCGCAAGCCCGCCCCCGGGCTGGTGTACGCCGCGTGCGCGGAGCTGGGCGTCGACCCGGCCCGCACCGCCGTGGTCGGGGACATCGGCGCGGATCTGGCGGCCGCCCGCGCGGCGGGCGCGCGAGGGGTGCTGGTGCCCACGCCCGTGACCCGCCCCGAGGAGGTCGCCGCGGCCGAGGACAGCGCGCCCGACCTGCTGACCGCCGTCCGGCGGCTGCTGGACCCCGAGGACGCGCCGCTGGGCCCCGAGGGCACGGAAGGACCGCCCGCACAGGAACCGCCCGCACAGGGTCCGGCGGGAGGGCCGCCATGAGGCCGCGCACGCTCGTCGTGCGCCTCGACAGCGCGGGCGACGTGCTGCTCGCCGGGCCCGCGGTGCGCGCCGCCGCGGCCGGGTCCGCGTACACGGCCGTGCTGTGCGGGCCGCCCGGCGAGCCCGCGGCGCGGCTGCTGCCGGGCGTGGACGAGGTGCTGGTCCACGACGCCCCGTGGGTGGGCCTCGACCCACCCACGGCCCGCCGGGAGACCACCGACGCGCTGCTGGACGCGGTGTCCGCCCGGCGCTTCGACCGGGCGCTGGTGCTGGCCTCGTACCACCAGAGCCCGCTGCCCGCCGCGCTGCTGCTGAAACTCGCCGGGGTCCCCTGGGTCGCCGCCGACAGCGAGCACTACCCGGGCGCGCTGCTGGACCTGCGGCACCGCCGGGCCCCGCACCGCCACGAGGCGCGCGCCGCCCTGGACCTCGCCGAGGCGTCCGGCTTCGCGCTCCCGCCCGGCGACGACGGGGCCCTGGGCATCACCGCGCCCCCCGACACCACCCCCCTGACGGGGGCCGACCCCTACGTCGTGGTCCACCCGGGCGCGGCCGTCGGCGCCCGCGCCTGGACCCCGGAGAGGGTCGTCCGGGCGGTCGCCGCGCTGGAGGGCGCGGGGCACCGGGTGGTGGTGACCGGCGGCCCGGCCGAGAAGGAGCTGACCGCCGCCGTGGCCGGGGACTGCGCGCTCGACCTCGGGGGCCGCACCAGCTTCCTGGAGCTGGCCGGGGTGCTGGCGGGGGCCGCGGCCGTGGTGACCGGCAACACCGGACCCTCGCACCTGGCCGCCGCCGTCGGTACGCCCGTCGTCTGCCTGTTCGCCCCCGTGGTGCCCGCCGAGCGGTGGGCGCCCTACCGGGTGCCGCACGTGCTGCTGGGCCGGCCGGACGCGCCGTGCGCCGGGAGCCGGGCCCGCGAGTGCCCGGTGCCCGGGCACCCGTGCCTGGACTCGGTGACCGACGCGGAGGTGCTGGCCGGCGTCGGCTCGCTGCTGAGGACCCGTTGACCCCATGGACGAGGTGAGCCCATGAACATTCTGATCTGGCATGTGCACGGCTCCTGGACCACCGCGTTCGTCCAGGGTCCGCACCGCTACCTGGTGCCGGTGCTCCCCGACCGCGGGCCGGACGGCCTCGGCCGCGCGCGGACGTATTCCTGGCCCGCCTCGGTCGCCGAGCTGAGCCCCGCCCGGCTGCGCGACGCCCCGGTCGACCTGGTGGTCCTCCAGCGGCCGCACGAGGCCGCGCTCGCCGAGTGCTGGCTGGGCGGACGCCGTCCCGGGCGCGATGTGCCCGCCGTCTACGTGGAGCACAACGCCCCGGACGGCGACGTGCCGCGCACCCGCCACCCCTGCGCCGACCGGGACGACCTGCGCGGCGTGCCCCTGGTGCACGTCACCCACTTCAACCGGCTCCTGTGGGACGCCGGCACCGCCCCCACCACCGTCGTCGAGCACGGCGTCGTCGACCCGGGCCACCTGTACACCGGGGAGCTGGAGCGCGCCGCCGTCGTCGTCAACGACCCGATCCGGCGCGGCCGCACCACCGGCACCGACCTGCTGCCCGAGCTGAGCCGGGCGGCGCCCCTGGACGTGTTCGGCATGCGCACCGAGGGGCTCGCCGCGCACCTGGGGCTGACCGGGGACCGCCTGCGCTGCGCGGACCTGCCGCAGGCCCGGCTGCACACCGAGATGGCCCGCCGCCGCCTGTATCTCCACCCGGTGCGCTGGACCTCGCTGGGGCTGTCCCTGCTGGAGGCCATGCACCTGGGCATGCCCGTCGTCGGGCTGGCCACCACCGAGGCGGTCGAGGCGGTGCCCGAGGGCGCCGGTGTGCTCTCCACCCGCCCCGAGGCCCTGGCCCGCGCCGCCCGGACCTATCTCCACGAGCCGCGGGCGGCGGCCGAGGACGGGGCGCGGGCCCGCCGCGCGGCGCTCGACCGATACGGACTCAAGCGCTTCCTGGGCGACTGGGAGCGGCTGTTGGAGGAGGTGACCCGCTGATGTCGGAGCCGATCCCCCGCGACGGCCTGGCCATCGCACTCGTCTCGGAACACGCCAGCCCGCTCGCGGCGCTGGGCGGGGTGGACTCCGGGGGCCAGAACGTCCACGTCGCCCAGCTCGCCTCGGCGCTCGCCGAGCGGGGCCACCGCGTCACCGTCTACACCCGCCGGGACCGGCCCGACCTGGCGCCGGCCGTGTCGCTGCGGCCGGGTGTCGAGGTGCGGCACGTGCCCGCCGGGCCGCCCGGCGCCGTGCCCAAGGACGAACTGCTCCCCTACATCGCCGAGTTCGGCCGGTACCTGGCCCGCTGGTGGCGCGACGAGCCGCCCGACGTGGCCCACTCCCACTTCTGGATGTCCGGCCTCGCCACCCTCCGGGCCGCGCGCGAGCTGGACCTGCCGTTCACCCACACGTATCACGCCCTCGGCACGGTCAAGCGGCGCCACCAGGGGGCCGCCGACACCAGCCCGCCGAGCCGTATCGGCTGGGAGACCGAGGTCGGCGAGGCCTGCGACCGCATCATCGCCACCTGCCGGGACGAGGTGGCCGAGCTCGCCGCGATGGGCCTGCCGGCCGGGCGCGCGGCCGTCGTGCCCTGTGGCGTGGACACCGAGCGCTTCACCCCCGACGGGCCGGCCGCCCCCCGCCGCTCCCGGCGCCATCTGCTGGTTCAGGTGGGCCGGCTGGTGCCGCGCAAGGGCGCCGAGGTCTCCCTGGCCGCCCTCGCCCTGCTGCCGGACACCGAGCTGGTCATCGCGGGCGGCCCGCCGCCCGCCGGGCTCGACGAGGACCCGGAGGTGGCCCGGCTGCGCGACCTGGCCCGCCGGCTGCGGGTCGCCGGCCGGGTGCGGTTCACCGGCGGGCTGCCGCGCGGCCAGGTGCCGGCCCTGCTGCGCGCCGCCGACGTGGCCCTGTGTCCCGCGGACTACGAGCCCTTCGGCATCGTGCCGCTGGAGGCCATGGGGTGCGGCACGCCCGTGGTCGCCAGCGCCGTCGGCGGGCAGCGGGACACCGTCGCCGACCCGGGCACCGGCCGGCTGGTCCCGCCGCGCGACCCGATCGCGCTGGCCGAGGCCGTCGGCGAACTGCTGGACCACCCCGCCCGGCGGGCCGCCTGCGGAAGCGCGGGCCGCCGCCGGGTGCTGACCCGCTACGGCTGGGACCGCGTCGCGGCCGCCACCGAGGACGTCTACCGCGAGGTCCTGGCCCGGCGCCCGGCCCGGATCAGTGGAGCGGCGTGAACGTCTCGCGGGCACCGACCCCGACACCCGGGAAGGGAGGCAGGGGACACGCCGCCGTCCGCGTGACTGCGGGCCCCGTACGCCATGACCGATTCGCTACGCGCCGCGCACGAGCACTGCCAGTCGCTGCAGGACGCGCTGGGCCGGCTGAGAGACCACGGCCTCGGCCAGGTGGCCGCGTGGGGCCGCCAGCTGGCCGCCGTACTGCCGGTCGGGGGGCGGCTGCTGGCCGCGGGCAACGGCGGCAGCGCCGCCCAGGCCCAGCACCTGACCGCCGAACTCGTCGGCCGCTACCGGGACGACCGCCCCGCGTACTCGGCCATCGCGCTGCACGCCGACACCTCCAGCGTGACCGCCATCGGCAACGACTACGGCTTCGAGGAGCTGTACGCCCGGCAGGTCGCCGCCCACGGGCGCCCCGGGGACGTGCTGGTCCTCATCTCCACCTCCGGGCACAGCGCCAACCTGCTCGGCGCCGCGGACACCGGCCGGGCGGCCGGGCTGCGGGTGTGGGCGCTGACCGGCCCCCGCCCCAACCCGCTGGCCGCGAGCGCGGACGAGGCGCTGTGCATCGGCTCGGACTCCCCCGCCACCGTCCAGGAGGCCCACCTGGTGGCGCTCCACCTGATGTGCGAGGCGTTCGACGCGGCGGCGGGCCACCACCGCCCCGCTCCGGCCGCGGCCGAGGCGCCCCCGGTGTCGTGGGGCCGGGGCCTGGCATGACCTCCCGCCCCCCGCCGGAGCCCCGCACCCCCACCCCGTCCCGGAGGTACGCATGACCGCCAAGCGCCCCCTCGTCGTCGTCGGCGACGCTCTCCTGGACCAGGACATCGACGGTGAGGCCACCCGGCTGGCGCCCGACGCCCCCGCACCGGTCCTCGACGTGGTGGCGGACCGCACCCGGCCCGGCGGCGCGGGTCTCGCCGCGGCCCTCGCCGCCCGCCAGGGCCGGGAGGTGGTGCTCGTCACCGCGCTGGGCGGCGACTCGGCGAGCGCGGCGGTGCGCGAGGCGCTGGAGCCGCGGGTCCGGCTGGTCGAGCTGCCGCTGGAGGGCAGCCTGCCGGTCAAGACCCGGGTCCGCGCCCGGGGCCGCCCGCTGGTGCGCATCGACCGCGGCGGCGGCACCCCCGGGCCGCCGGGCGAGGCCGTCCGGGCGGTGCTCCGCGCGGCCGGGGCCGTTCTGGTCTCCGACTACGGCCGGGGCCTGGCGGCCGCGCTGCGGCCGCAGCTGGCCGAGGCCGCCCGCGGCCGCCCCTGCGTCTGGGACCCGCATCCGCGCGGCGCGCACCCCGTGCCGGGGGTGCGGCTGGCCACGCCCAACGCCGCGGAGGCGCGCGCCTGGTCGGCCCCGGACCGTTCGGCGGGAACAGCGGCGGGAGAGGACGACTCGCTGCGCGCCCACGGCGCGCGCGGCGCCCGGCTCGCGCAGCGGTGGCGAGCCGCGGCCGTGACGGTCACCCTGGGCGGGCGCGGCGCGATCCTCACCCGGGCGGGCAGCGGCGACCCGATGTACCTGCCCGCGCCCTACGCGGCCGACGGCGACCCGTGCGGGGCGGGCGACTGCTTCGCGGCCACGGCGGCGATCGCGCTCGCGGACGGGGCGCTGCCGGAGGAGGCGGTGCAGCAGGCCGTCGCGGAGGCCGCGGACTTCGTGGCCGCGGGCGGAGTGGGCAACCCCGCGCTGTGGGCGGGGGCCGCGCACCTCGCCGACCCGGCCGGCGCGTCCCCGCCGCCGCCCGCCGACGCCCTCCCCCACCTGGGGGGCGCCCTGGCCCTCGCCGAGTCCGTACGCGCCCGCGGCGGCACAGTCGTGGCCACCGGAGGCTGTTTCGACCTGCTGCACGCCGGCCACGTCGGTCTGCTGGAGAACGCCCGGCGCACCGGCGACTGCCTCATCGTCTGCGTCAACTCCGACGCCTCGGTCCGCCGTCTCAAGGGCCCCGGCCGGCCGATCACCCCGCTGGCCGACCGGGTGCGGGTGCTGGCCGGGCTCGGCTGCGTGGACGCGGTGGCCGTCTTCGACGAGGACACCCCGGAGGCGCTGCTGCGCTTCCTGCGCCCCGAGGTGTGGGTCAAGGGCGGCGACTACAGCGTGGACGCGCTGCCGGAGACCGCCGCGCTGCGCGAGTGGGGCGGGCAGGCGCTCGTCCTGCCGTACCTGGACGGCCGCTCGACGACCGAACTCGCCCGCCGCGCGGCGGGCGCCCCCGCCCGGACCCGCCCATGAGCGAGCCGTACCGCCGGGACGCGTATCGCGGGGGCGGCACGGGCCCGGCCCCGCCCCGGCTGGTGGTGCTGCGCGCGCTGGGCCTGGGCGACCTGCTCACGGCCGTCCCGGCGCTGCGCGCGCTGTGCCGGGCGTACCCGGACCACGAGCTGCTGCTGGCCGCGCCCGCCCGGCTGGCGGAGGCGGCCGCGGCGACCGGGGCGGTCGACCGCCTGCTGCCGGCCGAGGCCCCGGGCCGGGCCGTGCCCCGCCGGATCGAGTGGGACGGGCCGCCGCCCGACCTCGCGGTGGACCTGCACGGCAACGGCCCGGCCAGCCGGCTGCCGCTGCGGGCGCTGCGGCCCGCCCGGCTGTTCGCCTACCGCCACCCCGGCACGCCGGACCTGCCCGGCCCGGTGTGGCGGGAGGACGAGCACGAGCGGGACCGCTGGTGCCGGCTGCTGGGCTGGTACGGCGTCCCGGCCGTCCCGGCCGACCTGCGGCTCCCCCGCCCCGGCCGCCCCTCCCCCGCCCCGGGCGCGGTGGTGGTGCACCCGGGCGCGGACGCGGCGGCCCGGCGCTGGCCCGCCGCGCGGTTCGCGGCCGTGGCCCGGGCGCTGGGCGACGCCGGGCACCGGGTGGTGGTCACCGCGGGCGCCGGGGAGGGGCCGCTGGCCCGCGCGGTGGCGCGGCGGGCCGGGCTGCCGCCCTCCCGGGTGCTGGGCGGCGCGGCGGACGTGCCGTTCGCCGAGTTGTCCGCGCTGGTGGCCGGGGCCCGGGCGGTGGTCGTCGGGGACACCGGCCTGGCGCACCTGGCCACCGCCCACGGCACGCCGTCCGTCGTGCTGTTCGGCCCGGTGGCCCCGCGCCTGTGGGGGCCACCGAGGTCCCCGCTGCACCGCGCGCTGTGGCACCACCCCGCCGACGGCGGGGCGCGTCCGGGCGACGCGCACGGCGACCGCCCGGACGAGCGGCTGCTGCGCATCACGGTGGCCGAGGTGCTGGACGCCGTCGCCCGCCTGCCGGAGCCCGGCCCCGGGCGCGACCGCGAGACGGCCGGCCTGGCCCGGCCCGAATGACCCGCCGCCGCACATGCCTGATTCAGGCGGCCCGATCAGGTGACACGACCCGGTGAGACCCGGCCGGGTGACGTGACGGGGTGACCTGACCGGGCCACCCGGCCCGCGGGGGGATCGAGGGAGTGAGGAATGACATCGACCGAGCACCAGTCCGCCACCGGCGTGGCGGTGATCACCGGAGCGGACTCCGGCATCGGCCGCGCCACCGCCGTACGCCTCGCCCGCCAGGGCCTGGACATCGGCATCACCTGGCACACCGACCGCGAGGGCGCCGAGGAGACCGCGGCCGAGGTCCGGGGCCTCGGGCGGCGCGCGGAGGTCGAACGGATGGACCTGACCGCCCTTCCGGAGGCGGCGGAGGCGGTGGACCGGCTCGCCGAGCGGCTCGGGCGGCTGGACGTCCTGGTCAACAACGCGGGAACGGGCACCGCCACCCCGTTCCTGGAGCTGGACCACGACACCGTGCGGCAAGTCCTGGACGTGGACCTGGTCGGTCCGTTCCTGTGCGGACAGCGCGCCGCCCGGCGGATGGTCGCGCAGGGCGGCGGCGGTCGGATCGTCAATGTCACCAGCGTCCATGAGCACCAGCCCCGGGTCGGCGCGGCCCCGTACTGCGCCGCCAAGGGCGGACTGGGTCTGCTCACCCAGGTGATGGCCCTGGAGCTGGCCGAACACGGGATCCGGGTCAACGCCGTCGCCCCCGGGGAGATCGCCACCCCGATGACCGGCCAGGAGGACACGGACGTACGGACCGAGCCCCGGCCGGGGGTGCCCCTGGGGCGGCCCGGTGACGCGCGGGAGGTGGCGGCGGTGATCGCCTTCCTGGCGAGCGAGGACGCGGGCTATGTCACCGGCGCCTCCTGGGCCGTGGACGGCGGGATGCTGCGGATGGGCCCGATGGCCGGCTCCCATCTGGAGAGCGACGCCTGGCGCGGCGTCTGAGCCGGGCCGGGATCCGCCCTGACCGGAGCCCGCCCTGACCGGAGCGCACGCTGACCGGAACCGCCCCTGACCCGGAACCGCCCCTGACCCGGTGGCAAGGGTCAGGGGCGGCGGGCGATGGCGGGGACGGGCGCGCGCCGGGAGCCGCGCGCTGAGGAGTCGCCGGCGCCGCCCTGCGGCCGTGCCACCCGGGCTCGCGCGCGGCGAGGCGCCGCGTGGCGCGGCGACGGCCGGTCAGCCGTCCTCGCGCGCCTGGCGGGTGCGCGTGCGGTTCTCCTTACGGATGGCCTCGAGCAGGTCCGACTTGCTCATCTGCGACCGGCCGCCGATGTCCAACCGCTTGGCCACGTCGTACAGATGCTGCTTGGGGGACTGCTCGTCGACGCCTTCGCCGCTGCGGCCGCCGGCTCCGCGCGGCCGCGCGGACCGCGGATCGGACGGCCCCTTGCGCCCCTTCTCCTTGCGCTCCCAGTGGTCCCCGACCTTCTCGAAACGGTGCTTGAGGGCTCCGTACGCCACCCGGTGGGCCCGCTCGCCCTCGCCGTACTGCTCGACGGCCGAGTCATGGGCCTTGATCCAGGTGCGCTGGGCCTCCTCGGCGGAGCGCTCCAGCGTCGAGGGAAGCTCCTCACGTCCAGGCATGGTCGATCACCTCCACTGCTGAACACCGCGCGGGTACCCGGCCGCGGCGGGGGAAAACCGCGGCCGGGAAACCGGCGGGGCAGGAAACCGGCGGGGCGGGGAAACGGCAGGGCGGGAAACCGGCGGTGCGACGGTCAGCGGCGGTCAGCCGTGGGCCCCCGCGGTGGTGGCCGCGCCGGTCCCGGCCGCCGCGCCCCGGCCCGGGGCCACGCTGCCGGGTCCGCCGATGCCCAGGGCCACCTTGGTCCAGCCCTGCTCGCGGCGGTCGAACGCGCGATACGCCTCGATGGCGTCCTGGGTGCCCGACCAGTGGGTGATCAGCGGGGAGGGGTCGAGTTCGCCGGAGGCGACCATCGAGACCAGCTGGGGCAGGTAGTGGCGGTGGTGGCAGTTGCCCATCTTCACGGTGAGGTTCTTCTGGAACGCCTCGCCGATCGGGAAGTGCTGGGCCTGCGGCGGGTAGACGCCCACGATGCCCAGCGTGCCGGCCTTGGCGGCCATCTGGATGCCCCAGCGGGTGGCCAGCGACGGGGCGTCGCCGGGTCGCCAGGTGCCCTGGTCGTCGGGGTTCTGCTCGGGGGCGGTCTCCCGGACCTCGTGGGCGAACTCGTCCCGCTGCCCGGCCAGGCTGTCGGCCGCGGGGCCGTGGTCCGGACACGCGGCGTCGATGCCGACGGCGTCGATGACCCGGTCGGCGCCGATGCCGGCGGTCAGCTCGCGGATGGCGGACACCGGCTCCTCGGCGTTGAAGTCGACGGTCTCGGCGTGCTGCCGCTGGGCCAGCTCCAGCCGGTCCGCGACCCCGTCCACGACGATGACCCGGCCCGCCCCGCACAGCCGGGCGCAGGCGATGGCGGCCTGGCCGACGGGGCCCGCGCCCAGCACCACGACCGTGTCGCCCGTACCCACCTCGGCCAGCTTGGCGCCGAACCACGAGGTGGGATAGATGTCCGAGAGCAGGATGGCCTGGGCGTCGTCCACCGAGTCGGGCAGCGGCACGAGCCCGGTGTTCGCGTACGGGACCCGGGCGTACTCCGCCTGGAGCCCGTCGAGTCCGCCGGCCGCCTCGGGGCCGCCGAAGAAGGTGGTGCCCGCGAGCCGCCCCTGCGGGTTGGCCTGGTCGCACTGGGCGTGGTAGCCCGCCCGGCAGTAGCTGCAGACCCCGCAAGCGACGGTGGAGGGCACCACCACCCGGTCCCCGGGGCGGAAGTTGCGCACGCCGCCGCCCACCTCTTCGACGATGCCCACCGCCTCGTGGCCGAGGATCCGGCCCTCCCGCATGCCCGTCATGGTGCCCCGGACGAAGTGCAGATCGGTGCCGCAGATCGCCGAGGTGGTGATCCGGACGATCGCGTCGTTCGCGTCCTGGATCTTGGGTTCGTGCACGTCCTCGAGACGGATGTCGCCTACGGAGTGCCATACGACAGCTTTCATGGTTGCTCTCTTCCTGGGCGACAGGATGACCTTGCCGGGTACCGGGGTGCCCAGGCCGGGGCGGAGGAAACAGGCACACCGGGCCCGTACGGAACGATCCCTTGACAAAACCGCTTGCCGCACCGGCAAATAGCAGGATGTCGGACGACGACTTCACCCACGTACTGACCGGTGTCGGGCCGCGGCTGCGCGCGCTGCGCCAGGCGCGCGGCGCCACGCTGTCCCAGCTGAGCGAGAACACCGGGATCTCGGTGAGCACCCTCTCGCGGCTGGAGTCGGGGCTGCGCAAGCCGACCCTGGAGCTGCTGCTGCCCCTGGCCCGGGCCCATCAGGTGCCGCTGGACGAGCTGGTCGGCGCGCCCCCCACCGGGGACCCCCGGATCCACCCGCGGCCCTTCACCCGGAGCGGGAGGGTCTTCGTGCCGCTGACCCGCCACCTCGGCGGGCTGCACGCCTACAAGATGATCCTTCCCGGCCGGACCGCGCCCGAGGGGGGCCGGCTGGAGCAGAAGGTGCACGAGGGATACGACTGGGTGTACGTGCTCTCCGGCCGGCTGCGTCTCGCGCTGGGCGAGCACGACCTGATCCTGACCGCCGGTGAGGCCGCCGAGTTCGACACCCGGGTCCCCCATGGCTTCGCCAGCGCGGGCGATCAGCCCGTCGAGGTCCTGAGCATCTTCGGGGCCCAGGGCGAGCGGATGCACGTACGGGCCCGCACCGGCGGCTCGTCCCAGGACGGTGCCTGAAGGGTGGCGCAGAAGACCGTGATCACGCAGGTCGGCGTGGTGTTCGGGCGTATGTGATCAGGCGGCGGGGGCGAGGTTGTCCATGCGGGCGACTGCCTGGACACCCTGGGGTTTTCCCCACCCTGCAACCGGGGGGCAGCGGGCTGCCCGGCACGGTCCGGCTCGTCGATACTCGGTCGCACGCAGCAGCCGTCACCCACTGATCTCAGAGGAGTACTTCCGTGTCCCAGCGTGCGCATGCAGTGGACGAGCCGCATCCTCCCGGACGGGAGGAGCCCCGGGGGCGGGGAGCGATGCCTGCCGCCCGGGCCGCCGGGGCGCCGGGCGGGCGCCCGGGGTGCGCGGTGCGCAGGGCGCGGAGACTGCGGTTCGGGGCCGCCGGGATGCTGGTGGCGGCAGTCATGGCGACCGGTCTGGCGGTGCCCGCCCCGGCGGCCCGCGCCGCGGAGGCGCCGGATGGTCACCGCGCCACTCAGGAGGCACTCGACGGGGTGGTGCGGGACGGGCCGCCCGGTGGCGTGGCGGTCGTCGAGGACCGGCACGGGACCTGGACGGGCCGCGCCGGCACCGCCGACCTGCGGACGGGGAGGTCACCGCGGGTCGAGGACCGGTTCCGGGCGGGTTCCATCACCAAGACCTTCGTGGCCACGGTGATGCTCCAGCTGGAGGCCGAAGGGAGACTGAGCCTGGACGACACCGTGGACCACTGGCTCCCGGGGCTGGTCGAGGGACACGGACACGACGGCAGGCAGATCACCCTGCGCCAACTCCTCAACCACACCAGCGGCGTCTACAGCTACACCGAGGACGAGGATTTCAAGCGGCGTGAGTTCGGCACCGCCTTCCTCCGCCACCGCTACGACACCTGGACGCCGGAGCAGCTCGTCCGGCTCGCCATGACCCATCAGCGCAGCTTCGCCCCCGGCGACGGGTGGGGTTACTCGGACACCAACTACATCCTCGCGGGCATGGTGATCCGGAAGGTCACGGGCCGCTCGTACGCTGACGAGATCGAACGGCGCATCCTGCGTCCCCTGCACCTCGACTCCACCGTCCTGCCGGGAACCCGGTCGTCTCTGCCCGGGCCCGCGGGCAGGGCCTATTCGAAACTGACCGGGGAACTCGCAGGCCCCGGCGAGCCGGGCGGCAGGACGTACGACGTCACCGAACTCAACCCGTCGCTGGCGGGCGCCGCCGGTGAGATCGTCACCACCGCGCCCGATCTCAACCGGTTCTACCGGGCGCTGCTCTCCGGAAGGCTCCTCGAACCGCGCCAGTTGACGGAAATGACCACCACGGTACCGATCCCCGAGGCGCCGGGCTTCTCCTACGGCCTCGGCCTCATGAGGCTGGAGCTGTCCTGCGGTGTCGAGGTGTGGGGTCACAACGGCGGTATCCAGGGCTCGATATCGGAGGCCCTGACCACCGCGGACGGCAGGCACGCCCTGGCGCTCAACTTCAACGGGGACTGGAACGTGCATGAGCAGCGGGTCGTCGACGCCGAGTTCTGTGACGCGCGACCGTAGTCCGCCCCCGTCGGTGGCCTCGATCCATGAGCCCCGCCGGGGGCCGGAGACTGCCGCTCCCCGGCGCACAACGGGGAGAGTCACCGCGGAGCGGCAGCCGATCCGGATCACGGGGTGACCCGGAGAGCCCCCGGGGGCGTGGGCTCCCGGTGGCTCGACGGGGAGTACGGACCGCGGCCCCGCGTTGTTCACCGTCTTCACCCGTCGGTCCCGCCGGGCCGCGGGGGCGCCGTCCCGTTCGCCGTGGCGGCCCGGCGTTTGCCGTGGCGGCCCGGCCCTTGTCAGTCTGTCCCCATGCCGACCACCCCGCTGCCCGACCTCGTCGACGAACTCCTCGCCGGGCCCCGCCCGCTGCCGATCCTCTCCGCGGGCGTCCCGGTCCTGCGCC
The DNA here is from genome assembly GCF_039532705.1 of Streptomyces sparsogenes subsp. cuspidosporus. Lineage (NCBI taxonomy): Bacteria > Bacillati > Actinomycetota > Actinomycetes > Kitasatosporales > Streptomycetaceae > Streptomyces > Streptomyces sparsogenes. Next base: position 31,402 of record NZ_BAAASD010000006.1, on the reverse strand, counting down.
GCCCCGCCCTCCCGTACGACGGGCAGCTGCCCGCCGAGCTGCTGGACCGGCTGCTGCGGGCGATGCGGGAGACCATGCACGCCGCCCCGGGGGTGGGGCTGGCCGCCCCGCAGATCGGCGTTCCGCTGCGGATCGCGGTCATCGAGGACCCGGCCGAGGTGGCCGAGGAGGTGCGCGAGGCGCGCGGGCGGGTGCCGCAGCCGTACCGGGTGCTGGTCAACCCCTCGTACGAGCCGGTGGGCGACCCCGGGCGCGAGGTGGCGTTCTTCGAGGGCTGTCTGAGCGTGCCCGGCTGGCAGGCCGTGGTGGCCCGCCCGGAGCGGGTCCGGCTGCGGGGGCAGGACGAGCGGGGGCGCGAGCTGGACGAGGAGTTCACGGGGTGGCCCGCGCGCATCGTCCAGCACGAGACCGACCACCTCGAGGGCACGCTCTACCTGGACCGGGCCGAGACCCGCTCGCTCGCCTCGGCGCGGTCCGTCGTGGACCTGTGGTCCCAGCCCACCCCCGCCGACGCGGCCCGCGCCCTCGGCTTCCCGCTGCCGGACACCGGGGAGCGGTAGCCACCGGCCTCGGCACACGTTCGTCATCGACCCGCAGCCGCCGAATCACCGTCCGGACACTGCCGCGTTCTCGTGCCGGGGCGACACTGGCGAAGCCATTCCACGAACTTCGCCGGTGCTCGATCCCCCTGAACGGAGAACAGGAATGACCGTGCTCTCGACACCCCCGGTTCCGGCGGCCGCCGGTTCCTACGTCACCTCGATCGCGGACACCGAGGAGCGGATTCACGCCGCGCAGCGGCTGCGCTACCAGGTCTTCGGGCAGGAGCGCGGGGCCCGGCTGCACACGCCCGTGCCCGGCCGGGACATGGACGAGTTCGACGAGGTGATGGACCATCTGATCGTCACGGACACGGCGACGGACACCGTGGTCGGCACCTACCGGCTGCTGCCGCCCGGGCGCGGCGAGCGGCTGTACTCGGAGACCGAGTTCGATCTGCGCGGGATACCGGGCCACGTCCGCGCGTCGATGGTCGAGGCGGGCCGGGCGTGTGTGCACCCCGACCACCGCTCGGGCGCGGTGATCAATCTGATGTGGGCCGGGCTCGCCCGGTATGTGCTGTTGTCCGGACACCGCTATCTGGCGGGCTGCGCCTCCGTGCCGCTGGCCGACGGCGGGCAGGCCGCGGCGAACGCCTGGCTGCTGGCCACCACCCGGCACGCCGCGCCGCCCGAACTGCGGGTGCGCCCGCACGACCCGTGGATGCCCGCTCGGGCACTGGCCGCCGAGCCGGGCTACGCCGCGCTGCCGCCCCTGCTGCGCGGCTATCTGCGACTCGGTGCCTGGCTGTGCGGGGCGCCGCAGCACGAACGGGACTTCGACGACGCCGACTTCTTCGTGCTGCTGGACACGGAGCGGATGAACGACCGCTACCGGCGCTATTTCCTGGGCGAGTCGCGATGACCGTCCCGGTGGCCGTACCGGTGCGGGCCCCCGCGCGGGACGCGCCGGCCGGGAGGGGGGAACCGGCCGCGGGGGGCACGCCGTCCGCGTGGGCGCCGTGGTCGCCCTGCTCCCCCCGCTGTGTGGCGCACTCCGCCGCGCGGGTGTCCGCCGGGCGCGTGGCCGGCCGTACCGCGGCCTTCACCCGGTCCCTGCTGGGCGCGTTGCTGCGGGCCGGGCGGATGTCCGAGCCCGGGGAGCTGCGGGCGCGGGCCGCGGCCGTGCTGGACGCCCTGGAGGTCCGGCTCGAGGTGCGCGGCGGGCCGCTGAGCGTGCCCGGCCGCACGGGCACCCTGGTGGTCGCGAACCACGTCTCCTGGCTGGACATCCTCGCCCTGCTCGCGGTGGAGCCGGTGACCATGCTGGCCAAGCGGGAGGTGGGGGACTGGCCGGTGGTCGGCGCGCTGGCGCGGCGGGCGGGGACGCTGTTCATCGACCGCGGCAGTCTGCGCGGGTTGCCGGACACCGTCTCGACGGCGTCGGGGCGGTTGCGCGCCGGACGCTCCGTCATGGCCTTTCCGCAGGGCGTCACCTGGTGTGCCGGTACGGGAGGCCGGTTCCGGCGGGCCGTCTTCCAGGCGGCGATCGACGCGGGGGCGCCGGTGCGGCCGGTGACCCTGGAGTACGTCCAGCACGGTGTGCCGACCACGGTGGCGGCGTTCGTCGGCGACGACGACTTCGGCAGCTCCCTGCGGCGGGTGCTGGGCGCCGGGGGGCTCGGGGTGCGGGTGGTGATCCACGAGCCGCTGCCGACTCTGCCGGGTGCGGACGACCGGAGGTCGCTTGCCATACGGGCTCAGGACGCCGTGGGTGGCGCGGAAAAGTCCCTACATATCTGAATTCTATTCGGGCAGAAACAGGCACAAGTCTTTCGCATACGGGCACCCCGAAGAGGGCGTGGCATTGGTATACACCTGGAAGCGGACCTAACACCCGTCACTGGATTCCCCCAGTCGCCCCCGAAACGACAGAAAGTGGTGACTCCTCTTGGCTGCCCGCCCCCACACCGCTCAGGTCGCCCATGTGCCACCCCATGTGCCCGACGGGCGGACCCGGTACGCCACCGGCATGGCCACCCTCACCTCCGATCTGCGGGTCCTCGCGGGTGACGACGACTTCTTCCACCACATCGGCGGTTCGTCTGCGGAGCTGTGCGGCCGCGACCTGTTCGACCTGCTGCGGCCGAGCGCGCCGGCCGTGCTGCGGGAACACTTCTCGCGCCTGCACGACGGGCGGCGCACCCGGTTCACCGAGCGCGTGGCGGGCTGCCGCTTCGACGGCCGGGTGTTCTCCGGCGAGTTGACCGGTACGGCCATCGAGGGCCCCATCGACCAGCTGTCCGCGATCGTCGTGCTGCTCAGGCCGGACGACGAGCCGGCCACCGACGAAGTGACCAGGCTGCGGCGGATTTTGCTGTCCCCTCTGGAGGCCCGGATCCTCGAAGGGGTGGCCACCGGCGCCTCGACCGTGCAGCTGGCCTCCAAGCTCTATCTGAGCAGGCAGGGCGTCGAGTACCACGTGGGCTCGATGCTGCGGAAGCTGGAGGCGCCCAACCGCGCCGCGCTGGTGTCCCGGGCCTACGCGGCAGGCATGCTCACCGTGGGCACCTGGCCCGCCCGGGTGCTCCCGGACTTCGTCAAGTAGCGGGGCTCACGCGCAGGGAGGGCGGGAGGGCGGCGGCCCTCCCGCCCTCCGCGGTGTTTCCGCGCTACCCGGCGACGAGCACGGCGGCCGCCATGACGGCCACGGCGACCGCGCCGAGCAGCGCGGCCACCAGCAGCCGCCACCGCAGCCTGCGGTAGACCTGCCGGTACTCGGCGCGCAGTTCCTCGCAGCGCCGCGCCACCGTGCGCAGGGCCTGCTCGGTGAGGGCCAACTGGTCCTGGGCGTAGAGGCGTTCCACCTCCTCGCGCTGGGCGACGGTCAGCCAGTCCAGCCGGCCCGCGAACCGGCGCGCGCGGTCGGTCGCGCGGTCGCGTTCCGCCTGGAGCAGCAGATAGCCCTCGAGCCGGTTGATGCCCGTGGCGATGTCGCCGGGGCGCGGGGCGTCGGTCCGGTTCACGCCCCTCTGGCTCATATCTGGTGCTCCCGCCCGACAACCTCCGGGTGGTGCAGGTCGAAGGCCGGGGACTCGGAGCGGATCCGCGGCAGCGAGGTGAAGTTGTGCCGCGGCGGCGGGCAGGAGGTCGCCCACTCCAGCGAGCGGCCGTAGCCCCACGGGTCGTCGACCTCGACCCTCTTGCCGTACTTGGCGGTCTTCCAGACGTTGTAGAAGAACGGCAGGATCGACAGACCGAGCACGAAGGAGAAGATCGTCGAGACGGTGTTCAGCGTGGTGAAGCCGTCCGCGGCGAGATAGTCCGGGATCCTGCGGACCATCCCTTCCGTCCCCAGCCAGTGCTGGACGAGGAAGGTGCCGTGGAAGCCGATGAACAGCGTCCAGAAGGTGATCTTGCCGAGACGCTCGTCCAGCATCTTGCCGGTGAACTTCGGCCACCAGAAGTGGAATCCGGCGAACATCGCGAACACCACCGTACCGAAGATCACATAGTGGAAGTGGGCCACCACGAAGTAGGTGTCGGAGACGTGGAAGTCCATCGGCGGGGAGGCCAGGATGACACCGGTCAGACCGCCGAAGACAAAGGTGATCAGGAAGCCGACCGTCCACAGCATCGGGGTCTCGAAGCTCAGCGACCCCTTCCACATCGTGCCGATCCAGTTGAAGAACTTGATACCGGTCGGCACCGCGATCAGGAACGTCATGAAGGAGAAGAACGGCAACAGCACCCCGCCCGTGACGTACATGTGGTGCGCCCACACCGTCACCGACAGACCCGCGATCGAGATCGTCGCGCCGATCAGCGAGACGTAACCGAACATCGGCTTGCGCGAGAACACCGGAATCACTTCCGAGATGATCCCGAAGAACGGCAGCGCGATGATGTACACCTCGGGATGGCCGAAGAACCAGAACAGGTGCTGCCACAGCAGAGCCCCGCCGTTGGCCGCGTCGAAGACGTGCGCCCCGAACTGACGGTCCGCCTCCAGCGCGAACAGCGCGGCGGCCAGCACCGGGAAGGCCAGCAGCACCAGCACACCGGTGAGCAGCACGTTCCAGGTGAAGATCGGCATGCGGAACATCGTCATGCCCGGAGCGCGCATGCAGATGATCGTGGTGATGAAGTTGACCGAGCCGAGGATCGTGCCGAAGCCGGAGAAGGCCAGACCCATGATCCACATGTCGGCGCCCACGCCCGGCGAGCGGACCGCGTCCGACAGCGGGGAGTACGCGAACCAGCCGAAGTCGGCCGCGCCCTGCGGGGTGAGGAACCCGGCCACCGCGATGAGCGAACCGAACAGGTAGAGCCAGTAGGCGAACATGTTCAGCCGCGGGAACGCCACATCGGGCGCACCGATCTGCAGCGGCATGATCCAGTTCGCGAAGCCGGCGAACAGCGGCGTGGCGAACATCAGCAGCATGATCGTGCCATGCATCGTGAACGCCTGGTTGAACTGCTCGTTCGTCATCATCTGGAGGCCCGGGCGGGCCAGCTCGGCGCGCATGAACAGCGCCAGGAGCCCGCCGACGCAGAAGAACGCGAACGACGTGACGAGGTAGAGCGTCCCGATCGTCTTGTGGTCGGTGGTCGTCAGCCACCGCACGGCCGCGGAACCGGGACGGGCGCGGCGCGCCAGCGGGGCCGCCGGTGCCGCCGGTGCCGCGACAACACTGTTGTTACTCATGCCCGGTAGGTGTCCGGCACCGCCCCGGTCGTTCACAGGGAAGGGCGAAAAGACGGCGAAAGAGAAAAGTTTCCCGGGCGTGTGATGATCGGGGGCATGCCGGACACCTACCGGGCATGAGCCCCGACGAAGCCTTCGACACCGCCTACCGTGAGCATTACTGGGCGGTGAGCCGCTTCGTGGCGCGACGGCTGGACGACCGGCCGAGTGAGGTCGAGGAAGTGGTCGCGGAGGTGTTCGCCGTCGCCTGGCGGCGCCGCCGCGAGCTGCCCGAGGCGCCCTTGCCCTGGCTGTACGGGGTGGCGCGGAACTGCCTGGCCAACACGGTCCGCGGGCGCGGGCGTTACCGCAGGCTGCTCGCCAGGCTCGGCCATCACGAGGTGACGCGCGGTCAGCGGGTCGTGGCCGGACCGGACGCGGAGCGGCCAGGCTCCTGGGTGCTGGAGGCGATGGACCGGCTCACCGAGGCCGACCAGGAGGTGCTGCGGCTGACGGCGTGGGAGGAGCTGACGGTCGACGAGCTGGCCACCGTCCTGGGGTGCGGCCGGTCGGCCGCGGCCATGCGGCTGCACCGGGCCCGGCAGCGGCTGCGGGCGCAGATCGACACGGTGCGCGGGACCGTCCCGGTACCGGCGCGGACGAGCACGAAGGATGAACGGAAATGACCGACGAACTCGACCTGCTCCGCGGCGCCAATCCCGTCCCCGCCGACAGCGGCCGCTGGCGGGACCGGCCGCTGGACGCCGAGGGCGAGCGCCGGCTGCGGCAGCTGGTGGCCGGGGCCCGGCGGCGCCGTACCGTCCGGCGGGTCGCGGTGGGCGTGGCCATGGCGACGGCGGGCGCGGTCGTCGCCCTGGCCCTGACCGTCTCGGGCCCGGCCTCCTCCCCGGCCGTGGCCGCCCCGGTGGCGCTGCGGCCGCACGCCTCCAGCGCCGATGTGTCGCTCGCGGAGATCGCCCGCCGGGCCCGGGCCGCGGCGGCCGACGAGCCGGGGCGGACGGTGCGCGGCAGCCACGTCCAGGACTGGTCGCTGGGTCTGGAGTCGGGGAAGGACGCGGTGACGGTCCCGCAGGAGACGCTGACCCGCTGGAACGCGGACGGCAGCGGCTCGCTGCTCGTGGTCGCCACCGACCCCCGCCACCCGGGCCGCCCGGTGATCGACGACGGGGTGCCGCCCCGTACCGTCCACGACGGCAAGGTGGTGCGCCGGGAGAGCTACCCGCCGGGGATCGACGGGGCGAACGAGTCCTTCTTCGAGCCTCCGCCGGCCCGCGCCGCCGAGCTGCGCGACTACCTCGCCGTCTGGCACCCGGGAGCCGAGCGCGACCCGGACGAGTTGCTGGCGGCGGTGCGGGAGTTTCTGCGGGTGTGGACTCCCGGCCCGCGCGGGATCGCGAACCTCACCACCCTGCTCTCCCGCGACGCCGGGCTGCGCCCGGCGGGCCGGGTCAGGGACCGGATGGGCCGCGAGGGACAGGCGTTCGTGCGCACCGGCGACGGGGCGCGGGTCATGGTCGTGCTGGATCCGGACGACGGGAGGGTGCTCGACATGGAGGAGACCGGCGTCCGGGACGACCCCGAGTACCGGATCAAGGCGGGCGATGTGCTCTCGTACACGGCCTGGCTCTCCTGACCCCCGGCTCGCCCGCGCGCTCCCCTGGGCGCTACGTCCCGGAGTCCGGCTGGCAGCCGGGGCACCAGGTGGTGGTGCGCCCGGCCATGCGGCGGCGGCGCAGCGGGCCGCCGCACCGCGGGCAGTGCGGATCGGGGTCGTCGCGCCGGCCGGTGAGCCAGGAGGGGCTGGTGGGCACGTGCCCGGCCCGTACCGAGGTGCGCAGCACGCCGCGCATCGCGCGCTCCAGCCGGGCGCGGTCCTCGGGGGTCAGGTCGGCGGTGCGCCGGGCCGGGTGGATGCCCGCGCGCCACAGGATCTCGTCGCCGAGCAGATTGCCGAGCCCGGCCACGACGGACTGGTCGGTCAGCGTGGCCTTGACCCGGCCGCGCCGGCCCGCGAGCCGCTCGTCGAGTTCGGCGCGGCTCACGGACAGGGCGTCCGGGCCCTGGTCGCCCATGATCCGGTCGAGGTCGGCGTCGGTGGCGGCCAGCCACAGGCCGCGGAGTTTGCGCTGGTCCCGGTAGCGGAGGGCGTGGCCGTCGTCGAGGACGAAGGTGACACGGTCGTGCGGGTGGGGCGGGTCGTCGTGCGCGGCGCACAGCAGGTCTCCGGTCATGCCGAAGTGCAGGAGTACGGTGGGACCGTCGGTGCGGGCGATGAGCCACTTGCCGTGGCGCTCGGGCGGGCCGAAGCGGCGGCCGGTCACCTCCCGCCGCAGCCGCTGAGGGGTCACCCCGCGCAGCACTCCGGCGTCGCCCACCTCGACGCGCTCCACCCGGCGGCCCTGCGCGCAGGAGGCCAGCGCCCGCCGAAATCCCTCCACATCCGGCAGCTCAGGCACACCGCCACCCTCGTCCGGTCGCTCCATGCCCCGCGCCCCGCGAGGCGCGGGCTTTACAGTCCGCTAACACCCTTATTGTGCACTATCCGATTAAAGTAGCCGGTTATGCGAGTCCTCCGCTCTTCGGCGGACCGGGGAGCCGACGGCCCCGGCCGTGGGCTCTTCGCGGTCGCGGGCAGCCTGCCCTTCGTGACGCTGGCGGCCGTGATCGCGATCGAGTTCTCTCCGGCGCACGTGGTGTACACCGGCCCCCTGCTGTCCCCGGCCCCGGCGCTGGCCGCGGTGACCATGGGGCCGCGCGGCACGAGCGCGGTGGCCGGACTCGCCTTCCTGGTCAGCGCGGGCACCGCGACCGCCAACCGCGCCTGGGGCACCCAGCAGGTGTACGCCAACCTGGCCGCGCTGCTGGTGGTGGCGGTGGCGAGCGTGGTGGGCAGCGCCGTACGGGTGCGCAGGACGCGTGAGCTCACCCAGGTGCGGCGGATCGCCGAGGTCTCGCAGAATGTGGTGCTGCGGCCGCTGCCCACCCGGATGGGCCCGGTGACGGCCGCCAGCGTGTACCTGGCGGCCGAGCGGGGCGCGCAGATCGGCGGCGATCTGTACGAGGCGATGATCACCCGGTTCGGGGTGCGCCTGATCGTCGGGGACGTACGGGGCAAGGGGCTGGCCGCGGTGCGGTCGGCCGCCGCGGTGCTGGGCGCCTTCCGCGAGGCGGTGCACTACGAGAGCGACCTGGCCGAGGTCATGCACCGCTGCGCGGCCGCGCTGCAGCGGGAGTACGCCCTGCTGGACCGCACCGACCCGCGGAACTGGGAGGAGCAGGCCGAGCAGTTCGTCACCGTGCTGCTGGCCCAGGTGCCGGACCACGAGACGATCCAGCTGATCAACCGCGGCCATCCGCCGCCGCTGGCCGTCCAGGACGGAAAGGTCAGGACCCTCGCCCCGGCCCGCCCGCTGCCGCCGCTCGGCCTGGAGGAGTTCCTCACCGGCCCGCCGGTCGTCACCGAGGTCTTCCCGTTCGCCACGGGCGAGCGGCTGCTGCTGCACACCGACGGGGTGCTGGAGGCCCGCAACCGGTCCCACGAGTTCTTCCCGCTGCCGGAGACCCTGGAGACCCTGGACGGCGCCACCCCGGCGGAGTACCTGGACCGGCTGCGCCGGGAGCTGATCCGGCACGCGGAGGGGCGCCTGGCCGACGACGCGGCGATGATCCTGATCGAACGGGCGGTGACACCACGCCCGGCGGACACCACCGCCCGCCCGTAGGACCCGTGGGACGCTGCGCCCCGGGCGCTTCTCGTCGCTCAGGCGCCGCCCCCGCCGCCCGGCCGGTAGACGGAGGTGAAGGTCCAGGTCCCGGACCCCACCGCGTACCTCCGCGCGCCGTCCTCGGAGCCCAGCGGCCGCGCCCCGTCCGGCGCCCCGACCGGGCCCGAGGTGCCGGGCACCCGCACCTCGGCGGTGGTCCCGGCGGGCACGGTCACGGTCAGCCGCAGCGCGGAGCCGTCCCGCCGCCAGGCGCTGCGGGCGGGGCCGTACGGCGTGGTGTACGAGCCGGCCACCGAGGTCAGCTCGCCGACGACGGCGGGCGCGAACAGCAGCCTGCGGTAGCCGATCGAGTCGTCGGTCTGCCGGATGCCGGCGAGGGAGCCGGTGAACCACGAGTCGACGGCGCCGAGCATGAAGTGGTTCTGGGACTGTCCGGGGCCGCCGTCCCAGCTCTCGCCCAGGGTGGTGTTGCCGTGCACGACCTGGTAGCCGTAGCTGGGGCTGTCGGTGCGGGTGGCGATCTCGTGGATCACGTCGTCGCGCCCGGCGGCGGACAGCACCCGGAACGCGGCGGGCAGCGAGATCTCGCCGAGGAGGAGGTGGTGGCCGGCCTGTTCGACGCTGTGCGTGAAGTGGTCGAGCAGCCGCTGCCGCCGGCCGTCCGGGACGGCTCCCATGTCCAGGGCCAGCGCCTCCGCCCCGTGTCCGCCGCCGCCGAAGGTGCCGGTCGCGGCATCGTAGTACCGGGTGGTCAGGGCGGCGACGGAGGCGTCGGCGCGCTCCCGGTAGGCGGCGGCGTCCTCGCGCTCACCGAGGACGCCGGCGATCCGGCTGAGCGTGTCGGTGACCCGCCAGTAGCCGTAGGTGCCGGCGACGGCGCGCGGGAAGGTGCGGTCCGGGGTGAACCAGTCGCCCAGGCCGTAGTCGAGGATGCCGTCGGTGACCTGCGCCGCGAGGAAGGCCGCGTACTCCTTCATCCTCGGGTAGTAGGCGCGCAGCGTCTCCCGGTCGCCGTAGGTGGTGTACAGCTGCCAGGGGACGAGGACGAACGCCCCGCCCCAGTTGGCGTCGTTGCGGTAGGCGCCGGGCAGCGCGGTGTAGTCCGGGACGGTGCTGGGGATCAGGCCGTCCGGGGTCTGGGCGTCGGCCATGTCCCGCACGATCTTGCGCAGCTGGGACCGCATGTCGTAGTTGGCGGCCAGGGCGGGGAAGACCAGCTGGTCCTGCTCCAGCCAGCCGAGCTTCTCCCGGCTGGGGCAGTCGGTGAGAACGCTCATCATGTTGCTCCCGATGGCGCCCCGGATGAGCGAGTGGATGCCGTTCAGCAGCTCGTCGGAGCTGGTGAACCCGCCCGCCGGAGCGTTGTCGGTGCGCAGCGCCAGGCCGCGTACGGACACCTCGGCGCCGGTGGGCAGCCCCTTGAGCTCCAGATAGCGGAAGCCGTGGTAGCTGAAGCGCGGATGCCAGGTCTCGGCCCCGCCGCCGGCCGTGGTGTAGCCGTCCCACAGCGGGGCGCCGACGTTGCTGATCGACTGGTGGGCGTGGCCGTCCTTGAGGCTCTCGGCCGGATAGGCACGTACGGCGGTGCCCTCGGGCGCGCGCACGGTGATCTCGGGCCATCCGGCGATGTTGCGCCCGAGGTCGAAGACCCTGCTGCCCTGCGGGGGGTTGGCGACCTCGGTGGCGTCGAGGGTCTCGGTCACCCGGATGGGCTCGGTCTCGCGGGCGCTGATCCGGGCGGGGGCGGCGGGGGTGCCGGGCGCGGCGACGACGGTGGCGGCCCGCCAGCCGGTGCGGTCCCCGCCGGGCCGGTCCCAGCCGGGCAGCTCCCGGCGGGCGTCGTAGTCCTCTCCCCCGTACCAGTTCGAGGAGGTGGTGGGGCCGAGCGCGGTGCGCCAGCCGGGGCCGCTGACGACGCGCTCGACGCTGCCGTCGGCGAGCGTGATCTCCAGTTGGGCGAGCAGCTTGGGGTCGCTGAGGTTGCCGTACAGCTTGCGGTAGCGGTCGGCGGTGCTCACCACGTTGGCGATGCCGTTGCCCAGTTCGACGCCGAGGGTGTTGGCGCCGCGCCGCAGCCGCTTCGTCACGTCGTAGGTGGCGTACTGCACCCGGTCGGCGAAGTCGGTGTTGGCGGGCTCCAGTACGGCGTCGCCCACCGGGCGGCCGTTGAGCCGGGCGTCGTAGACCCCGAGGCCGGTCAGGTAGAGGCGGGCGGAGCGGATGCCCTTCGGAACGGTGAAGTCCTTGGCGAGCAGCGGGAGTCCGGCCGGGAGGTACGGCTTCGGCGGCGTCTGTCCGGCCACGCGGGCGGCCTCGGTGAACGGGCCGGTGGCCGCGTCCGAGGTGGAGACGGTGTAGTCGACGGGGAAGCCCGGCACCCGGCCGTCGGCGGTGAGGACGTCGGCGCGCGGGTGGAGCAGCACCCGGTCGAAGCGCGCGGTCCGCTTCAGGTCGAGGGTGAGGGTGATCGGGGAGTCCGAGACGTCGGCGTCGGGGTGGGGCTTGCTCGCGTACCCGGCGGCGGTCTGGGCGCCGCTGTTGGTGAGCCCGTCGACGGCGAGGGCGGGCTCCCAGGTCTTGCGGACGGTGTTGCTCTCCGAGGCGGTGACCGCCGCGCCCTTGGCGAGGTCGGGGCCGTCCGGGTCGGTGGAGTCGCGCACCTCGATCTCGGCCAGCTGGAGCCGCCGGGTGAGGGCGGGGAAGTCGCCCTCGGCGAGTGGCAGTCCGAGCCGGGTGACGTCGAGCCGTACGAAGCGGGCGGTGGTCGGCGGCAGTTCGACGGTCGCGGGGGTGACCTCGCGGCCGCTCAGCCGCCAGTCGGGGTGGCTGATCCACCGGGCGGACCAGTCCTCGGGCGAGGTCAGGCCGGTCTCGAAGACGGCGGGCGCGCTCCAGTCGGACGCCCGGCCCGCGCCGCCGCCGGACCACACCCGGACCCGCCAGTACACCCGGGCGCGGGAGCCGAGCCGGTCGCCCGCGTAGGTGGCGCGGGGCTCGGCTGAGCGGACCTCGCCCGAGTCCCACAGGTCGGGGCGGCCCGCCTCGAGCCGGGCCCGGCTGGAGGCGGCCTGGACGCGGTAGGCGCGTTGCACGGTGTCCGGGCCGGTCCCGGAGGGCCGCCAGTCGAGCTCGGGCGTGGTGTCGTCGATGCCGAGCGCCTGCCGCAGGGCCTGGGTGCGCAGCGCGGTGGGGCGGTGCGCACCGCCCGCCTCGGCGGCGGCGGCCGCGGGCACGGTGCCGGCCAGGGTGGCGAGGGCCGCGAGGGCGGTGGTGGCGAGCCGGGCGAGTCGGCGGCGGCGCAGTGGTGGCCGCGGGGGTCGGTCCATGGGGGTTCTCCGTGTGTGGTCGGGGGCCCGGGGAGGGGTACGGGCGGGAATCGGGCAGGAAACGGGCACGGAACAGCGCCGAACGGGCACGGGGCGGGCGGGGGCGTCGCGCGGGTCCGGAAGGAGTGGGGCGGCGGGGTCGGCACGCGGGTCGGGGAGGGAGTGGGCGGCCGGGGTCAGGCGCGGTCCAGACGGACCGTCACCGGGCGCAGCGGGCGCAGCGTCACGGGTCCGAACAGCCCGGACGGCAGCGGCTTGCCGCGCTCGTTGGCGAGGGTGTTGGCGACGCGCACGGTGACGGTGGTGACGCCGGGGCGCAGCAGGTCGGTGATGTCCACGGTGTACGGGGCCCACAGCATCGGCGGAAGCGCCGTGCCGCCCACCGTGACCCGGGCCACCTCGCGCACCTCGCCGAGGTCGAGGTGGAGGCGGCGGCCGTCGAGGTCCTCGCGGGTGAGGGTGAGGTCCTTGGTGTAGGTGGCGCTGCCGGAGAAGCGGGGGTCCAGGTCGGTCCAGCCGCCGAGGGGCCGTACGACGGGCTCGGCGCCGTCCTTGTCCAGGGTCAGGGTCCAGTCGCCGTCCAGGGCGATGGCCTCCAGCGGGTCGGTCACCCGGACCTCGCCGTGGTAGGTGTGGTGCCCGTCGGTGCCGGTGAAGGCGTACCGGCCGGGGGCGTCGGCCAGTGCCTCGACGCGCAGCCGGCCGCCCTCGGCGGTCACGGCGGTGACCGGGAGGTCCGCGCGGGTCAGATGGGGGCGCACCCGGGCTCCCGCGCGGAACACCACGGCCAGCGTCTCGTACGGGCGCAGGCGCAGCGGCAGCCGGGTGGCCTCGGCGCCGGGCCGGCCGGCCGGGCTGTGGACGGGGGCCGCGATGACCGTGCCGGTGGCCGGGTCGCGCAGCTCGGGCGCGCCGCCGACCGGGAAGACCGCCTCGGTGACCACGGTCTCGGCGCTCTCGTTGTTGAGCAGGAAGGCGGTGTCCCGGCCGGAGGTGGTGCGCAGGGCGAGCACCGCCGGGGCGGGCGGGTCGAGCACGGCGGCGGCGACGCCGGCGGCCCGGGCTGCCGCGCCGAGGCCGGCGGGATCGGCGACCCGCTCGGCCCGCCCACGGCCGACCCGGCGGCTGCCGGGGGCCCGGTCGGGGAACAGGGCCCGCAGGGCGCGGCGCAGCGCAGCGTCGTCGCCGCCCGCCTCCTGGTCGGGCAGGTCGCCGACGGCGAGGACGGTGCCGCCGGCGCGGGCGAAGTCGGTGAGGGTCCGTACGGTGGCGGCGTCCAGGACCGGGGTGTTCGGCAGGACGGCCAGCCGGTAGCGGGCGTGGCCGACGGCCAGGGTGCCGCCGTCGGTCCGGGCGTGGTCCCGCAGGGCCCGGTCGCCGGACAGGGCGCCCTCGTGGACGAGGTCGAAGTCGGTCTGGGCGCTCTCCAGCGCCCGGGCGGCCTCGCCGAAGGCGGTGTCCAGCGCGGTGCCCCGGTCGGTGCCCCGCCACTGCTCGGCGGCGCGCTGCGGCTGGATCAGGGCGGTGCGGGCGCCGGAGGTGCCGCGGGCGCACTCCATCACCCGCCCGCTCCAGTCGGCCAGCGGGCGCATCGCCCACCACCAGGGGGCGCGCGGGCCGAAGGGCGGCGGGAAGTAGACCCGGGTCTCGTCGGTCCACAGCGCGTGCAGCACGGCCAGGTTGACGCCCCGGGCCGCGGCGGCGCCCAGCAGCGCGTGGGCGAAGGCGGGGGCGACCTGCCAGCCCATGTTCCCGAAGGCCTCCAGCAGCACCCGCTCGCGGCCGGACTGGTGGGCGGCGCTCGCCGGGTTGCGCGGGATCATGCTGGGCCTGCCCGCCTGGTACTCGCCGGTGATCATGTCCCCGCCGGGGATCTGCGCCCACTGGTTGATCTTGTGCAGATCGCCGGTGGAGGCGATGCGCTTGGCGGGGGCGGTCTCGTCGTAGAGCGGGTTGGTGATCAGGGCGACGCCCCGCTCCTCGTACCAGCGGGCCTGCTTGCGGAAGGAGCGCGCGAACCGGTCGGAGACCGCCTGCCAGAAGCGCCCGCGCAGCACCCGGCCCGCGCGGCCGAGGCCGTCGTCGAAGAGCGCGGCGTACGCCCGGCCGGGCTCGGCGCCGACCGCCCGCAGGGCCGCCTCCAGCGTGGGCGACCAGGGCAGGCGCTTGAAGTGCGGCTCGGCCGAGGCGAAGAACGGCTCGTCGTCCCAGAAGCCGGGCACCACGGTGCCGAAGTGGCGGCCGAATCTGCGGTGGTACTCGCCGGGCACCATGTCGAGCAGCAGCTCGACGGGCTCCTCGTCGAGCAGATCGACATAGGCGCGGCTGTAGCCCTGGCTGTCGTCGGCCAGGGCGGTCCCGCCGAACACGTCGATCTGCCACCGTCCGGCGGGCACTTCCCAGCGGCGGGTGGTCCGCAGCCGCTCGGTGAGCTCGACCAGCCGCGCGGCGTCGTCGGCGCCGGCCGGGCGGGCGGCGGCCGCCACCGGGGCCGCGGTGGCGGGCGCGCGGCGGGTGGCGAACTCACCGGGGGCGGCCGGGTCGGCGAAGTCCCCGCGGTAGAGGACCGTGCCGTCGGCCGCGGTGACGGTCAGCTCCTCCCACAGGGCGCGCTGGACGCCGGTGGCGTGTACGCCGACGCTGCCGGCGGGGTGGATGTCGTCGGTGACGGTGCCCTTGTCCCTGTCGTCGAGGGTGACGGCGATCGTGGCGCCGCTGACGGTCACCCGCAGGGTGTGGAACTTGGTCCGGTTGAAGCCGTCCGTGCGGGCGCTGCGGGCGAGTTCGGTCCGCCGGCCGCCGCTGAGCCGGGAGATGGTGACCACCCCGGTCTGGTCGAACTCGACCAGACAGCCGTCGTGGCCGCCACCACCGCTGCCGCCGTCGCCATCATCGGGAGAGGCGGAGGTGGAGGCCGAGGCATTGGGAGAGGAGGATGCCGAGGCGCGCAGGAGGAGGCCGGCGCCGGCCGTCTCGGCCTTGACGCTGCCGGTCACCGTGCAGTCGCCCCAACGGGCCCCGCGGCGGAGCACGGCCGCGCCGGCCAGGACCGCGGCGTCGGCCACCAGCCGGCCGCTCTCGACACCGACGCCCGTGGTCTCGTACAGGTCGACGGTGGCCGGCCCCTCCACCACGGTGGTGGACCGCCACAGCGCCTTGAGCCGCAGCTCGGGGCGGGCGGGGTAGTGGCGGCCCCCGACCGTGCCGCCGTTCACGATCAGCCCGGCGGCGCGCCCGCTCGGGAAGTGGTCGTCGTTGAATATCCAGACCCGCATCCCGGTGCGCTCGGCGACGGCCAGGACGTGCCCGACCACGTCGAACCAGTCCTCGCTGAAGAAGGCCGGGCTCATCTCGGCGTTGTCGAAGGGGAAGAGGACGACCTCGTACATCCCCTTCTCGCGCAGGTCGGCCAGTTGCCGGTCGATCAGCTCGTGGGTGACCGGCCCGTTCCAGTACCAGTACACGGTGGGGCGGCTGTCGCGGCGGGGCTCGGTGAACCGGGCGGGCGGAAAGCCGGCCGCGGGCGCGGCGAGCGCCGCGGCCGCGGCGGGCAGGCCGGCGCCGAGGGCGGCGGCGACCGCCCCGGAGGCCAGCACGAAGTGGCGCCTGGTCGGTCGGATCGGCCTTCCGGAGTCAGGACTGCTGGTTTCAGGCATGGAGGTGCTCCCGGAGGGCGGGGGTGAGGGCGGGGTGTGGAGTGGGGTGGGGGGGCTCAGTGGCGGTGCAGGTCGGCGACCTCGGTGGCGCTCAGAGCACGCCCCAGGACGCGGAAGTCGGCGACGGCGCCGTGCAGACACGGGTGGGTGGGGTTCTGGGAGCGGCCGAGGTAGTTGCGGGTGGTGGCGCCGAGCAGCAGCGGCCCGGAGACCACCGCGTCATTGCGCCCTGCCTCCGCGCCGTCCACATACAGGACGCCGGTGCCACCGCCGAGGGTGAGCGCCAGATGGATCCATCGCCCCGGCTCCAGGGCGGCCGGGGCGTCGATGTAGTCCTCGGCCTCCATACCCGCGATCCTCCACGCCGCGCGGGCCTTCCCGGCGCCCGTGCGCGGGGTCAGGAACAGATAGGTGTTCTTGTGGAAGCCGAGGTCGAAGACGCGGGCGGAGTTGGCCACGCTCGCCAGGAACACCCGTACCGAAAGGGTGAGTTCGGTCAGGCCCGTCAGCAGCCCGGAAGGCAGCGCGACATGGCCGTCCTTCCCGTCCAGCGCGACGGCCGCGCCCCGCGGCCCGGCGGTGGTCCAGGTGGCGCCGCCGGCCAGCCGGGCGTCCGGGAAGCGGCGCAGCGCGTCGGCGCCGGTCTCCCCGCTCCCCTCGGCCAGCGGAAAGCGGGCGATCTCGCGCCGCCGGGGGCCGCGCGGCGGGACGGCGAAGTAGACGTTGTAGCTCTGGTGGTGCACCCGGTGGAAGGGCAGCAGCGGCACCTTCTCCCCCTCGGCCACGGCGGTGAACTCGGACCCGCCGCGCCCCGCCACCGGCCGCACCGAGGAGGGGTCGATGGCCGGGATGGTGCGCGGGCCCAGGTCGCCGTACGCGCCCGCCAGCACCAGCGGTCCGTAGGAGACCGCCTTGATGTGCGGGTTGTCCGGCGCGGGGCGCCACACCAGGTCGCGCGGAAAGGTCAGCTCGACGGTGTCGCCGGGGCGCCAGTGCCGGTCGAGGGTCAGATAGCGCCCCGGCACCGGCTCGGCGCCCACGGGACGGCCGCCCACCCGCACCCGGGGCCGGGACCGGGAGCCCGCCAGCCAGCCGGGGACGCGCACCTTCAGGGCGAGCCGCCCGCCGCCCTCGGCGACGGTCAGGCGGACGGTGTCGGTGTCGGGGTAGCCGGTGTGCTGGCGCAGCCGGAAGCCGCGCTCGGCCCAGGTCACCTCGGAGGGGATGAAGAGGTTGACGTACAGGGCGCCGGCGGCCTCGTCGCGGAAGTAGACGCTGTCCGCGAACTTGGTGTGGGTCTCCATCCCGGTGCCGTGGTCGCAGGAGAAGTTGTCGTAGTCTCCGCTGTAGCTGCCGGGCGCGGAGCCGAGGCCGCCCTTGGGCTGCCGGCGGGAACCGGCCCACAGCCCGGTGTAGTAGGTGACGAAGCCGTGGTCGGAGTCGGGGTCCTGCTCGCCGAGCATCTGGTTGTACAGCGTCCACTCGTAGTGGTCCATGTACGCGGCCCGGCCGGGATCGTGGAGGAACAGCCGGCGCCCGATCTTGAGCATGTTGTAGCTGTTGCAGTTCTCGCAGGTGTCCTCCGACAGCCTGCTGACGATCTGTCCGGGCGGGCCGAAGAACTCCTGGTTGGAGTTGCCGCCGATGACGTAGGAATGGTCGCGCACGACGAAGTCCCAGAAGTTCCGCGCGATCCGCAGATAGCGCGGGTCCCCGGTGGCCCGGTACTCCTCGGCCGCGCCCACGATCTTGGCGATCTCGGTGTTGGCGTGGCGCCCGTCGAGCTCGTCGCGCCCCTCGGCCAGCGGGCCGTAGAGCGACTCGTGGTCGAAGCGGCGCGCGGTCCGCAGGTGGGCGGGGTCGCCGGTGACCAGGTACAGGCGCGCCAGCACCTCGTTCATGCCGCCGAACTCCACGCCGAGGAGCCGCTGCATGGTGGCCTCGTCGAGCGGGGCGGTGCGGGAGTCCACCCAGGCGGCCATCCCCCGCAGCACCGTGAGGGCCTGGTCGTTGCCGCTGAGCCGGTACTGGTCCAGCAGCCCGGCCATGATCTTGTGGAGGGTGTAGTACGGGGCCCAGGGCTTGCCGCCCGCCTCCAGCTCGTCGAAGATCCGCTCGGGAAACGCGGACAGGTACCCGGCCCGGTAGCCGGCGCCGGGCGAGGCGGCCTGGCACTCGGCGAGTGCCGCGACGATCCGGCGCGCCTTGTCCGCGTAGGGGTCCTCGCCGGTGTTGGCGTGGGCGAAGGCCAGCGCGGAGAGCAGGTGCCCGGTGCTGTGGCCGCGCAGCAGGACGTTCGGCGCCTCCCAGCCGCCGCACGGCTCGGCGGCGGAGGGCAGTCCGACATTGGCGCGGAAGGTGTGCAGCAGCCGTTCGGGGTCGAGGAAGCGCAGATAGGCCAGGGTGCGTCGCATGTTGGCGAGGAACGGGCTCTCCAGCAGCCGTACGGCGGCCAGGGGGAAGGGGGTCAGCCGCGCCGGGGCGGCCTCGGCGGGCGTCGCGGCGGCGGCCGGGGCCGCGCCACTCGCGGTCAGCCCCGCGGCCCACACGGCGGCGGTCGCGCCACCCGCGGCCAGCGCCCGTCTGCGGCTCATACGGGGTCCCGCGGCTGGTCCGGATCCGGTCATGGCGATGCGTCTCCTTCGGGGGAGGGCGGTTCCCGGGAGCCGAAATTGAAACGTTTCGATCAGGTTGCGAGGACGTTATGGGCGCGCGAGGGCGTGCGTCAAGGGTTGCGTCAGGGAAGAGGTTGACACGATTCATCCGGCGGTCGGGGCCCGGCCGCACGGGCGGGGCCGCCGGCCGGGCCTGGGCCGCGCCCGGCCCGGAACCGGCTCGGGGGCGGCTCGGGCGCTAGCTAGCGCGCGGCGGCGCCGAACTCGCCCAGCGCCCGCTGGACGATCGCCTCGAGACGCGCGTGGTGCGCGCCGCGCCAGTACACGCGCTCGCAGGCCGTGCACTGCGCGAAGACGTCGTAGGTGCGGCGGGTGCCGTGTTCGAGGCGCTCCCGGACCGCGTCCTTGTCGGCGTCCTCCAGTGGCCCGTTGCACGCGGTGCACCGGGTCCAGGGGGCGAGCACCGGGGCGAACCGGCCGAGTACGTCGCGCAGTTGGTCGTCGGGCCGGTCGCTGTAGACGTACGCCCCGGCCCACAGCTCGCGCCGCCGCAGCAGCCCCCGGTCCCGGGAGAGCAGCACCCGCCGCTGGGCGGCGGAGAGCGCGGCGAGGGCGGGGTCGCCGATGTCCTCGCTCTCGTAGGCCGCGTCCACGCCCAGCAGCCGCAGCCGCCGCGCGAGCGTCCCCAGGTGCACATCGAGCAGGAAGCGCAGCGGCGCCCCGGGCACCCGCTGCGGCCGTGCGACCGCGCGCACCTCCACCCACTCCCCCGCGCGCGGCACATGGGACACCGGAGTGTCCCGGCCGTCCACGAGCACCCCGCCGACCTCGGTGAGCGGGACGCCGAGCGACTCGATGACGTGTCCGAGCGTGGACGCCCCGTCGGTGACGACGGCCGTCCGTTCCCGGCGCCGCTCGGGGACGGCGAACATCCGCAGTTCGGGGGCCAGGCTGACGTCGATCTCCGGTCCGTTCACAGGGCCAGCATGCCAGGCCACGGGCGGGGCACGGGGGCGAGGGGTGCGGGGGCCTCCCCGGGACGGGCCCGCGCATCCCGGAAAGCGCGGGCCCGACGAAAATCCGGCCACTCCCGTCACTCTGATGATTCCCCGCCACTCGCCACCGAATGCGGAAATGATCGGGACGCACAGCGCAAGGGTCTTTCGGGGTGCCATGGAATCGGCGCGAGAAAATGGCGTGAACAGTGTGCGGGCCGGGGCACCGACCGCCGGTCCCGGATCACCGGACATCCGGATTTCCCTGTTCCCGTTGACACCACAACCGGCTGCCCCAATGCTGTGAGGGCTCGGCAGATCCGCCGCGGAACCACACCCCGCCCTTGCGATGGGAATACGTCATGCGCCCATCGTCGATCGCGCCTGAGTACAAGGGGCCGGCCCGCGCGAAAAGCGGTGATCTCGAGCACCCGTCCCAAGCACCCCGTCCCGAGAAAGGATGAACCATGGAAAAGCCTGCCTGGGTGAAGCCGGAAATGCTCCCCGTCGAGTTCGGCGTGGAACTCCCGTGCTCCTGTGACTGCAGCGGCGGCGCCGGCGCCGGCTCCGGTAACGCCGAGTCCGAGCAGAGACTCGAGATCTGACCCACGGCCCTCGGCATTCCCCGTCGGCCGGCAGGCGGGGCCCGGCGCACGGCCGGCGCCCCGCCTGCTCTTTGGAGGTACAGGATGAAGCTGCTGGAGCAGTGGTACGACCTGATCGTTCCGGAAGATCTCGTCTATTTCCGGCACTCGGGAAGGCGGCTGGTCACCAATCCCGAGCTGGCCGCCTGGTGTGTGCTGACCGAGCCGGAATCCGCCGTCCTGGAGGCACTGGTCCGCGGCCAGGCGCCCCCGTCCCCCGGCGACGGGTCCGTCGACGTGGAGCGCGTGCTGGCCACCCTGGTCCTCAAGTGGATCGTCTATCTGCCCGGGCACCGCCCGGCGGTGCGCCACCCCGAGCCGGACCTCACGACCGTCTACTACGCGATCACCGACGGTTGCAATCTGCGCTGTCCGTACTGTTACGCCTCTTCGGAGAAGTGCCTGCCCGGCGAGCTGACCACCGAGGAGTCGCTCGACCTCGTCGACCAGGCGGCCGACATGGGCGTGCGGCAGTTCATCTTCACCGGCGGGGAGCCGATGCTGCGCAAGGACCTCTTCGAGGTCGCCGCGCACGCCCGCGCGCGGGGCCTGACCACCAACATGATCACCAACGGCACGATGATCCGCACGCCCGAGACCGCGCGGCGAATCGCGGAGATCTTCGGCACGGTGACCGTGAGCATCGACGGCGGCACGGCCGAGATCCACGAGCGCACCCGCGGCAAGGGCACCTTCGCGCGGACCGGCAAGGGCCTCGGCCTGCTCAACGAGGCGGGTGTCGTGCCCGTCATCAATCATGTGGTGACCCCGGAGAACGTGGACGCGCTGGAGAAGGTCTGCGCATTCGTGGACGATCTCAAGGTGCGCCGGGTGCGCCTCATGTACCACTCGGACCTCGGCCGCGCCGCGACCGACGGATACGACTTCGGATGGCTGGACTTCCAGAAGATCCAGGAATTCTTCTGGGTCAATCCGATGGCCGACAAACTGCTGCCCGACGGCCCCCGGGCCGCCAAGCCCTGTTCCATCAGGGGTAATTGCGGCATGGGCGGAAACGAAATATATGTGAATTCACTGGGCGATGTCTATCCGTGCAAGCTCGTCACCGAGCCCGTGCACAAGGCCGGTAACGTACGGCAGCGCCCGCTGGCCGAACTCTTCGCGGCCCCGGTGCTGGCCGATATGCGCACCAACAGCGTATTCAGCGGCGAGAATCTCAAGGACTGCCGGCGCTGCTACATCCGGGCGGCCTGCGGCGGTGGCTGCCGGGCTTATCACATGGCGGAGACCGGCGATGTGCACCGCAACGGCCGGCATCTGTGCCGGATGCTGCGCCACTCCATGATCTCCAACTGGTGGCGGGCCACCGGGGTGGACGGGCGGCAACTGGTCGAGCACCAGGAGGAGATGCTCCGCCCCCATCTGGTCCGGGACGACACGGTCCATCCGGTGTACGAGGACTGGAAGACCGCCGGCCGCCGCCTGCTGCCCCTCGTCGACTGAAGGGAGACGCCCATGCGCTACCGGATCGCCACCGATGTCGTCTGGATGGCCGACGACGGCGAAGTGCGGCTCTACGACGCCGGGTCGGGTGAGTTCCAGACGCTCAACAGCACGGCGGCCGAGCTGTGGCTCCTGGTGTCCGAGGGGCGGACCGTCGATGCCGTCGTGGCGGAGACGGTGCGGCGCTACGCCCTCGAGGACACCGTGCAGGCGGCCGTGGTCGCGCGGGACGTGCGCGACTTCCTGGACTCGCTGGCCGGGCAGGGGCTCCTGCTGGCCGCGGACGCCCCGGCCCCGGGCCCCTCGGCATGACGGCCGCGGTCCACGCGAACGGCCTGGTCAAGCGGTACAGCGGGATGACACAGGACGCGGTGAGCGACCTGTCCTTCGACATCGAGCCGGGTGCGGTCATCGGGCTGCTGGGCCCGAACGGGGCGGGGAAGACGACGCTCACCAAGATGATCTGCGGTGCCACCGTGCCCACCCGGGGCACCCTGGAGGTGTTCGGGGTCGATCCCGCGGAGCCCACAGGGGCCGCGAAGCGCCGCATCGGCGCGGTCCACCAGAACGGGCCGTTCGACATGATGCTGCCCGCGCTGGACAATCTGCGGATCACCGCCGCGTTCAAGGGGCTGCGCTGGCGGGACATCCGGCGGCAGGTGGACGATCTGCTCGCCGCCTTCGGCCTGGCCGGCAAGACCGGCCAGCTGGCCTTCACCCTCTCCGGTGGCGAGCGAAGGCGGCTCCAGGTCATCCGCGCGTTGCTCGGCGATCCGCCGCTGCTCCTGCTCGACGAGCCCTCCGCCGGGCTGGATGTGAGCGGCCGCCACCAGGTGTGGAGCCTGCTGCACGACCTGCGCCGCCGACAGGGCACGACCATCCTGTGGACCAGTCACTACGTGGAGGAGCTGGAGCGCAACTGCCGGCGGGTGCTGGTGATCAACCACGGCAGGCTGGTGGAGTTCGCCGCCCCGCGCGAACTCGCCGAGCGGTTCGGCGGCCAGGTGGCGCTGGTCCGCCCGGACCGCCCGCGGGACACCGGCGAACTGCTGGCCGTGCTCGGACGGGGCGGGCCGCAGCTGCGGGTGAGCGTCGGCGAGGGCCATGTCGAGGTGAAGGGCCAGGGCACCCGGGCCCGCCTGCCGGCGCTGCTCACCCGCGCGGAGGCCCTGGGGATCGGCATCGGCGCGGTCGAGTACCGCACACCGTCGCTCGAGGACGCCTTCCTGACGCTCGTGGGGGCCGGACATGACGGCTGACCTCGCTCCGCCCCAGCCCGGGGCCACGGCGCCCGCACCGGCCCGGCCGTCCCCGCTGCGCGGCGATGTCGCGGCGACGATGTACCGCGAGTACCTCCTCCTCACCCGCAACCGCACCAATCTGCTGCTGGCCATCACTCCGAGCGCCGTCTATCTGCTGCTGTTCGCCACCTCTCTGTCCCGCCTGGTCGGGGAGGTGCGGTACGAGGGCCGGCCCATCGGCTACCCGGAGTTCGCCGTCCCCGCCCTGCTGCTCTCGTCGATGCTCGCGGCGGCCACCACCGCGGGGACGTCCCTCTTCCAGGAGCGCCTGGGCCGGATGGATGTCGAACTCTGGTCCTACCCGCTGCGGCGCGGCAGCTATGTGGCGGGCAAACTCCTCGTCAGCACGCTGCTGGTCCTCCTGCAGAGCCTGGCCGCGCTCGGTGTCTCGCTGCTGGTGTTCACCTTCCGCTGGCCACCGAGCCATTGGGTGGCGGTCCTGTGCGGGATCGCGGTCGCCTCCATGGCCTTCAACGGCCTGTATCTGCTGCTCGCCACGTTCTTCCAGGACTTCCAGCGCTTCTCGGTGACCATCAACGTGCTCGCGCCGACGCTGCTGTTCGCCAGCCCGTCGTTCTATCCGGCGCCGCAGATGGCCCCCGTGCTGCGATGGCTGTCCTGGGGCAATCCCGTGACGTACGGGATCCGCTGCATCCGCGACGGGGCCCTCTTCGGGTTCGGCGCCGCCTGGCCCTGGATGCTGGTGCTGCTCGGCGTCGCGGTCGTCACCTGTGTTCTCATCGGGCGCTCCCTGATGGCCCGCGCCCGGGAGATCTGACCCGCGATGATCAACGCCGTGACTCCGCGACAGGCTCAGCCATCCGTGTGATCGGGCGCGGGTCCGACGGGTGGTGCGTAGACCACCGACCACGGCCTCGGCCGTTCCTCGTCCCCCTCCGGGGAGGGCGCGGGCCACCGCCGGGCCGTCGTCGCGTCCCGGGCCACGACCTCCGCGGCGATCGTCGCGAACCGCCGGGCCTGAGGGTGCGCGCGCTCGACCGGCCAGACGGCGGACATCCGCTGGACGAGGGGGCGCCCCGCGAGGGGCCGCCAGACCACCCGTGGCTCCCGGCCGGCCACCCGGCCGTCGTCGAAGGCCACCCCGCACCCCGCGGACACCAGGCCGACCAGGAACTCGGGGTTGCGCGCGTGGCGGACGGCGGGCGGGGCGAAGCCGCCGGCCCGGCAGAGCTCGAGGGTCCGGTCGTACCAGCCGGGTGCGCCGGCCCGGGGGAAGAGCACCAGGTCGTGGCCGGCCAGATCGGCGAGCGAGACCTCGGACAGGCGGGCGAGCGGGGACGTGCGGGCCAGCACCACCCCCAGCTCGACCCCGACCACGGGGCCGAGCGCCAGATCGGTGGCGTCCACGGGGTGGTCCACCCAGCCCACGTCGAGCCGGCCGCAGGACAGCAGCCGCAACTGCTCGGCGGTGTCCACCTCCTGGAGATCGATCCGCAGGCCCGGGCACCGCTCGGCGCACGCCGACAGCAGCGCGTGCAGGGTGCGGGCGGGGGTCTGGGGCGGCACTCCGGCCCGCAGGGTGGCCAGCGCCCCGGTGCGGGCCCGGTGCATCACCGTACGCAGCCGCTCCTCGCGGGCCAGCAGCTCACGCGCCTCCTGGAGCAGCAGCGCTCCGGCGGCGGTCAGCTCCACCTGGCGGCGGGACCGGTCGAACAGCTCCACCCCCATCTCGCCCTCGAGCCTGCGGACGGCCTGGCTCAGCGGGGGCTGCGCCATGCCGAGCGCCTCGGCGGCGCGGCTGAAGTGCAGCTCCTCGGCGACGACAATGAACAGCCGCAGGTGGCGTATGAGATCCACCGGCCGACCATACGCGACGTGCGGGAGGGACCGTGGCATTGGCGTCGATCGAGGAGAAGGTGGCGGGGGTCTTCGAGGGAGCGGGGGCCCGGGGATGGCTGCACGCGATTCCCGTGGGCGGTGGGCGGGAGGTCGGCGTGGGCGCCGACGAGCCGGTGGTGATCGCGTCCCTGTTCAAGATCCTGCTGGTGCTGGAGTTCGCGCGGCAGTCGGCGGCCGGACAACTCGACCCGCGGGAGCGGGTGCTGCTGACGGCGGCCGACCGCCTCGGCGGGTGGGGCACCGCCGGATGCGTCGACGACGTCGAGATGTCCCTGCGCGACCTGGCGTTCTTCGCCCTGTCGGTGAGCGACAACACGGCGGCCGACGTGCTGATGCGCCGGGTGGGCCTGGACACCGTGCGGCTGCTGGCCGCCGAACTCGGCCTGGACCGCACGGTGGTCGTGGGTGGCCCGCGCGAGCTGCTGGAGTCGATGCTGGAGGACGTGGGCGCCCGCGACGAGGCCGAGTTCGCGGCCGTCTTTCCCACCCTGGACGCGGAGCGGCTGCGGCGGCTGCGGGTGCTCGACCCGCGGCGGACCACCCGCAGCACGGCCCGTAACATCACCCGGTTGCTGGCGCTGATCTGGCGGGACGAGGCGGGGCCGCCCCGGGCGTGCGCGCTGGTGCGCGAGCTGATGGCCCGACAGGTCTTCCGCCACCGGCTGGCCTCCGGGTTCCCCGGCGACGTGGGGGTGGCCGCGAAGACGGGCACGCTGCCGGGGCTGCACATCGAGGCGGGCGTGGTGCACCGCCCGGACGGCGGGTGCTACGCGGTCGCGGTCTTCGCCGAGACCCGCGACCCGGGCACCGCGAACCCGGCCGTGGACGCGGCGATCGGCCGGGCGGCCCGGCTCGCGGTGGATCATCTCAGCGGCGCTGACCTGGGGTGATATCCGCTCGCATATCGATGGCGGAAGATTCGATCTTGGACGTGGGCGATCGGCGCCTGCTGTGCTGTGGCCATGAGCGACGAGAGGACACCACGCTTCAACCGCCGTCTGCTGTTCCGGGGGGCCGCCGCGGGGGCGGCCGTCCCGGTGCTGTCCACGGCCACGCGGGCCGCCGGGGCACCGCGCCGGACCAGGAAGGTCTCGGAGGCGGAGTTCCGCTGGCTGGGGACCGCCGGGTGGCGGATCGACTTCGACGGGCGGACCGTGCTGTCCGACCCCTTTCTGACCCGTTTCGAGACCGGCCTGTTCACCGGCTCCTTCAACGAGGACACCGAACTCGAGATCAACGAGGGCCTGGTCGCCGAGCACATCGGCCGCCCGGAGCTGGTCCTGGTCAGCCACAGCCACTGGGACCACATCAACGACGTGCCGTTCATCGCCCGCTCCACCGACGCGCGGATCGTGGGCACCGAGACCACGTACCACCTGCTGCGCGCCTTCGGGGTGGACGCGAGCCGGATCATCGTGGTCAAGGGCGGGGAGGTGCTGGACTTCCACGGCTTCGTGGTGGAGGTGGTCGCCAGCCGCCACAGCCGCAACAAGGCCCACGGCTACTTCGCCCCGGGCACGCTGAACGCCCCGCCCGCCGCGAAGCCCGAGACCGTCGCCGACCTGCCGGAGGGGGACACGCTGGCGTTCCAGGTGACGGTCGGCGACGGCCCGTCGGCGTTCCTGATGGGGGCGAGCGACTTCAGCGAGCGGGACGCGGCGGGCCTGCGGCCCGATGTGGCGATGGTCGCGGTGCCGAGCAGCACCTCGACCCACCGCTATGTGCCCCGGCTGCTGACGGCCCTCGGCCACCCCGGCACGGTCGTCCCGGTGCACTGGGACGTCTTCGAGGAGCCGCTGGCGGACGGCCCCCGGCAGGACCCCACGATCGACCTGAACGGCTTCCTGGACCGGGTGCGGGCGACCGCGCCCGGGACGCGGATCCTGATGCCGGACTATCTGACCCCGTATCGCTTCTGAGCCCCCGCCGCCGGGTGGCACCGCCCGGTGCCGCCGGCTGGCGCCCCCGGGCGGTGCCACCGATCCGACCCGTCCGGCGAGGGCCGCCGGGCGGGTCGGCGTCAGCTCTTCCCGCGCCGGCGCCGCTGCGCCAGCACCACCCACTCCTCGTGCAGCAGCCTGCCGAGGAGCGCCCCGCCGAAGACCACGAACCCGACGCCGACCAGCCAGGACTGGACGACCAGGACCGTCCCCACCGGGCCGTACGAGACGGCGCTGGAGGCGATCAGCGGGGAGAACACCAGCTGGGAGAACCACCGCAGGCCCACCAGGCCCACCCCGGTGGCCAGCGCCCCGGGCAGCAGGGCGCCCCAGCCGATCCGCCCGCCGAGCAGCACCCGCTGGGACCACCAGAAGAACAGCACCGTGCCCACGATCCCGACCCACAGCCGCCACCCCGGCCACAGGTGCGAGGACAGCATCAGGTAGCCGATGAGCACCGCGAGCCACACCAGATGCCGCCAGACGGTGTGCCAGCGGCCCGGCGAGAGTTCCCACACCTTCTCGTAGCCGATCTGCACCGCCGCGCCGAACCGGAGGCCGAAGACGCACAGCGTGGCCAGACCGAACGCGGTCGTGGTCTCCAACGCCTGCCGCGGCGGGGCGAACAGCCGCAGCACCTCGTCGCGCGAGCCCCTGGACACCCCGAGGCCCTCGGTCAGCCACTGGGCGAAGCCGTGCCGGTTGACCGGGTCGGCCGCGGCGACGACGATCAGCAGCGGTACGAGGGTGAGGAACCCGAGCGCGGCGAATCCCATGGCCCGGTGCGACAGTTCGAACTCGCTGCCGCGCCGCCACCCCCGCCCGATCGGGGACCCGTGGAACGCCTCGCGGCACCGCTCGGGGAGTGACGCGTGGCGCTCCGGCGGCGATTCGCCGCCCTGCGGCGTGGGCCCGGACACTCAGTCCCTGTTCCCCATCTCGAACCTCCGCTCGGCCGCTGCCGGGTTCCGCGCGGGACATCATATCATTTGCCGCTTAAGTCGCTTTCTGTGCCACACTGTGACTGAGGAGAGCCGACTCCATGAACGGGCCCGTGAGGCAGCACTCAGAGGTGGCGGAGCTGTTCGCCGAGAGCGGCTCGCCCGGTCGGCTGATGCGTGACATCGACTGGGCGGCGACCCCTCTGGGGCGGACGGATACCTGGCCTGTGCGGCTGACCGAGGCGCTCCGTATCGTCCTCTTCTCCGAGCAGCCCATGGTGCTGTTCTGGGGCCCCGAATTCAGGATGCTGTACAACGAGGGCTACGCCTCCCTCCTGGGCAGCAAGCACCCGGGCGCCCTGGGCGCCCCGTGCAGCCAGGTCTTCCCGGAGACCTGGGAGGACAGCGCCGGCCCGCTCATGCGCTCCGTGGTGGACAGCCGGAAACCGATCCTGGTCAACGACATCGGCTTCGTGTACACCCGGCGCGGCTTTCCCGAGCAGTCCTACTACGACCTGTCCTTCCAGCCGGTGCCGCTGCCCGACGGCACGGTGGGCGGCCTGCTGGGCGTCGTCACCGAGACCACGGCCCGGGTGCTCGGCGAGCGGCGGCTGCGGCTGCTGGCCGCCCTCGGCTCCCGGACGACCGGGCTGCTCAGCCCCGAGGACGTCGCCCGGACGGTCGCGGAGATGCTGGACGCCCACCGCGAGGACGTGCCGTTCACCGCCGTCTACCTGACCTCGGAGCCCGGGACGCTCCGGCTGGCGGCCGCCACGTCCCTGCCGGGGGACGCCGCCGGGCCGCCCGCGGAGCTGCGGCTCGACCGGGCCGCCGAGGAGGAGGGGCTCGCCGCGCGCCTGGCCACGGTGGTCGGGGACGCGGCTCCGGCCCGGCTCCCGGGCTCGGCGCTCGGGCGGCCGGGACAGGACGCGCTGGCCCATCCGCTGATCCGCTCGGGCGAGGTGGCGGGCGTGCTCGTCATGGGCGTCAATCCCCGGCTGCCCGTCAACGGGCCCTACCGGGACTTCTTCGATGTGCTCTCCTCCGGCGTCAGCGCGGCCCTGGCCGCGGCATGCACCCAGCAGGAGCACCGCCTGCGGGCGGAGGCGCTGGCCGAGCTGGACCGCGCCAAGACGACGTTCTTCTCCAACGTCAGCCATGAGTTCCGCACCCCCCTGACCCTGCTGCTCGGCCCGGTGCAGCAGGCCCTCGCGGAGGAGGACAGACCCGGGCGGCGCCGGCAGCTCGAGCTCGCGGAGCGCAGCGCGCTGCGCCTGTTGAAGCTGGTCAACACGCTCCTCGATGTCTCCAGGGCGGAGGCCGGGCGGCTGAAGGGCAGCTTCGAGCCGGTGGACCTGGCACGGCTCACGACGGAGCTGGCGGGGGTCTTCCGCTCCGCCTTCGACCTGGCGGGGCTGAGCCTGCGGGTGGACTGCCCGCCGCTGCCGGAGCCGGTGCACGTGGACCGGGAGATGTGGGAGAAGATCGTCTTCAATCTGCTCGGCAACGCCCTGAAGTTCACCTTCGCCGGCGGGGTCACGGTGCGTGTGGGCCCCGTCGGCGACCGGGCCCGGCTGACCGTGGCGGACACCGGCACCGGAGTGCCCCCCGAGGAGCTGCCGTATCTGTTCGACCGCTTCCACCGGGTGCGCGGGGCGCTCTCGCGGTCCCACGAGGGCAGCGGCATCGGCCTCGCGCTGGTGAAGGACCTGGTCGAGCTGCACGGGGGCACGGTGTCGGTGCGCAGCAGGCCGGGCGAGGGCAGCACGTTCACCGTGGAGGTGCCGTTCGGCGCCGCCCACCTGGCGGCGGACGAGGTGGCCACCGGGCGCCGCCTGCCCGAGGCCGTCCATCGCGAGCGCACCGCCTCCTATGCCGGGGAGGCGCTGCGCGGCCTGCGGAGCGGGCCGGTGGCCGAGGGGGATCCGGCCACGGACACCGGCGCCGCCCCGGCCCCCGCCTCCGTGGCCGGAGGCCGGCCCTCGACGGCCGCGCGGGACGGCGAGACGGCCCGCCGGCCGCTGCTGCTGGTCGCGGACGACAACCCCGATGTGCGCGGCTATCTGAAGGAGCTGCTCGTCCCGGAGCACGACGTGCTGCTGGTCGGGGACGGCCGGACGGCGCTGGAGACCGCCGTGTCGCACCCGGTCGACCTGGTGCTGACCGATGTGATGATGCCCCGGCTGGACGGATTCGCCCTCGTACGGGCCCTGCGCTCGGATCCGCGGACCGTCCGGCTGCCGATCATCATGCTGACCGCCAGGGCCGGGGAGGAGGCGACGGTGCAGGGGCTGCGGGCGGGGGCGGACGACTACCTCGCCAAGCCGTTCTCCGCCCGCCAGCTGCTCGCCCGGGTGCGCGCCAACCTGGAGCTGTCCCGGCTGCGCGAGGAGGTGCTCACCGAGAGCCGCCGCCACGCCGCCATGCTGACCTCGCTGGCCCAGGCGAGCATGGTGCTCTCCGACAGCCTGGACCCGCCGCAGGTGCTGGGGGCCACGAAGGGGGTGCTGATCCCGGAGTTCGCCGACGAGATCCGGGTCCGGGTCACCGATCCGCGGGCGGAGCGGCCGGTGTTCGCGGCGGGCGAGCGGACGGCCGCCCCGGAGGACCTCGAGCGCGCGCTGAGCCGGAGCCTCGGCACGGGCGGCGACGGGACGGCCCCGCCCCCCACCGTCCTGGCGGTGCCGCTGGTCTCCCACGGGCGGACGCTGGGGGCGCTGGCCGTCGCCAGGCGCGGGCCGGGGTACCGCGAGGACGAGCGTCAGTACCTCGACGCGATCGCGGGGAGGCTGGCCCTCGCCTATGACAACGCCGCGCGCTTCCGCAACGAGCGCCGGCTGGCCCTGACCCTGCAGCGGGCGCTGCTCCCCCAGCACCTGCCGCAGGTGGCCGGGCTGCGCACCGCGTCGTACTACCGGGCCAGCACCCTCGGGGCGGAGGTCGGCGGCGACTGGTACGACGTGATCGCGCTGCCCGACGGCGCCATGGGGCTGGCGATCGGCGACGTCATGGGCCATGACGTCAACGCGGCGGCCGTGATGGGCCGGCTGCGGCCCGCCCTGCGCGGTTTCGCGCTCGACCGTGCCTCCCCGGGCCGTCTCCTGGCCAAGCTGGACGCGTATCTGCGGTCGCTGGACGTCGAGCACTTCGCGACCTGCCTGTACGCGGTGTACGAGCCGCGCACCCACCGGCTGCGGTACGCCTCGGCCGGCCATCTTCCGCCGCTGCTGGTGGCGGGTGAGGCCACCCGCTTCCTGGAGACCCGGCCGGGCGTTCCGCTGGGGCTCGCGCTGGGCCCGGCCGAGGACCACGAGGCGCGGCTGCCGGGCGGCGGCGGGCTGCTGCTGTTCACCGACGGCCTGGTGGAGCACAGCGGCGTCTCCCTCGACGAGGGGCTGGCGTCCCTGCGGGCGGACTGCGCGGGGCTGTCGGCGGCGGCGCGGAGCGACCCGCAGCGGATCATCGACCGCTCCCTGGGGCTGCTCGGCGCGCCGGGGCACGTGGCCGACGACACGGCGCTGCTCGCCGCGTCGACCGGGGGCTGACGGCCGGCCCCGGGCCGGACGGTCGGCCGGGTGCCGGGGCGCCACCGGGCCCCGGGGCGGCGCCGGGTGCCGGGGCGCCACCGGGCCCCGGGGCGGCGCCGGGTGCCGGGGCGCCACCGGGCCCCGGGGCGGCGCCGGGTGCC